>NZ_SOFA01000041.1:0-133983 GCF_004402835.1 Cryobacterium sp. Sr3 | reverse complement strand
CCGCCCGGTCGGCGGCGCCCGCCCGGTCGGCGGCGCCCGCCCGGTCGGCGCCCGCCCGGTCGAAGCGCCCGCGTCTGGCCCGGTGTGGCGGCAATTAGCGAAGGTCGGCTGCAATTACGGCCGCGGCCGTCACAAGACGCGCGCCGATCGCGGCGTCACTCTGCCCGGTGCCGAGGTAGACGACCGCCAGAGCCGCCGGTGCCTCGCCGGGCATGACCAGCGGCACCGCCACGGAGGCCAGCCCCGGAATGACCTCGTCATGACTGGTGGCGAAGCCGCGCGCGCGCACGTCGGCGGCCTCGCCTCGGCGGACGCCCTCGCCGAGGTTCACCCACTGGGTCGCCGTGAGCAGGGACTGGATGGCGATCCCGGGTGCACCCCGGCCGAGCGGATGCCGCGTGCCGGGGCGCTGCGCGACCGTGGCGTGCGCCTGCCGCGGTTCCACGCTGACCAGAGTGACGACCTCCGCCCGGTCCAGCACGGTCACGAAGGCTGTCATCCCCAACTCGTTCGCGACGCTCGTCAGCTCGGGCAGCGCCGCGGCCTGCAGACCGCGGGAGACACCGCGGGCGAGCGCGGCCATCCGTGGGCCGAGGCGTACGGCGCCCGCGGCATCCCGGATCACGACCCCATGGTCCTCCAACGTGCGTAATATTCGGTAGGCGATCGAGCGGTGCACGCCGAGGGCGGCGGCCACGTCGGCAATGGTCAGGGCCTCGTCGGCGTCGGCGAGAATCTCGAGCACGCGGATGCCGCGCGACAGGGTCTGCAGATGCGGCGCACCGTTCGGGCCGTTGGCACTGGGCCCGCTGGGCTTGCTCTGCTCGCTCATCCCGTTACCCCGCTCATTGACGTCGACACGGTGCCATTCTCGCATTCGTGGTTCAGGGCCCGCGGTCGCCCCAGGAGCTATGCACTCGGAGTGTGCGTGCGCGTGCGTGCGTGCGTGTGTGCGTGTGTGTGGCCAACTCAGGAGACTCGGGTGCCGCGCGGCATCCGTCGCCCGGACCAGTGCGGGGAGCGAGGGGGTGGTGCGGCGCGTCTCCTGAGTTGGCCACACCACCGTGACGGCGCGCCCGCGCGCGAGGGTTCCCGGTCCTCGGGTCCGAATCCTCCTCGTGCATATCTCCTGCAAATTGTGGGGGGCCGCATCGCGCCCCCGTCCGGGTCTTTCGGCGGCCCGGGCCGGCGCCCCCACCAGCGTGCAGAAGTCATGCCGGGTTCGCGGAGGCTAACTCAGGAGTTCCGGGATCGGGGCGGCCGATTCGGCACGGGCCAGTGCGGACCCGTGCGCCACAGGTGCGGGATGGTGGTTTCGCCGCGGTGAATCTCCTGAGTTAGCCACACGGAGCGCTGTCGCCTCGCTGCGCGCATCCGTGCGCTGCCGCCGCGCCTCCGTGCGCTGACAGGCAAGACCCACGGGGGAGACCGGCCTATCGTGAGCCGAAATGACCGCGATCTGGGTGTCCGTGTGCCTGGTCGCCGCCGTCGCGGCGTCCGGCCTGGGAGCGGCGTGTGCGCTCACCGGGCTCCGGATGCCGGGCCGCGCCCTGGTCGCGGCTCCCACCATGGTCGTCATGACCGTCTCGTGCGCCGACATGGTGCTGCCGGGCATGAAGCTGCTCGGCTCCTTGGCCTGGGCGGGGCTCCTGGGCGGGGCGGCGCTGCTGTCCCTACTTGACCGGCGGCACCGCATGCCCGCCGCGCATCACGCCGTATCGCTGCTGCTGATGTCCGTAATGTGGGTCGCGATGCTGCCGGCGGCGTCGACTAAGGCTACGGCGGCTTCGGTTGGCTCGGTCGCGGTGGGCGGCTTCGGTTGGCTCGGTCGCGGTGGCCGGCGCTGGCGCCGGAACCAGTGCCACGGCTAGTGCCACCGCTGCCGCTGCGCCCGTTGCCGCCGGGACCGCTGTGGGAAACGGCGCCCATGCCGGGCACGCGCCGGCGATCACCGACGGCGGAACGCTGCCGGCCTGGCTTGTGGTGCTGCTGGCTGCGGCATCCGTTGCCCCCGCGGCCAGCGCCGTGCGGTCGGCGCGCCGCCCGACCGGGTCGGGGGTCGAGCCGGCCACGCTCCGACTGGAGTCGGCCCAGCACCTGAGTATGGCGCTGGCGATGACGTTGATGGCCGCGGGGATGTTCCTGTCGCTGACCGGTTGCTGACGGATGCCGGGCACCCCCTGACCGGGAGGAATCCGCAGCCATGATCTCACCATCACACGACCCGGCCGACAGCACAGTGCCGCCAGGACCGATCACCTAGGACCGGTCACACGGGACCGTGCCGACACGTCGAGCGGTGCGGCTAACTCAGGAGATGCGCCGCCGCATCCGTTGGATCGCCGCACTGGTCCGGGTGCCGGCTGCCGTCCCCCCGCCCGGATCTCCTGAGTTAGCCCCAGGGCGCAACCCTTACCGGTACATAACTCCTGCAAATCGAAGCCCGGCCGAAGCCGTTGCCTGTGCTCCGGGGGCCGTGAATCCGCTACCGGCGGGGCCACTCGGGCGCCGGGGCACCCAGGCTGTCCGTGCCCGACGGGCGGATGAAGGGTGCGGTTAACTCCGGAGATGCGCCGCGGCATCCGTGGGATCGCCGCACTGGTCCGGGTGCCGGCTGCCGTCCGCCGCCCGGATCTCCTGAGTTAGCCCCGAGGCGCCCCGCATCCAGCCACCCGCCCCCGCCCCGCGATTAGACTGATCGGATGCCCGTCATCGAGATCAGCGACCTCAGCGATCCGCGGCTTGCGGACTACGCCCATCTCACCGATGTGGCACTGAAAAAGGCGCGCGGTACCGAACACGGCCTGTATATAGCCGAATCAGCATTGGTTCTCGAGCGGGCCCTGCGCGCCGGACATCGGCCGCGGTCGGTGCTCACACTCGGCAACACCGCCCCGGAGGCCGGCGCCCTCGCCGGCGAGGACGTGCCGGTCTTCATCGGCCCGGGGGCGCTTCTCGCCGAGCTCACCGGCTACGTGCTGCACCGCGGCGTGATCGCCTCGATGCACCGGCCCGAGCTGCCCGACCCGGAGTCGCTACTCGCCGGCGCCCGCCGCATCGTGATCCTCGAGAATGTGTCCGACCCCACGAACGTCGGCGCGATCTTCCGCTCCGCCGGGGCCATCGGCGCCGACGCGATCCTGGTCACACCGCGCTGCTCCGACCCCTTCTACCGTCGCGCCATCCGCGTCTCGATGGGCACCGTGCTGCAGGTGCCCTGGACCCGCGTCGGCGACTGGCCGAGTACCCGCGCGCTGCTCACTCGGCACGGTTTCCACCTCGCCGCGCTCGCCCTGACAACGGATGCCGTGAGCCTGCGCGACTTCCCCGGGCACGAGCACGAGCGGCTGGCGCTGCTGCTCGGCGCGGAGGGTGAGGGGCTCACCCCGGACGCATTGGCGGCCTCCGACACCGTGGTGCAGATCCCGATGAAGCACGGCATCGACTCCCTCAACGTGGCCGCCGCCAGCGCCGTCGCGATGTGGGCGCTCTCGGGCTGACGCCCCGCCTGCCACACCCGAACCTGCACGGCTCACCGCCGCACGCCACACCCGCACCTGCACGGCTCACCGCCGCACGCCACACCCGCACGCCACACCCGCACGCCACACCCGCACGCCACATCCGCACGTCACACCCGAACCTGCACGGCTCACCGCCGCACGCCACACCCGGACGCCACACCCGCACGTCCCTGTCCTGCCGCGTTTGTGGCCAACTCAGGAGATACGTCGGCCGCGTTCTGTTAGCCCCCGGACCAGTGCGGCGGAACCCGCCGGACGACGGCTTCCCCACCGGATCTCCTGAGTTAGCCCCACGCGCAGCCCGTACCCCATGCGCAGCCCGTACCCCACGCGCGGTCCGTACCCCACGCGCAGCCCGTACCCCATGCGCAGCCCGAACCCCACGCGCGGTCCGTACCCCATGCGCAGCCCGTACCCCATGCGGAGCCCGAACCACACCCGCAGCCCGCAGCCCGCAGCCCACAGCCCACACGCGCTCCCCGCTCCGCGCCGCGGTGGCACCAGAAGCCTAGGCTGAGGTCATGAGCAACGAGGCTGTCATTGTCGATGTCGTGCGCACCGCGTCGGGTCGAGGCAAACCGGGCGGCGCCCTCTCGGGCGTGCACCCCGCGGACCTGCTGGCCGGGGTGCTGAGCGAACTGGTCACCCGCAACGGGCTCGATCCCGCGCTCGTCGACGACGTGATCGGCGGCTGCGTCAGCCAGGTCGGCGAGCAGGGCTACAACGTGACCCGCACCGCCCTGCTCAGCGCGGGTTTTCCCGACTCGGTGCCCGGCGCGACCATCGACCGGCAGTGCGGATCCAGCCAGCAGGCGGCCACGTTCGCCGCGCAGGGCGTGATGGCCGGCAGCTACGACATCGTCATCGCCTGCGGCGTCGAATCGATGAGCCGCGTGCCGCTGGGCTCGTCGCTCGGCACGGCCCAGAGCCCGCAGAACCAGCAAGGCGGGCAGAGCCCGCAGAACCAGCAAGGCGGGCAGAGCCCGCAGAACCAGCAAGGCGGGCAGAGCCCGCAGAACCAGCAAGGCGGGCAGAGCCACCAGAACCAGCAGAGTGTACAGATCCCGAATCCGCACGGCACGCTGATGCGCGACCGCTACCCTGACGGGCTCGTCAACCAGGGCGTCTCGGCCGAGCTGATGAACCAGAAGTGGAAACTGGGCCGCGGCGAACTGGATGCCTTCGCCGCCCGCTCGCACCGCCTCGCCGCGGCCGCCGCCGAACGCGGCGATTTCGACGGCGAACTGCGGCCGACGACTCTGCGGGACGGCCGGGTCGTGGCCGCCGACGAGACCATCCGCCCCGGCACCACCCTCGACTCCCTGGCCGCCCTGCCGCCGGCGTTCCGCACCGACGCCCTCGCCGCCCGCTTCCCAAAACTCGACTGGCACATCACCGCCGGCAACTCGTCGCCGCTCACCGACGGCGCCTCCGCGGCTCTGATCATGAGCGCCAAACGCGCCGCCCAGCTCGGCCTCAACCCGCGCGCCCGGTTCCACAGCTTCGCGGTGACCGGAAGCGACCCGCTCTTGATGCTCACGGGCGTGATCCCGGCGACCCGGCGCATCCTGGAGCGCTCCGGTCTCAGCATCGACGACCTCGACGCCTACGAGGTCAACGAGGCGTTCGCCACCGTGCCGCTGGTCTGGCTGCGCGAACTCGGCGCCGACCCGGCCCTGCTCAATCCGCGCGGCGGGGCCATCGCACTCGGCCACGCGCTCGGCTCCTCGGGCACCCGGCTCCTCGGCACCCTGCTCAACCACCTCGAACTGACCGGCGGCCGCTGGGGCCTGCAGACCATGTGCGAGGGCGGCGGCATGGCCAACGCCACCATCATCGAACGGCTCTGAGATGCGCGTCGACGGATGCTCCGCCCTCGTCACCGGAGCCGCCTCCGGCCTCGGGCTGGCCACCGCCACCGCCCTGGCCCACGCTGGGGCAGCGGTCGTGCTGCTCGACCTGCCCGGCACCAGTGGGGAGCAGGCGGCGGTCGTGATCGGCGGCCGGGCGTGTTTCGTGCCGGGTGACGTCACCCGCACCGAGGACGTGCAGGCCGCCGTCGACGCCGCCGCCGCGATCGCCCCGCTGCGCATCGTGGTCAACTGTGCCGGCATCGCCCCCGGCCAGCGCACCGTCGACCGCACCGGGGCCCCGCTGCCGCTGGACGACTTCGACCGGGTCATTCGCATCAACCTCGTCGGCACGTATAACGTGATCCGGCTGGCCGCGGCCGCCATGCAGGCTACCAGCCCGATCGGCGGCACGGACGGAGCCCCCGGGACGAACGGCACGGACGGCACCCCCGGCACGATCGACCAGACGGCCGGCACCGTCCCGGAGCGCGGTGTGATCGTGAACACGGCATCCGTCGCAGCCTTCGACGGGCAGATCGGTCAGGCGGCCTATGCCGCCTCGAAGGGCGGCGTCGCCGCGATGACCCTGCCGCTCGCCCGCGAATTCGCCCGATCGTTGATCCGGGTGGTGGCGATCGCGCCCGGCATCTTCGACACCCCGCTGCTTCAGGGGCTCCCCGAGAACGTGCGCGAGTCCCTCGCGGCGCAGGTCCCACACCCTTCCCGGCTCGGCAACCCGGCCGCGTTCGCCGCGCTCGTGCGGCACATCGTCGAGAACCCGATGCTTAACGGCGACACCATCCGGCTCGACGGTGCCATCCGGATGCCGCCCCGCTGACCGGGGCCGAGCCTGTGTATTCCCCTGCGGCCCCGACGACGCCAATTTCTTTAGGGTAGGCTTACCTAAAAGCACTGCGGGTCATGCCCGCACGACAGTAGGGACGCAACACGATGATCTTGACACGCCGCTGGGCACTGCTTACCGCTATCGGAACGGTGGCCCTGCTCGGGGTGACCGGGTGCAGCGCACCTGAGGAATCCAGTCCTGGTGCTACCGACGCGTCCACCCCGTCGGGTTCGATCACGGTCTACAACGCCCAGCACGAGGAACTGACCCAGGCCTGGGCCGACGAATTCACCGCGGAGACCGGCGTCACCGTCACGCTCCGCAACGGCGACGACTCGGAACTCGGCAACCAGCTCGTGCAGGAAGGCGCCGCGTCGAAGGCCGACGTGTTCCTCACCGAGAACTCGCCCGCGATCAGCCTCGTCGACAAGGCCGGCCTGTTCGCCCCGGTCGACGACGCCACGCTGGCCCAAGTTCCCAAGCAGTTCCAGCCGTCCACCGGCACCTGGACCGGCATTGCCGCCCGCTCGACCGTGTTCGCCTACAACCCGAGCATGATCAGCGCGGGCGAACTGCCGGCCTCGCTGCTCGACCTCGCCGACCCGGCCTGGGCCGGCCGCTGGGCCGCGTCGCCCTCCGGCGCCGACTTCCAAGCCATCGTCAGTGCGCTCCTCGAGCTCAAGGGCGAAGCCGCAACGAGTGACTGGCTCGCGGCCATGAAGGAGAACGCGGTCGTCTATAAAGGCAACAGCACCGTGATGAAGGCCGTCAACGCGGGTGAGATCCCCGGCGGCGTGATCTACCACTACTACTGGTTCGCAGACCAGGCCGGTACGGGCGAGAACAGCTCCAGCACCCAGATGCACTACTTCAAGAACCAGGATCCCGGTGCGTTCGTCAGCGTCTCCGGCGGCGGAGTGCTCGAGACCAGCGCGAACCCCGTGGCCGCTCAGGCGTTCCTCGCTTTCATCACCGGCAAGGCCGGCCAGGAAATCCTGAAGACCGGCACCTCGTTCGAGTACCCCGTTTCCGACGCGGTCGACGCGAACTCCGCGATGGTGCCGCTTCGCGAACTCGACGCCCCCGTCATCGACCCGTCCAAACTCAACAGCACCAAGGTCACCGATCTGATGACCGAGGCCGGTTTCCTCTAGGCTGAAACTGGTGATACCTGCAGCCCCCCCGACCGCGAAACCGGCGCCCGACCCGTCGGACACCGGTCGCGGAGCCGTCGCCGAAACCGGCGCAACGGGGCTTGCGGGGCGCACGGATGCCGCCGGCCGGGTCGGCAAACGACCGTCACCATTCATCGTGGCGGCCGCCGTCACCGTGTCCGTGCTCGGGCTGCTGCCGCTGGGCTACGTCATCGTCACCGGTATCCTGACCGGTTGGCCGACTCTCTCGGCGCTCGTGTTCCGGCCGCGGGTCGGCGAACTGCTCCTGAACACGATCGGGTTGGTCGTGATCACGGTGCCGCTGACCGCGGCGATCGGGGTGGCCGCCGCGTGGCTGGTCGGCCGTACCTCCCTGCGCGGCCACCGGGTGTTCGCCGTGCTTCTGGCGACGCCGCTCGCGGTGCCGGCCTTCGTCAACAGCTACGGCTGGGTAAGCGCCGTACCCTCCTTGAACGGGCTCTGGTCCGGGGTTCTGATCGCCACCCTGTCGTACTTCCCGTTGGTCTACCTGCCCTGCGTCGCCGCGCTCCGTCGGCTGGACCCCACGGTCGAAGAGGCAGCAGAGTCGCTCGGCAGCGGTGCCTGGGGCGTCTTCTTCCGCGTCATCCTGCCCCAGTTGCGGCTGCCGATCCTCGGCGGCGCCCTGCTGGTAGGGCTGCACCTGCTCTCCGAATACGGCGCGTTCGCGATGATCCGCTTTGACACCTTCACCACCGCCATCGTGGAGCAGTACCGGTCCACGTTCAACGGCCCCGCGGCCAACGCCCTCGCCGGCGTTCTCGTGCTGCTGTGCCTGTTCCTGTTGATCGGGGAGTCCGGTGCCCGCGGACGCTCCCGGTACGCCCGCATCGGCTCGGGTGTGGCCCGGGTCACGCCGCGGCGCTCCCTCCGCGCCTTCACGCCGGTCGGCTACCTGTTCCTCGGTGGGCTGTTCGCACTCGCGATCGGAGTCCCGTTCTGGAGCGTCATCCGCTGGCTCTACCAGGGCGGCGCAATCGTGTGGACCGATGCCGTGCTGGTCCAGGCCCTGCTGCAGACCGTGGGCTACGGCCTCGTCGGCGCCGCGGTCACCTGTGTACTCGCGTTCCCGATCGCGTTCCTCGCGGTGCGCTACCCGAGCCGGCTGTCCCGCGGCCTCGAATCGGTCAACTACCTCACCAGTTCCCTCCCTGGGATCGTCACGGCCCTCGCGTTGGTGACCATCAGCATCCGTTTCGTGCAGCCGCTCTACCAGACCACCGTGCTGGTGATCGTGACGTACTTGCTGATGTTCCTGCCGCGCGCGCTGGTGAACCTCCGGGCCGGGCTCGCACAGGTTCCGGTCGGACTGGAGGAGGCGGCCCGGTCGCTCGGCAAGCATCCGTTCGCCGCGTTCCTCAGTGTCACCACCCGCTTCTTCGCGCCCTCGGCCCTGGCCGCGGGGGCGCTCGTGTTCCTCGGCATCGTCACCGAGCTGACCGCTACGCTGCTGCTGGCCCCGAGCGGCACCCGCACCCTCGCGATACAGTTCTGGTCGAAGGTGAACGACATCAATTACGTCGGCGCCGCGCCCTACGCCCTGCTGATGATCGTGCTGAGCCTGCCGGTCACCTACCTGCTGTTCGCCCGCTCCCGGCTGACGAGCGTGTCATGACCGCCGCCATCGAACTGTCCGGGGTCAACAAGAGCTTCGGCAGCAGCCGTATCCTCGAGGACATCGCCCTCTCGGTGCCGGAGGGTAGCCGCACGGTCGTGGTCGGCTCGTCCGGGTCGGGCAAGACCACCCTGCTGCGCCTGATCAGCGGCTTCGAGCTGCCCGACTCGGGCACCATCAGCGTGCTCGGTCGCACTGTGGCCGGCCCGGGCGCGGCCGTGGCCGCGCATCGGCGCGGGATCGGCTTCGTCGCGCAGGACGGCGCCCTGTTCCCGCACCTCACCGTGGGCCAGAACATCGCGTTCGGCCTCGGCCCGGCGCTCCGCGGCGGCACCCGCAAGCAACGCGCCCGTGCCGTGAGCGAGCTGCTCGAGATGGTGTCGCTGAGGCCCGACTTCGCCGCCCGCCGCCCCGACGAACTGTCCGGCGGCCAGCAGCAGCGCGTGGCCCTGGCGCGGGCCCTCGCCCGCCAGCCGCGGGTGATGCTCCTCGACGAACCGTTCTCCTCCCTCGATGCCGGACTGCGGGCGGCAACCCGCGACATCGTCGCCGAAACGCTGGAGCGCGTCGGCATCACCACGGTGCTCGTCACCCACGACCAGGCGGAGGCGATGAGCTTCGCCCACCAGCTCGCGGTGCTTCGCGACGGCAACCTCTGCCAGGTCGGGCCGCCGCGCGAGGTCTACTGGCGCCCCGTCGACCTGTTCACGGCCCGGTTCCTCGGCGACGCGGTCGTGCTGCCGGCCACCATCTCGGACGGTTTCGCCGCCTGCGCGCTGGGCACAGTCGCGGTCGCCCCCACCAGCCTGCGCGGCGACGCCTGCATCATGCTGCGCCCGGAGCAGATCATGGTCGAGCACTGCGAGTCCGGAGGGGCGGATGCCGCCGCCTCCTGTACCGGCCAGGTCGAAGCGGTCGATTTCTACGGGCCCGAGGTGCAGCTGGCGGTGCGCCTGTTCTGCGTGGGCGCCCCGGCGTCCGGCTTCCCCCAGAGCCCCGGGACGCAGAGCCCCGGGACGCTGGTGCACGTAAGGCAGCACGGCACGATGGGCACCGTCGTGGGCAGCCGGGTCAGCCTCACCGCCCGTGGCACCGCCACCGCGTTCGCCGCCCGCCCCTGACCCTCGCCCTGCCGCCCGTCGGGCCGCTCCGTCGGGCCCTGCCCCTCGCCGTGCCGCCCGTCGTCCCCTGTCCGCGCCGAGCGTACGCTGTTCATCACCGAGGGAGCGCCGTGTCCGGTATCGAACCAATTCGACGGAGATTCTCGCAAAAAGAAGCAGTTTCGGAGCGTTCGGGACCGTTTCTGCCAAAATCTCCGTCGAATTCGTTCGACGGAGACGGAGACGAAGTCGTCTTCGTCGACGGATGACCCGACGACGTAAGTGGCTCAGCGCCAGGATCCCCACTACTCCGCGGCGTGCGCCTCGAGGAACTCGTAAACCTCGGTGTCGTCGACGCCGGGGAAGGTGCCGCTGGGCAGCGGCGACAGCACGTGCGCGTGCAGCCGGGCGCTCGGCCAGGCCTTGCCGGCCCAGCGCGAGGAGACCTCGGAGGCCGGGCGGCGACAGCAGGACTCGTCCGGGCAGCGGGACACCGCCCGCTGCGTGGTCTCCCGGCCGCGGAACCACTTGGCCTGCACGAAGGGCACGCCGACGCTGATCGAGAACTCGCCGGCATCCGTCGCCCCGGTCTGGGTGGCGCACCAGAAGGTGCCGGCCGGCGTGTCGGTGTACTGGTAGAACTCGGTGGTGCGGTTGGTGTGGGTGAAGGCGCTGCGGGCGCTCCACTGCTTGCAGACGAACTGGCCCTCGATCGAGCCGGTCACGTCGGCCGGCAGGGGAAGGTCGTCGTTCTCGTAGCCCTTCTGCAGGGCGCCGTCGCCGGTGACGCGCAGGAAGTGCAGCGGCATGTCCAGGTGCGAGGTCGCCAGGTTCGTCAGTCGCAGCGCCGCGGCCTCGTGGGTCACCCCGAAGGCGTCGCGGAAGTCCTCGACCGAGAGCTCGCGTTCGCGCTTGGCGTGGGAGAGGAACGCGACGGATGCCGCCTGCGGCATCAGGCAGGCGGCCGCGAAGTAGTTGATCTGCAGCCTTTGCCAGAGGAACTCGGCGTAGCTGCCCGGCCGCTCGTGGCCGAGCAGCCGGTGCCCCATGGCCTGCAGCGCCATCGAGCGCAAGCCGTGACCGCCGGGGATCGACGCCGGCGGCAGGTAGATGCGGTGATTGACCAGGTCGGTGACCGACCGAGTCGAGCCGGGCAGGTCATTGACGTAGATGAGGTTGAAGCCGAGCTGCTCGGCCATCACGCTGACCTCCCGGTGGGTGAGGGCGCCCGACACATGCCCGGATGCCCGCACTCGGTCTTCGGCGAGCTGCTCGATGTCGGGCATGAAATTATCTTGTTCGCGCATCTGTTCGCGCAGTTCCGTGTTCGCGCGACGGGCCTCTTCCGGCGTGGCGATGGCTTCGCTGGCGCGGCGGGCGAGTTCGCGGTGCAGACCGAGAAGGGACTTGAGCGCCGCCATCGGCATGCCCTTGGTCATCTTCACCCGCGGCAGGCCGAGGGCGCCGTAGAGCGGATTGCGCTGCGCGCGCTCCAGCTCGATCTCGAGTGCGGCCCGCGTGTTCGGCGCTTCGTTTTTGAGCAGGTCGGTGAGCTCCACGTCGACGGCGGTGGCAATGTCCTGCAACGTCGACAGCTTGGGGGAGCGGCGGCCGTTCTCGATCAGGGAGAGCTGGCTCCCGGCCATGCCGACCTGCTCGCCGAGCTGGTCGAGCGTGAAGCCGCGCTCGGCCCGGAAATGACGGACACGGAGTCCCAGGGTGATCAGATCAGCGGCACGTGTCGACATTCCTTAACGATAACGAAAGATTCGCTGTTCTTAACCTGAGCACTTCCGGCACCGGTGGCATCGGTGGATCATTGTGGAGAGGGGAGGCGTATTTGCGTCCCCCCACGACTGCAGACCACTGGTTCACGCCGGATTGACCACGAAAGGCCAGGAGATGACAATCGCGAATTCCCGACTTGAGACCGGCGGGGGCGAGTCCCGCTATGTTGCCGGCACCACCGACCCCAACCTTCAGGCCTGGGTGGACGAAATTGCCCGGCTGACCCAGCCCGACGCCGTCGTCTGGTGCGACGGATCGTTGCGCGAAGCCGATGTGCTCGCGAAACAGCTCGTAGCCGAGGGCAAGCTCATTCACCTGAACCCGGAGTGGCGCCCCAACAGCTACCTGGCCCGCACGAGCCCGTCGGACGTGGCGCGCGTCGAGGACCGCACCTTCATCTGCTCGGTCGACCCGGGCGATGCCGGCCCCACCAACAACTGGGCCGACCCGGACGCGATGCGGGGCGAGCTGCAGGGAGTCTTCGCGGGCAGCATGCGCGGGCGCACGATGTACATCGTGCCGTTCTCGATGGGCCCGCTTGGCGGCCCCATCTCCCAGCTCGGCGTGGAGATCACCGACTCGCCCTACGTGGTGCTGAACATGGGCATCATGACGCGCATGGGCCAGAAGGTGCTGCACATGATCGAGGCCGGAGCCCCCTGGGTGCACACCGTGCACAGCGTGGGCTACCCGCTGGTCGACGCCGAGGGGCGCCGCCGTAGGGACGTCTCCTGGCCGTGCAACGACACCAAGTACATCGTGCAGTTCCCGGAGACCCGCGAGGTGTGGTCCTTCGGCTCGGGCTACGGCGGCAACGCACTGCTCTCGAAGAAGTCGTTCGCGCTGCGGATCGCATCCGTCATGGCCCGCGACGAGGGCTGGCTGGCCGAGCACATGCTCCTGATCAAGGTAACCTCCCCGGAGGGCGGCGTGTCGCACCTGGCCGCGGCTTTCCCGTCGGCCTGCGGCAAGACGAACCTGTCGATGCTGCGCCCGACCATCCCCGGGTGGAAGGTCGAGACCATTGGCGACGACATCGCCTGGCTGCGCCCCGGGCCCGACGGGAGGCTGTACGCGATCAACCCGGAGGCCGGCTTCTTCGGTGTGGCCCCCGGAACCGGCGAGGTCACCAACCCGACCGCCGTGGCCACCGTCTGGGGCAACACGATCTTCACGAACGTCGCACTGCGCGACGACGGCGACGTGTGGTGGGAGGGTCTGACCGAGACCACTCCCAGCCACCTGATCGACTGGGAGGGCAAGGATTGGACGCCCGCCTCCGGCCGCCCGGCCGCCCACCCCAACTCCCGCTTCACGGTTGCTGCGGCGCAGTGCCCGTCGATCGCCGACGACTGGGAGGCCTTCGGCGGCGTGCCGATCGACGCCATCCTCTTCGGCGGACGCCGCGCGACGAACGTGCCGCTGGTGGCCCAGGCCCGCAGCTGGAAGCACGGCGTGTTCATGGGCGCGACCATCTCCTCGGAGAAGACCGCGGCCGCCGAGGGCACCGTCGGCGAGTTGCGCCGCGACCCGTTCGCGATGCTCCCCTTTTGCGGCTATAACATGGCGGACTACTGGGCGCACTGGCTCAAGGTCGGCCGTGGTCTCGGCGGCAAGGCGCCGGAGATCTTCCAGGTGAACTGGTTCCGCAAGGGCGCGGACGGAAGCTTCCTCTGGCCCGGTTTCGGCGAGAACTCCCGCGTGATCGAGTGGATCGTGCGCCGCGTCGAAGGCTTCGCGAATGCCGTGGACACCCCGATCGGACACCTCCCGGTCCAGGGTGGCCTCGACCTGAAGGGTCTGGACCTGGCCGACGCGGATGTCGAGCAGCTCTTTGCGATCGACCCGGCCTCCTGGCTGGCCGAGTGCGACCTCACTGAGGAGTACTTCGCCAAGTTCGGCGACCGGGTGCCGCCGGCGCTGCTCTCCGAGCTCGCGAGCGTGCGCTACAACCTCCGAAACGCGTAGCGGAGCTCGGCGCCGCTGGTGCGCTGCGGCATCCGTTGCTGACGAATTCGACGGAGATTTTGCTCCCGTGGGGCTGTTTCGGGTGTGTAAACCGCTTCAGATCCGAAAATCTCCGTCGAATTAGTTCACGAGCGCCCGCAGTGGCGGACGTGTGGGGCCGGGGGGCGGTCGTACGCTGCTGTCAGTCGGGCGGCGGTGCCCGGCGGGAAGTCGCAGGTGCGGTGGAAGACGACGGCGGACTCGTGGAGAAACGCATCGACCGGTTCGTGCGGGCGCGGTTGCGCCCGGCGGTGCACCGGGCATCCGTGTCGCTGCGGGCCGGCGCCGGTATCCCCGAGGCGGTCGCGGAGGGGTACCGGCTGAACCTGCCGCTTTGTTCGGTGACCGGGGTGAGAGCGGCCCGCGTGGATCCGTTGATCGAGGTCGACCACCCGGCCGTCATGGTCGAGGCGGTCAAGCTGGCCGAGGACCGCAGCGGGGATCTGATCGTGCGGCTCTACGAGGCGCACGGGTCGCGGGTGCGGGTGCGGGTCATCCGTCACTTCGCCGCGACGGATGCCACCGAAACCGACCTGCTGGAACGCCCCCTGACCGCGCCGCGGGCTCCGTTCGCCGCCGATGGCTCCGCGCTGACGCTCGAGCTGCGTCCCTTCCAACTGGTCACCCTGCGCTTCGCGCGCCACTGACCGCCCGCGGTCCCGGCCGCACTACTACCCGCCCTGTTACCCGCCCACCTACCCGCTGTCCGCGCGCTGACAGGGTCACATGCGCCTAACGAATTCGACGGAGATTTTGGCTAGATCGGGTGTTTCAGGCCCAAAACTGGCGGTTTCGACTAAATTCTCCGTCGAATTGGTTCGGGCAGTCCAGGCTAAACGAGCAGCTGGTGCTTGGCGAGCTCGCGGTAGAGCGGCGTCGAGGCGACCAGCTCGGAGTGCGTGCCGGTGCCGATGACCTGACCGTGGTCGAGCACCACGATCTGGTCGGAGTCGACCACGGTCGACAAGCGGTGCGCGATCACGATCAGGGTACGGTCCACGGCGACCGCGTCTATCGCGGCCCGCATCTTCTGCTCGTTGACGCCGTCGAGACTCGAGGTGGACTCGTCCAGCAGCAGGATGGGCGGCGCGGCCAGCAGGGCGCGCGCGATCGCCAGCCGCTGGCGTTCGCCGCCGGAGAGCATCACGCCGGACTCGCCGACCGCCGCGCCCAGCCCGGCCGGGTCGCGCTCGAGCACCTCGGAGAGGTTCACGGCGTGCAGCACGGCGATGCACTCCTCGTCGGTGGCGTCGGGCGTGGACAGGGTCAGGTTGTCTCTCAGCGAACCGGCCAGCACGGGGGCGTCCTGTTCGACGTAGCCGATCTGCGAGCGCAGCGCGGTGCGGTCGAGGGTGCGGATGTCCAGTCCCCCCATGCGCACAACGCCTCCGGTCGGGTCGTAGAAGCGCTCGATCAGGGCCAGGATGGTGCTCTTGCCGGCACCGGACGGGCCGACCAGGGCGGTGCGCTTGCCGCGCGGGGCGTCGAAGGAGACGCCGCGGAGCACCGGGCGGGGCTTGCCGGCGGCGTCGGCGTCGCTGCGCTCGGTCGCCCGTTCGGTCGCCTGCTCGGCAGCATGGTCGGCCGCGGCCGCGGAGCGGTCAGCGGCCGCGAGATCTGCCTCGACGAGGTCGGGTTCGGCCAGCACGGCCTCCATCACGGCCGGAACTACGATGGCGGTCTCGAGCACGAACGGAGCCGCGACGGCGGTCTCGATCATCGCGTTCTCGGCGGCGACGAGCTCGGCATCGGAAGCCGTGTGAGCGGAACGCCCGGCACCGGAAAGAGCGGGGGAATCCGCCGACGCAGCCGCAGCAGAGCCGATAGTCCCCGCACCGGCTGCGGCGCCGGCAACACGGCCGACACCGGCAGCACCGGCCTGCGACCCGGCCTGCGACCCGGCCTCCGCACCCGCGGCATCCGTCGCTGCCGAGGCGACCAGGTAGCCGAACTGCACGTTCTCGAACGAGATCGCCGGGGCATCCGGCCGCACCGACTCGTTGGCGGCGCCGACCGTGATGGCCAGAGGGGCGATGTCGCGGTCGAACTGGTCCTCGGTGGGCAGGTCGATGATCTCCTGGATGCGGCCGAGGGCGCCGAGCGCGGCGTTCACGGAGGTGATCGCGCCGAACGCCTGGCCGAGCGGCACGATCATCAGAAACAGGAACAGGATGAACGCGATCAGGTCCGCGATCGTGATGGTGCCGCTGGCCACGCGGAAGCCGCCCACGCCCAGCACGACCAGGAACGACACCTGCATGGCGATGCCGGCGATCGGCACGACGAGGGCCGAGATCCTCGCGACCTGGATGCCCATCCGCCAGGCGCCCTTGGCGTCCTCCTCGACGGCGGCGATCTCCCGGTCGGTGGCGTTCGAGGCGCGCACGGTGCGCACCGCGCTGATGGCGCGCTCGACACTGGCGGCGAGGTCGCCGACCTTGGCCTGCGCGGCGAGGCTGGCGGCACGGATGCGCTGCGACAGCAGTGTGACGGTGACCACCGACACGGCGATCACCAGTACCGTCAGGCCGAGCAGCACCGGATCGATCACGAGCATGGCGATGAGCGCGCCGACGAACGTGAGCGACCCGCCGATCGCCTCGACCAAACCCTGGGTGAGCACGGCCCGCAGCAGCGTGGTGTCCGACCCCACCCGGGAGACCAGGTCGCCGGTGCGGCGGGTGTCGAATTCGCTGATCGGAAGGCGGAGCATCCGCCCGATCAGTTTGCGGCGGCTGGAGAGCACGACGCCCTCACCGGTGCGCTGCAGCAGATAGTGCTGGTAGCCGCTGATCAGGGCGGAGATGACGACGAGTGCGACCAGCGCCCACACCAGGCTGCCGAGCGCGTCACCCTCCTGCACGATGGTGATGACCTGGCTGACCAGGAGCGGCTGGGCGAGGCTGGCGAGGGCGCCGAGGATGCTGAGTACGATGACGAAGCCGAGCACCTTCTTGTGCTCGAGCAGATACGGGACCAACTGGCTGAACGTCGCGCGGGGTCCGCCGGCATCGTCGCGGCGCCCCATCCGGCCGAGGCGACCGCGACCGGCCGTGCGACCGGCCGTGCTGGTGGGCGGGCGGGCGGCGGAACGGGGGTTGCTGGGGGTACTCACTGAATGATCTTAACCGCATCCCGCTTGGGATGGGCCCGGCGGTCTCCAGCAGGGAACCGTGCCGGAGCCCGTCGTCGTGGCCGGGAATCTCGTGACGAGGCACCAGGATTTCGCCGCCGTGGACGGCATTTCCTTCGAGGTGGCGCCCGACGAATCCTTCGGACTGCTCGGCCCGAACGGGGCCGGCAAGTCCACCACCATGCGCAGGCTGGGCGCCGTCTCGACCCGCACCGGCGAGACCTATGATCCTGCTCGGCCTGGCCTTCACGACCCGGCGCCTGCGCACCCTGTTCCTCGACTGACCCGGGTCTCGACAGGTTCGACCACCGGTGGTCGAGAGCTGGCCGAGAGCCGGCCGAGAGCCAGCCGAGAGCCAGGTCAGTGCTCGATGTCGATGTCGCGGGTCTTGCGGCTCAGCAGCAGGGCGACCAGGGCGATCACGGCCATCACCGAGAGGTAGACGCCGACCCAGAACGGGCTGCCCTCGCCGAGGGTCCACAGCCAGATCGCGATGAACGGAGCCACCGCCGCCCCGAGGATCGAGCTCATGTTGTACGCGAAAGCGGAGCCGGTGTAGCGCACGCTGGTCGGGAACAATTCGGGCAGCAGCGCGCCCATCGGCCCGAAGGTCATTCCCATCAGCGGCACGAAGAGCAGGCCGAATCCGATGATCGCCAGGGTCACGAAGATCAGGGTCTTGCGGCGCCCGTGCCTGTCGGCCCAGGGGCCGGAGGCCAACGTGAACACGCCGAAGAACAGCACGTAAGTGGCCAGCATGATGAAGGTGCCGAGGATCAGCTGGCGCCAGTGCGACCGGAACACGGCCGCGAGCGGCAGTTTCTCCACACGCTTGGTGGCGACGACCTGTGTGAAGGCGTCGGATTCGACCAGGCGCGGGCGTACCCAGAGGCCGACGACGACCATCACCGCGGAGAAGAGGAACGGGATGCGCCACGCCCACTCGAGGAACGCGTCCGAGGGGCGGGTCGGGTCGTCAGCGGGTCGGGTCATCACCGGGCAGGGCCAGTGCGATGGCCAGGAACAGGCCGTTGGCGATGATGAAGCCGAGCGGGGCGCCGACCTGCGGGAACGTGCCGTACCAGGCGCGCTTGCCGACCGGGGCGTTCTCGGTCGCGACCAGCGCGGCGCCGGACCACTCCCCGCCGAGTGCGAAGCCCTGGGCGAGGCGCAGGACCACGAGCAGGTCCGGCGTGAGCCAGCCGATCATGGCGTAGGTGGGCAGCACCCCGATCAGGAAGGTTGCGATGCCCATGGTCAGCAGTGCCCCGACGAGAGTGGCCTTGCGGCCCCTCTTGTCGCCGAAGTGGCCGAAGACCAGCGCGCCGATGGGGCGGGCCACCATGGCCGCGCCGAAGACGGCGAACGACGCCGGCAGCGCCGTGGTCTCGTTTCCGGTCGAGAGTACAGGTGCGGGAAGTCGAGAAGGGCGGCCGTTTGTGACAGCCGCCCTTGCACCCTACGTCCGGAGTCTCGGCTCCGCTAATCCTCGGCTCACGCTCCGGAAACGATACGGATGCCGCCGCATTATGGTCGTGTCTTACTCGCGCAGCTTCTGCAGCAGCTGAGCGGTCGCGATGGCCGCCGCGGCCGCCTCCTCGCCCTTGTCCTCCTTCGAGCCGGGCAGGCCCGCCCGGTCCAGGCCCTGCTGCTCGTCGTCGAGGGTGAGCACGCCGAAACCCACCGGCTTGCCGGTGTCCAGCGCCACCCGGGTGAGGCCATCCGTTGCCGCCGACGACACGTACTCGAAGTGCGGGGTGCCGCCACGAATGATCACGCCGAGCGCGACAACCGCGTCGGCGCCGTTGTCGAGGGCCACCTTGCATGCAACCGGCAGCTCGAAGCTGCCGGGAACCCGCACGAGCGAGTAGCGGGCACCGGATGCCTCGAGCACCCGGGTCGCACCGGCGATCAGCCCGTCGGTGATCACGTCATGCCAGCGTCCGGCGACGATCACGATGTCCAGCCCGGTTCCGTCGATCTCGATCTCCGGGGAGCCTGCTCCGCTCATAGTGCGATTCCTTTCAGCATGTCTGCTTCTGTGATGTGGTGGCCCATCCGGTCGCGCTTGACGGCCAGGTAGTCCTGATTGTGCGTGCCGACGCCGACGACGAGCGGCACTCGCTCGGTCACGGTGATGCCGTGCGCCTCGAGCTGGCGCACCTTCTCCGGGTTGTTGGTCAGCAGCCGCACGGCGGACAGGCCCAGGTCGTGCAGGATGGCCGTGGCGGCGCCGTAGTCTCGGGAGTCGGCGGGAAGGCCCAGCGCCACGTTGGCGTCGAAGGTGTCCAGGCCGTCCTCCTGCAGCTTGTAGGCGCGCAGCTTGTTGATCAGCCCGATGCCGCGGCCCTCCTGGCCGCGCAGGTAGACGACGACGCCGCCGCCGAGCTCCTGAATGGTCTCCAGGGCGGCATCCAGTTGAGGCCCGCACTCGCATTTGAGCGAGCCGAACGCCTCACCGGTGAGGCACTCGGAGTGCACCCGCACGATCGCGCCGTCGGCGGGGGTGCCGGAGACGATGGCCACGTGGTCGGCGCCGGTCATCCGGTCCCGGTAGGCGCGCACCTGGAAGTAGCCGTGCCGGGTGGGCACCGTGGTCTCCACCTCGAAGTCCACCCGCGGCGATTCGAGGATCGGGCTGACTGTGGGCAGCTCGGTGTCGGTGTGGAACTCCTGCAGGTAGGCGATCAGGTCCTTGATGGTGATCACCAGCACGCCCTCGCGCTCGCCGAGGGCGAGGAGCCCGGGCAGGCGCATCATCTCGCCGTCTTCGGCGACGATCTCGCAAATTCCGGCGACCGGTACGAGGCCGGCCAGTTTCATCAGGTCGACGGCCGCCTCCGTGTGGCCGTCCCGCTCGCGCACACCGCCATCCCTCGCACGCAGCGGCATGATGTGGCCGGGCCGGTGCAGGCTGGACGGCGTCGAGGCCGGATCGGCCAGCACGCGCAGGGTGTGCGCGCGGTCGGCCGCGCTGATCCCGGTGCTGAGCCGGTCGGCCGCGTCGACCGACACCGTGTAGTTCGTGCCGCGGGGGTCCTCATTGTTCGGCACCATCACCGGCAGATCGAGCTTGTCGGCTAGGTCGTTGGTCATCGGCGCGCAGATGAAGCCGGAGGAGTACCGCACGGTCCAGGCGATCCACTCCTGCGTGGCCATCTGGGCGGAGATGATCACATCGCCCTCATTCTCACGGCCCTCGTCGTCGGCGACGATGACCGGTTTCCCGAGCCGGAGGGCATCCAGCGCGGTAGGAATGTCGGCGAGGCTCATGAGTGGCTCCTTTTCGATCCGGCGTCCGCCAGGGCGAGCATGCGCTCCACGTGGCGGGCCAGGATGTCGGTTTCGATGTTGACGTGATCGCCGATCGTGCGCTGTCCCAGCGTCGTAACGGTGAGGGTTTCGGGGATGAGAGAGACTTCGAACCACTGGTCCGGTTCGCTCGCCGGGCTGATGTTGCTGACGGTCAGCGAGACGCCGTCCACGGCGATGGAGCCCTTGCCCACCACGAGCGGGGCGAGTTCGGCGGAGAGGCTGAACCGCAGCACCCGCCAGGCCTCACCGGGGGTGACGGCCAGCAGGGTGCTGGTGCCGTCGATGTGGCCCTGCACGATGTGGCCGCCCAGGCGGTCGCCGACGAGGGCGGCGCGCTCGAGGTTGACCGGGCTGCCGGCGCGGGCGGCATCGAGGGTGGACATGAGGAGGGTCTGGGCCATCACGTCGGCGGTGAAGGTGTCGCCGGTCCGCTCCACCACGGTGAGGCAGACGCCGTTGACCGCGATCGAGTCGCCGTGGCCGGCGTCGGCTACGACTCTCGGGCCGCGGATGGTGAGGCGGGCGGCATCCGTGGATCGCTCCACCTTCTCGACCTGGCCGAGTTCCTCGATGATTCCGGTGAACATGATTGTCCTATCTCGGCCGGGCGACGACGAGGAGGTCGTCGCCGAGTCGGTCGTAATGGTCGACGGCCAGGCGGCGCTGGTCGGTGATGCCGGCCACCCCGATGTCGCCCAGGGCGAGCCGGGCGCCGCCGAGCAGCGTGGGCGCGAGGTACACGAGGTACTCGTCGACCAGCCCGGCCGCGACGAACGCACTGGCGAGAGTGGGCCCACCCTCGATGAAGGCGTGACGGATGCCGCGCCGGTGCAGGTCGTGCAGCACGGCCAGCAGATCGTCGGTGGCGAAGAAGAGGGGCGGATGCGGGTGGGCGCGGAGGGCGGCGTCGTTGGGGATGCCGCGGGTGCCGATCACGACCGGCACCGGCTGCGTGGGCAGAAGCTTTCCAGCGGCGTCGCGGGCGGTCAGGGCAGGGTCGTCGGCGAGCGCGGTGCCGGTGCCGACGAGGATGGCGCCGGCTGCCGCGCGCCGCCGGTGCACGTCCTGCCGGGCCTCCGGTCCGCTGATCCAGCGGCTGGTCCCGTCGTCGGCCGCCGTGCGCCCGTCGAGGCTCGACGCCCACTTGAGCGTCACGAACGGGCGCCCGAGACGGGCGGCGACGAGCCAGTCGGCGAGGAATGGTTCGACCTCGTCGGCGAGCAGCCCGCCGGTGACGTCGATTCCGGCGCCGTGGAGCCGGTCGGCCCCGCCCGAGGAGCCGACGCCGGGGTCGGCGACGGCGTAGACGACCCGGCGGACGCCGGCGTCGATCAGGGCGAGCGAGCAGGGGCCGGTGCGGCCGGTGTGGTTGCAGGGTTCGAGGGTGACGACGGCGGTGGCACCGCGGGCGGCGCCGGCGGCGAGCCGGCTCAGGGCGACAACCTCGGCGTGGGGGGTTCCGGCGCCGAGATGCCAGCCTTCGGCCAGGACCTGCCCGGAATCGTCGAGGAGAACACAGCCGACGCGGGGGTTCGGGCCTGTGGCCGGCCCATTCGCGGCCAGCGCGAGCGCACGCCGCATGGTGGCCTCGAGCGCCGCTTGGTCCGTCATTCCCGTCCTGTCCGTTGGTGCAACGAACTCCGGGTTTTCGGTGCGGCGAACACCATGTGGGTTGCGAAACCCGCCGACCGACCGGAATGGTCCATCGACTCGTGCGCCTCTCATCCGGACTTTAACCGTCGGTGCTGGAATTTCACCAGCTCAACCGTTCCGCTTTGGGAGCGGCACGGGTCGCGGACTTTCACCGCCGGTTCGGACTTACACCGACCCCGGAGCACGTTTCATATAACTACTACTAGTTATATCCCAACGCGTCGGCCATAGAAAAATTCCCGTTCGAGAGTGCGGCCTGCGATGGGCGCTCACGACTGCGGATGCGCGGCGACGGCCGGTTACAGGGCCCGCGGCGGCCAGGTGCTGGCGCCGAGTTCCCGGGAGATGTTCCGGGCCGTCTCACGCAATCCGTTCAGCACGCTGGAGTCGGGAGGCCACTCGCTCGACGGTACGACAACGGCGACCGCGGCTATGACATTGCCGCGGGTGTCGACCACGGGCGCCGCGATCGACGACTCGCCCAGCACGGCCTCGTCCTCTTCGGTGGCGATGCCGTCGCTCACGATCGACACGAATTGGATGGCCAGCTGAGCCGGGTCGGTGATCGTGGCGCCGGTGAGACTGCGCAGGGGCCTCCCCAGCAGTCCGGAGGCGTATTCCGGACTGTATGCGAGGAGGACTTTGCCCATTGCCGAGGCGTGGGCCGGGATGGACAGGCCCGTTTCGGGCATCTGCTGGCTGCCGTCAGGCCGCTGGTTGTGGTGAATGATGATGACCTCGTCGAACAATTGCACCCCCAGACGTGTGGACAGTCCGGTTCTGCGCGCGAGTTCGAGGGTCCAGCGCATGGCCCGCGCGCGCACGTCGAGCGTGTCGAGGTAGACATTCGAGAGTTTGAGCAGGGCCGGGCCGAGCATGTACCGGGTGCCGCCAGGCTCCTGCGCGACAAGACCGTGGCCCTGCAGCGATTTGACGATGCCGTGCACGGTCGAGACCGGCAACCAGAGTTCGGTGGCGAGTTCGGTTATGCCGAGGTGGCGTGCGCCCTGCAACGTCGACAGCACTTTTGCCGCACGATCGATGGCTTGAATCACAGCTGCACCTCCGGTTGATTCCTTAAGTATGCCGCGTCACCAACGCGTCTTCATGCGACGTGTTGACATTGGGCCACTCTCTGGAGGATATTCGACATTATCGAATTGCGTTCTGTATTTCTTTGAGTCGCGAGGGAAAGTGTCTCGCGGATCCAGCTCGAAAAGTTCAACGGAGAGCAAACATGAAGATAATCCTGGAGGTCTCAACATGAAGAAACTAATCAATTCCCCGGAGACGGTTCTCGCCGATTCCCTCATCGGCGTGGCGGCCGCACACCCGGAACTTCGCGTCGACCACGTCAACCGCATCATCTACCGGACAGACCCGACCAGAGCAGGCAAAGTCGCCCTGCTCTCTGGTGGGGGAACCGGCCATGAGCCGCTCCACGGCGGTTTCGTCGGTGTGGGAATGCTTGACGCGGCCTGCGCCGGGGCGGTCTTCACCTCGCCGACACCCGACCAGATGCTCGAGGCCACGAAAGTCGTGGACAGCGGAGCGGGCGTGCTGCACATCGTCAAGAACTACACGGGCGACGTGATGAACTTCGAAATGGGCGCGGAACTGGCCGCGGCTGAGACCGGGATCGAGGTTGCCGTCGTGGTCGTCAACGACGACGTCGCGGTCGAGGATTCCACCTTCACCGCAGGCCGCCGGGGCGTCGGAACCACTGTCCTGCTCGAGAAGATCGCGGGTGCGGCAGCCGAGGAAGGCCGCGACCTCGCGGCCGTCACCGCGGTGGCCCGCCAGGTCAATGAGTCCGGCCGTTCCATGGGCGTGGCCCTCAGCAGCTGCACGGTTCCCGCGGCCGGAAAACCGACCTTCGAACTTGCCGAAGGCGAGATGGAGATCGGCGTGGGCATTCACGGGGAGCCGGGCCGCCGCCGGGTGCCGCTGGCCGGGGCCGCCGAGGTTGCCCGTCTGCTCGTCGAGCCGATCCTCGCCGACCTGGACTTCACCGGCGCCCCGACGATCGTGATGGTGAATGGGCTGGGCGGAACCCCGTTGATCGAGCTCTATGTCATGTATGCCGAAGTCAGGAAGATCCTCGACGCCGCCGGCATCACGGTTGCCCGCTCCCTCGTGGGCAACTACATCACCGCGCTGGACATGGCGGGCTGCTCCGTCACGATCCTCAAGGCCGACGAGGACCTGCTTCATCTGTGGGATGCGCCGGTGAACACCGCCGGGCTGCGCTGGGGAATCTAGCACCATGACGAATGACACGATCAGCCTTGACCAGCTCACCGGCTGGCTCACCCGTTTTCGCGACTTGGTGACCGAGCAGGTCTCCTACCTCACCGAACTGGATTCGGCCATCGGCGACGCGGACCACGGCTCGAACATGACCCGCGGCATGGATGCGGTCCTCGAGAAAATCCAGGCCTCACCGGTCGTGGCCGTCGACGAACTGTTCAAGGGCGTGGGCATGACCCTGGTGACGTCCGTGGGTGGTGCCAGCGGCCCCCTGTACGGCACCTTCTTCCTGCGGATCGGTACCTCGGCAGGACCGGTCAGCACCCTGGACGCGCCCGGCCTGGCGGCCGCGCTTCGTGCAGGGCTGGGCGGCGTCGTTGCCCGCGGCAAGGCCGAGGCCGGGGATAAGACCATGTTCGACGTCCTCGCTCCCGCGCTCGACGCGTTCGACGCCGACCTCGTCGTTTTCTCCGATATCTCCTCGGCGGCCCGTGCTGCCTACTCCGCTGCACAAGCGGGGCGGGATGCCACCGCACCCCTGATCGCCCGCAAGGGCAGGGCCAGTTACCTGGGGGAACGCAGCATCGGCCACATCGACCCGGGAGCCGCGTCGACGTCGCTGCTTTTCCAGGCTCTGGCCGAGATCCTCGACAAGGAGTAGATCGTGATCGGAATCGTAGTGGTATCGCACAGCCCCCGGCTCGCGCAGGCAGCAGTGGACCTCGCAGTGGAAATGGTCGGGGTCAACGGCCCGGCCATCGCGATCGCAGCCGGTGCCGGCGCAGGGGTGATCGGAACGGACGCGTCCAAAGTCGCCGAGGCCATCGCCGAGGTTTCCTCTCCCGAGGGCGTGCTCGTGATGATGGATCTGGGATCGGCTGTGATGAGCGCGGAAATGGCGCTGGAGTTCTCGGACGACCCCGACCTGCCCGTCCGGCTCAGCAGCGGTCCCTTCGTAGAGGGCCTGATGGCGGCAGTGGTGCGCGCGGCGGGTGGCGCCACCCTTGACGAAGTGGAACGTGAGGCCCGAGGTGCTCTTCGTGCCAAGCAGAGTCACCTGGGCGACGAGGACCCGGCCGGCCTGCCGGTCGACTCCGGCCCGGCGGCGGAACACACGATCGAGGTGACGTTGCTGAACCCCGACGGCCTGCACGCGAGACCGGTCTCGATGCTCGTCACCGCCATCAGCGCCTTTGAGGCGACGGTGACGGTCGCCAACCTCCGCACCGGCCGAACCCCGGTGCCGGCTAACAGCCCGACTGCCCTGTTGACCGTCGGCGCCCGGAAGGGCGACACGATCTCCGTCGCGGCGGCCGGGCGGCAGGCTGTGGAGGCGCTCGAGGCCGTGAGTGAACTGGTC
The DNA here is from genome assembly GCF_004402835.1 of Cryobacterium sp. Sr3. Taxonomy (NCBI): domain Bacteria; kingdom Bacillati; phylum Actinomycetota; class Actinomycetes; order Micrococcales; family Microbacteriaceae; genus Cryobacterium; species Cryobacterium sp. Sr3. The sequence goes on along the minus strand of NZ_SOFA01000041.1, from coordinate 108,345 downwards.
GGGAAGGGCTTCGGCGAGCTCGCGGCCGCCCACGCTCCCGCGCCCAGGCCGGCGCGTTCCGCGTCCCGGCCGCAGGCCCGGCCGCAGGGCGGGGCGCCGTCGAGCGGGCCTCTGGGCGTGAGCCCCGGCTTCGCCGTCGGTCCGATCGTGCGGATGCAGGAACCGGTGAACGAGCCGGGGCCGGCAGTCGCACTCCCCCTGCGCGAGCGGGCGGCGGCCGCGGAGAGGATCGTGGCCGCCGCGGCATCCGTAGCCCTGGCCCTGCGGGACAAGGCGGCCCGGGTGTCGGGAGCGGCGCGTGGGATCCTGGAGGCAACGGCGCTGATGGCGGCGGATCCCGGGCTGATCGATGCTGCCGTTTCCCGAGTGACCGGGCAGGGCCACACTCCGGAGCGTGCCGTCTGGGCGGCTGTGAGCGAGGTCACAGCGGTTTTTAAGGAGCAGGGTGGGCTCCTCGCCGAACGTGTCTCGGACCTGCACGACGTGCGCAACCGCATCGTGTCCGAGTTGCTCGGCCGACCGGCACCGGGCCTGCCGGATCGTGTGGAGCCGTATGTGCTCGTGGCCCGGGACCTGGCCCCCGCCGACACGGCGCTGATCGACCCCATGGTGTGTCGGGCGATCGTCACCGTCGAGGGCGGGCCCACCTCCCATACGGCCATTCTCGCGCGGGCGCTTGGCTTGCCTGCCGTGGTGGCGGCCCGCGATGCGATGGACCTGCCCGAGGGAAGCATGGTGATCGTTGACGGCACGACCGGTGAGATCGTCGTGGACCCCACCGACGACCAAGTGTTGCGAGCCGAGGAACAGATCCGCCGGGTGATCACCTTCGACGGTACGGGAAGGACCAGGGACGGGCACCGCGTGCAGCTCCTCGCGAACGTGGCTTCGCCTGACAGCGTTGCCGCCGCGATCGAGGCGAACGCCGAGGGTGTCGGCCTCTTCCGCACCGAATTCTGCTTCCTCGACCACGCCGAGGCTCCGGGACTCGACGAACAGGTCGCCGCGTACCGGCAGGTGTTCGCCGGATTCCCCGGGAAGAAGGTCACTATCCGAACGCTGGATGCGGGAGCCGACAAGCCGCTGGCCTTCGTCACGGCGGCCGACGAAGTCAACCCTGCCCTGGGCATCCGGGGGTATCGCACAGCGTGGCAGCGGCCGGAACTGCTGGACACCCAGCTGCAGGCCATCGCAGCGGCGGCCGCCGCGGAAGACGCCGACGTCGGCGTCATGGCGCCGATGATCGCGACCGTCGACGAGTCCGTGGACTTCGCGGCCCGCTGTGCCGCGCACGGCCTGCACAACGTGGGCGTGATGATCGAGACTCCCGCCGCCGCTATCACGGCTGGCCCCATCCTCGAACGGGTGGACTTCGCGAGTCTGGGGACCAACGACCTCGCCCAGTACACCATGGCGGCCGATCGGCTGATGGGGGAGCTCGCCCTGCTCAACGACCCCTGGCAGCCGGCGGTCTTGCGGATGATCCGGGAGGCCTGCCAGGCCGGTCTGGCGGCCGGCAAGCCGGTCGGGGTCTGCGGTGAGGCCGCGGCAGATCCGATGCTTGCCGCCATCCTGGTGGGGCTCGGGGCGACCAGCCTGTCGATGTCCCCGCGAGCCCTGGGCGGCGTGGCCGAGTTCCTACGCGGCGTGACGGCGGACCAGTGCCGGGATGCCGCACTCGCCGCGGTCGCCGCCGGCAGCGCCGGCGCGGCGCGATCCGCCGCCGCGCTCCTGCTGGAGCCGACACGGGCGTAGCTGCCGGTGTCGGCCCCTCCCGGGCGTCCGATCTGCACAAATGTGCAACGCTGGCTTTCAGAAACAGCGACGTATTTCCTGTAAATCCTGAATAGCATTCAAAAAATTGGCCAAGAGCGCGTGTTTGTGCGTCAGATCCGATCTCTGAGCCGTGACATCAGACTGGGCGGATGTGCCGGAAACCGCTCGGAGGGTGCGCTCGCACGGTCGCCCGCTGCAGGGCAGCCGATGTCGGTCGAATCGGCGGGCGTAATGTGAAATCTGTGCCCCGGAAGACCGGTTCACCGCCACCGTCCCACAAAGATGTAGACGCAGTTCGACCAGGAAGAAGTTCCACGATGACCACTTCAATCCGCACAGTCATGAGCCCCGGACGTTACGTCCAAGGCAAGGGAGCGATCGATCGCCTCGGCGAATTCGTATCCCAGATCGGCTCCGCCCCCCTGATCGTCGCTGATGACGTCGTGTGGGGTTTCGCAGGGCAGCAGGTCTCGGCGAGCTTCGCTGCTGCCGGCCTCCGCGTCGAACGGGTCGAATTCGACCGCTTTGCGACTGCGTCCGCGGTCGACGCGCTGGTCGAGAAGATCCGCGTAACCACGGCCGACGTGATCATCGGCTTGGGCGGCGGAAGCACGATCGACTCGGCTAAGGCCGCCGGCTTCCTGGCTGGAATTCGTTGGGTCAGCGTGCCCACCGTGGCGTCGACCGACGCTCCCACCTCCGCGCTCTCGGTGATCTACACGGAGGAGGGCGAGTTTGTCGAATACCGTTTCTTCCCGCGCAACCCCGACCTCGTGCTGATCGACACCCAGATCGTGGCCAACGCGCCGGTCGAGTTCCTCATCGCCGGAGTCGGCGACGCGCTGGCGACCTGGCTCGAAGCCCGGGCCACGGCGGCTGCCCATGCGACCACGATGGCCGGGGGGCTGCCGACCCAGACCGGCACCGCGCTGGCCAAGTTGTCGTGGGACGTCATCTGGGAGAACGCCCTTCCGGCCCTCGATGCCGTGCGTGACAACCTGGTCACACCTGCTCTCGAGAAGCTGGTGGAGGCGAACACGCTTCTGTCCGGACTCGGTTTCGAGTCGGGCGGTCTGGCCGCCGCCCACGCCATCCACAACGGCCTGACCGCGGCCCCGCAGACCCACGGTCTCACCCACGGTCAGAAGGTGAACATCGGCTCGCTGACCCAGCTGGTCCTCGAGGGCGCGCCACGGACCGAGGTGGAAGACTTCATCGAGTTCACCACTCTCGTCGGATTGCCCACCACGCTGACCGAGATCGGTCTCAGCCTGGACGACGAGAAGGAGCTGAGGGCCATCGCCACGGCGTCAACCCTGCCGGGTGAGACGATTCACAACATGCCGTTCGTGGTCACTGCAGACGACGTTCTCGACGCCCTCAAGTCGATCGAGGGGCTCTCGCGGTCCGTGCGCGCGGCGCGCGGCCTGCCCGCTCCCGTCAAGTACGTGCAGAAGCATTGATCCGTCGGCCCGCCGGTCGCCACGAACCTTCAGTGGCCGCCGGCGGGCCTCCGTCTGCTCACTCGCACAGTGCCCGGGCGCTGCTCTCGTCGATGAACAGGTCGGTGATCAGGTTCGCGGCCAGCGCGCCGCGGAGACTGTCCACCTTGGACTGGCCCGAGACGACGCAGATGCGCCGGGGGGTGCGGCGCAGCACCGACAGTTCCGGGCCGGTGCCGCGATCATTGAGCGGGATGCCATCGGTCGAGCCGTCCGCGCGGTAGAAGACTGTCGCGACGTCGCCGACGACCCCGGCGTCGCTAAGAGCGGTGAGCTCGTCGTCGTCCAGGTAGCCTCCGACGTAGACGTGGCTGGGGACGTTGGAGAAGGGCGAACCCACGCTGAAGAGCGCGACGTCCATGTTCCTCTGCATTTCCAACAGCCGGCGCAAGCCGCGCTCCCGCCAGTACGCCGTGCGTGTGGCCGGGTCGTCGAAGAAGGTGGGAACCGGGAACTGTTCCAGGCGGGCGCCGAACGCGTTGCTGAACCGCTGCAGGATCTCGTTGGCGTAGTCGAGGCCGGTGCTGCGTGTGTTGCCGGCGCCGTTCAGCTGCACGATCTGTGCGTTGTGAGTGCGTTTAGGGGTCACGTGGCGGCTGACCGCATTCATCGTGGAGCCCCAGGCGATGCCCATAATCATGTTCGAGTCGAAGAACTCGCCGAGAATCCGTGCAACCGAGAGGGCCACGCGCTCCAACCGATCGACGTCGCTGGCGTGGTCGGGCACCGGCACGACGTGCGCGGTGACCTGGAAGCGGTTCAGGATGAGCTTCTCCACCCGGCTCGTCGCGTCGAGCGGGGACCGGATCTGGATGTCGACCAACCCGCTGGTTCTGGCCTGGCTGAGCAGACGGGACACCGAGGAGCGGGAGGTGTGCAGTTCCCGCGCGATGGCCTCCATGGTCAGGTCCTGCATGTAATACAGGTGGGCCGCCGTGAGCGCGTCACTGGTTCGGTCCGACAGGGACGGATCGTCTGGATGGGCCATTTTAACTCCTTGCACGTATGTTCAAACCTCTTGACCGTTTGTGTCGAACCTAGCAGGGTAGAAGCAATTCCCCTCCACCCACAGAGAAGTGAGCGAACAGTGCTGTCCACACCCGATCAGTCATCTTCCGCACCGTCACAGTCCAGTGGTGCCGCCGCCCAGGCCGCCATCCAGGACCGCCCCCGCGCTCAAGTTCTCATCATCGGAGCCGGCATCAACGGCATCGCGACCTTCCGCGATCTGGCCCTGCAGGGCGTGGACGTCGCCATCGTCGACAAGGGCGACTACGTTTCCGGCGCATCCTCGGCCTCCTCGCACATGATCCACGGCGGTGTGCGCTACCTCGAGAACGGCGAATTCCGCTTGGTCAAGGAGTCTGTGGAGGAGCGCAACAGCCTTCTCAAGATCGCCCCCCATTACGTCAAGCCGCTCAAGACGACCATCCCGATCTACTCCACCTTTTCCGGAGTGATGTCGGCGCCGATGCGGTTCCTCACCCACAAACAGGGTGCGGCCCAGGAGCGCGGAGCTCTACTGATCAAGATCGGCATGATGCTCTACGATTCCTTCTCCCGCGACGGCGGCAATGTGCCCCGGCATGAATTCCTCGGCAAGAAGGCGTCGCTCGAAGTGCTGCCGCAGATCAACCCGGGCCTCAAGTACACGGCCACCTACTACGACGCCTCCATGCACGACCCGGAGCGCCTCGCCCTCGACGTGCTGGCCGACGGCCTGGCCGCCGGCACCCACGCCCGGAGCGCCAACTACATCGAGGCCGTCGGCATGGATGCTGCGGGTGTGCGCCTGCGCAACACGGTCTCCGGCGCCGAATTCAGCTTCGAGGCCGACATCGTGGTCAACACGTCCGGACCGTGGACCGACCTCACGAACACGGCCCTCGGCCAGGCCAGCACCTATATGGGCGGCACCAAGGGGTCGCACGTCGTGCTCGACAACCCCGAACTGCTCGCCGCGACCGGCGGTCGCGAGATCTTTTTCGAGCACAAAGACGGCCGCATCGTGCTGATCTTCCCGCTCGCGGGCCGCGTTCTCGTCGGCACGACCGACCTCGAGCACGACATGACTCAGCCGGCGCGCTGCACCGAAGTCGAGGTTGACTACTTCTTCGAACTCGTCAACCACGTTTTCCCAAAGGTGGCCGTCGACCGGTCGCAGATAGTGTTCCGGTTCGCCGGCGTGCGCCCGCTGCCCCGCCACGACGACGAGGCGCCCGGTTTCGTCTCGCGCGACTACCGCATCGAATCGCGCCCGCTCGGCGCCCGGCCCGGCACCCTGCTGAGCCTGGTCGGCGGCAAGTGGACGACCTTCCGCGCCCTGGCCGAACACCTGAGCGGCGACATCCTGACCCTGCTCGGCCTGCCGCGCACCGTCTCGACGGTCGGCCTGCCCATCGGTGGCGGTCGAGACTTCCCGGCGACGGATGCCGCACGCGGGGTCTGGGTTGCCGCCAACGGCGACAAGGTCGGCGCCGAGCGTGCCGATGTGCTGCTGACCCGGTACGGCACGCGCGCCACCGAGGTGATCACCTGGCTCACCGCCGAACCGGACGCGCCGCTCATGCAGCACCCCGGCTACACCCGGCGCGAAATCGAGCTCATCGCCCGGGCGGAATCGGTCATGCACCTGATGGACCTGCTGCTGCGCCGCACCAGCATCGCTTTCCGCGGCGAAGTGACTCTGCCGCTGCTCACCGAGCTGGCCGGCGTGCTCGCACCAGTCCTCGGCTGGGACGCCGCCCGGAGCGCGCATGAGGTCGACACCGCGGTGAATACACTGCGCGACATGTACGGCGTGCACCTGGCCCCGGCGGAAACGCCGGCCGTGCCGGCCGTCTAGGGACTGCTCGGGACTGCCCTGCGGGCGGGCGGGCGCTGCGGTCGCCTGCCCGCAGCCTGCCCTCCGGCCCGGCTCCGTACCCGCAGACTTGAAGGCTGATCTGCACAAACGTGCAGAAAGGTCAGGACCACCGGCGGTCTCGAGTCGCTAGGTTTTCTACTATCCGTTTCCTTCGCTTTCTTCATTTCAATAATCTAAAAGGATGTCAACGTGGACAATCTCGGTATCGTATTCCTCTCGGAAGTGGTGGGAACCGCTCTCCTGATCCTGCTGGGCTGCGGGGTGGTCGCCAACGTCGCCCTGACCAAGAACAAGGGCTTCGGCGGCGGATTCCTGATGGTCACCATCGGCTGGGGCCTCGCGGTGTACGCCGGCGTGATCGTCTCCTATAACTCGGGCGCTCACTTGAACCCCGCCGTCACCTTGGGACTCGTGTCGTCCGGGGCCACCGAGTTCGGCTCGGGGGTTCCGGTCAACGCTGTGTCCGTGGCGGCGTACATCGGGGCTCAGTTGATTGGTGCCATCCTGGGTGCCACCGTCGTCTGGCTCGCCTACAAGCAGCACTTCGACCAGGAACCGGAGCCGGCCAACAAGCTCGGCGTGTTCGCGACCGGTCCGGCCATCCGTTCCTACGGCTGGAACCTCATTACCGAGATCATCGGCACCTTCGTGCTCGTCTTCGTCGTCATCGCGTTCGGCGGCGGGCGCCAGGGCGAGAGCGGCGGCCTGGCCGCCCTTGGCGCCCTTCCGGTTGCCCTGCTCGTGATCGTGATTGGCACCTCGCTGGGTGGACCGACCGGCTACGCGATCAACCCCGCCCGTGACCTCGGCCCGCGCATCGCGCATTTCCTGTTGCCGATCAAGGGCAAGCGTTCCTCCGACTGGGCCTACTCGTGGGTGCCCGTCGTCGGTCCCGTCATCGGTGGCCTGCTGGCCGGCTGGACCTCCGCGTTCCTCCTGCCGATCCTCGCGTAGGCGCCGCTCGCTTCTTCTTTTTCCATTCCTGAATACCCGTGTACCCAGCATTGACAAAGGAGTTAAAAATGGCACAGTACGTCATCGCAATCGACCAGGGAACCACCAGTTCCCGTGCGATCATTTTCGACAAGGCCGGGTCGATCATTTCGACCGGTCAGCTCGAACACGAACAGATCTTTCCCCGGGCAGGCTGGGTCGAACACGACCCGTTGGAGATCTGGAGCAACACCCGTGAGGTCATCGGTCAGGCTCTGGCCAAGGCCAACCTGACCCGCCACGACATCGCGGCCGTGGGCATCACGAACCAGCGCGAGACCGCCGTCGTCTGGGACCGTCACACCGGTATCCCCGTCTACAACGCCATTGTCTGGCAAGACACCCGCACCCAGCCCATCGTCGACCGACTCGCCGCCGACGGCGGTGTCGATCGTTTCAAGGCCCAGGTCGGCCTGCCGCTGGCGACTTACTTCTCCGGCACCAAAATCGTCTGGATCCTCGAGAACGTCGAAGGGGCGCGAGAGAAGGCTGAGGCCGGCGACCTCATGTTCGGCACGACCGACACCTGGATTCTCTGGAACCTGACCGGCGGCCTCGAGGACGGTGTGCACGCAACCGACGTCACCAACGCCAGCCGCACCATGTTCATGGACCTGAAAACCCTGCAGTGGGACGACGAGATCCTCGCGGCGTTCGACGTGCCCAAGTCGATGCTGCCCGAGATCCGTTCCTCCTCCGAGGTCTACGGCATCGCCAGCGGCCACAGCCTGCTGCGCGAAACCCCGATTGCGAGCATCCTGGGTGACCAGCAGGCCGCGACGTTCGGGCAGGCTGCCTTCGACCAGGGTGAGGCGAAGAACACTTATGGCACCGGTAACTTCCTGATCTTCAATACGGGCACCGAAATCATCCACTCCAAGAACGGTCTGCTCACCACGGTCGGCTACAAGCTCGGCGACGCCGAACCGCACTACGCCCTGGAGGGCTCGATCGCGGTCACCGGCTCGCTCGTGCAGTGGCTGCGGGACAACCTGGGCATCATTAACTCTGCGGAGGAGATCGAGGCACTCGCCCTGTCGGTCGAGGACAACGGCGGCGCCTACTTCGTGCCCGCCTTCTCCGGCCTGTTCGCGCCGTACTGGCGTGCGGATGCCCGTGGTGCCCTGGTCGGCCTCACCAGCTACGTGAACAAGGGCCACATCGCCCGCGCCGCCCTCGAGGCGATCGCGTACCAGACCCGCGAGGTGCTGGACGCGGTCAACGCCGACGCTGGTGTTCCGTTGACCGAGCTCAAGGTCGACGGCGGGGCCTCGGCCAACGACCTGCTGATGCAGTTCCAGGCCGACATCCTCGGCGTGTCTGTCGTGCGCCCGGTGGTGGCGGAGACGACCGCCCTGGGTGCCGCCTACGCGGCCGGCCTGGCGGTCGGTTTCTGGAACAACCTCGGTGAGCTGCGGTCCAACTGGCAGGAGGACGCCCGCTGGGAGCCGAGCCTGGACATCGCCGAGCGCGACCGTCTGCTGCGCAACTGGAAGAAGGCCGTCACCAAGTCCCTGGACTGGGTCGACGCCGACGTGATCTAGCCCGCGCCCCCTTTTTCCCCCCGCGTCCCTGCGCGCGTACGACGCACCCCACCGAGACCCGGCGGCCGCCCCTGGCCGCCGGGTTTCGGCATCCGTTCCCCGTGCCCCGTTCCCCGTGGCCAGTTCCCCGTGCCCGTGCCCGTCCCCGTCTTCCCCTTGCGCCGGCCGGCATCCGTGCCCCGTCGGACAGTTCCTTCGTGGCGCTTCCCGGAGGGCAGCTCCCGTGGGTGGTGTGTGGCTAACTCAGGAGATCTACCCCGGCGGCGCCAACGGATGCCGGACTGGTGTAGTTTGTCCCTCGCTTCACAGCCGTTTCTCCTGAATTAGCCACGGGTCGGCGGCGACACCTCGGATCCTCCACAGCACAGGCTGACCGGAGCAGGCCACAGGTGGGCAGCCGACGCGGCAGACGGGGCCCGCGCTGTCCACACTGTCGACATGACTTGGGCAGAGTACTTCCGCGTCCACAATGTGCAGATCGCCGAAACCGGGGCGCTGAACGCCGCCGGCGCCAATTGGCGGGTGCTGAGGGCGGCCGTGGAGAGTGGATATCTGGTGAGGGCGCGTCGAGGGCACTATGCGCTTCCCGATACGGATTCGCACATCCTCGAAGCGGTGCGGCTGGGTGGGCGACTCGCCTGCGTCTCCGCGGTTGCGAATACCGGGATCTTCGCCCTGGACAGCACCTTCGCGCACATCCATGTCGACCCCACCGCTTCCCGGTTGCGGGCGCCGCACGATCGATTTCAGCAGCTCAACGCTCACAACCGAGACGGTGTGGAACTCCACTGGGGTCAGCTGCTCGACCCCTGCGGCGGCACCGAGTTCCGTATCGGGCTGGCCGATGCGCTGGTCCAGGTTTTCCGGTGCCAGGAACCGAGATTCGCGATCGCGTCACTCGATAATGCCTTGTACAAGAGACTGCTCGCGGAGCAGACCGTGGCCCAGATCTTCGCAGCCCTGCCCGCGGAGTTGCAGTCCCTGCGCCCGCTCATCGACTGTCGCAGCGAATCGGGCCAGGAGACCGTGCTCCGCCTCGTGATCACGGGAGCCGGCTTCGACGTCGAGATCCAGGTCGAGATCGGGGGCGTCGGTCGCGTCGATATGATCGTCGAGGGGCGCATAGCGGTCGAGGCCGACAGTCGGCAGTTCCACGACGGCTGGGAGGCGCACGCGCGCGACCGCACCCGCGACTGCGACCTCGCCATGCGGGGGTACCTGACTCTGCGGGTTCTCTACCGGGACATCATCCACCACCCGGAGCGCGTCATCGCCGCGATCACCGGCCTTCTGGCGTCGACCAGTCACTACCGCACCTTCATCGTCTAGTCGGTTCCCGGCAAGCCGACATCCGCTCCCGCACCTCCATCGTCTAGTCGGTTCGCGGCAAGCCGACATCCGCTCCCGCGGGGCTGCCGGGTCCGGCTCGGCGGACGCCCAACCTGCCGGTCATGCGGTTGAGACCCACCCCCATGTGGCTAACTCAGGAGATCTGCCGAATCGCAGTATCAGACCCGCGTGTTTCCGGGGCGAAGAGGAACGCATATTACGGATGTCCTGAGTTGGCCACGCAGGCAGGAGCCGTGCCTGCTTCGAGCCCGGCGTTGCCGTCAGCGTGGCCGGGCGGCGCGCGCAGCGGGGCGGCCCGCCCGCGGACCCGACCTCCTTGCGGTCGAGACCCACCCTCGTGTGGCTAACTCAGGAAATCTGCCGAATCGCAGTATCAGACCCGCGTGTTTCCTGGTCAAATAGAAACGAATGCGACGGATGTCCTGAGTTGGCCACACCGGGGCAGGCCAGGGGGACCCCAGCGGCACCGTCAGGGGGCGGCACCGTCAGGGGGGGCAGCCGTCAGCGGGGCGGAGGCCAGCCGTCAGCGGGGGCCGGCGGTCAGTGGGGCGAGGCTGCGGGCCGCGAGGGCCCCGGGCAGCGCGGCGAGGCTGGTGATCCGGATGATGCCCAGCCGGGCGGCCTCGGCCGCATCCGCCCCGGCCCCGGCACCACTACCTCCAGCACCACCCCCAGCCCCGGCCGCGGTCCGGTCCAGCCAGACTCCGGTCAGCCCCGCCGCGGCGGCTCCGATCGCGTCCGTTCGCAGCCGGTCGCCCACGTAGACGGTCTGCTCCGACTCCGACCCGAACACCATGCAGGCATGCCGGAAGATGCGAGGATCCGGCTTGGCGAAGCCCAGGCTGCCGGATGCGATTACGTGCTCCAACCGCACGTCGAGCCCGGTGTCCGCCAGTTTGTGCCCCTGAGGCGTCGACTCACCGTTGGTGATCAGCCCGATCCGCACGCCCGGAAAGGCGACGGCCAGCGCGTCGAGGCAGGGGAGCGCATCGGTGTGGAGGCGCCAGCTCGCCCGATAGTGTAGAAAATACGCGTCGAACCAGCTCGTCGCAGCCGGCCCGGTCAGGGTCACGCCGTGCGCCGCCGCGAAGTCGCGGGCCCGCTCCCGGCGCTGCCCGGCGAAGTCCAGACTGCCGGCGAGGTAGGCGTGGTAATGCCGCTCTTCCAGGTCGTCCCAGAGCGCCAGCGCCGCGCCGGGGTCGGCGTCGGTGAAGGTGCCGCCCAGAGAGCCGAGGTAGGCGCGGATGCCGTCGGCCGCGGCACCGCGATGGGCGAACAGGGTGTCATCGAGGTCGAACAGAACGACCGCGGGCGCGGGCGCGGACATCCGCTACCCGACGACGACGTCAACGACGACGTCAACGACGACGTCAACGACGACGTCGACGACCATGACGAACATGACGACGAGGGGCCGGCCCCGCCCCATCAGTAGCGAGCTCACCACAATCGCCACCACCGCCCTAGCGCCGCGGTAGCAGGCCGACGCGGTCGTAGGCGCGCGCCAGCGTCTCGTTGGCCACCGTCGCCGCCCGGTCCGCGTTGAGGGCGAGGAGTCGGTCGAGTTCGGCCGGGTCGTCGAGCAGCTCGAGAACGCGCGCCCGGATCGGCCCGAACGTGCCCGTGACCACCTCGGCGAGACCCTTCTTCAGGTCGCCGTAGCCGCGGCCGGCGTACTCGTCCTCGATCGAACCCACCGAGCGTTCCGCGAGCACCGAGTAGATCGTCAGCAGGTTGGCCACGCCCGGCTTGTTCTCGCGGTCGAAGACCACGCCGCCCTCGGCATCTGTGACCGCGCGCATGATCTTCTTATTCGTCACTGCCGGCTCGTCGAGCAGCCAGATCACGCCCGCGTGCGACTCGGCCGACTTCGACATCTTCGACGTCGGGTTCTGCAGGTCGTAGATCTTGGCGGTCTCCGTGACGATGGCGACCTCCGGCACTGTGAATGTCTGCCCGAACCGGGCGTTGAAGCGCGCCGCGAGGTCGCGGGTCAGTTCGACGTGCTGACGCTGGTCCTCGCCGACCGGCACGATCTCGGTGTCGTACAGCAGAATGTCCGCGGCCATCAGCATTGGGTAGGCGAACAGTCCCACGGTGGTCGCGTCCGATCCCTGCCGGGCGGATTTGTCCTTGAACTGGGTCATCCGGCTGGCCTCGCCGAAACCGGTGATCGTGTTCAGCACCCAGGCCAGCTGGGCGTGCGCGGCGACATGCGACTGCACGTACAGTGTCGACGCCGACGGGTCGATGCCGCTCGCGATGTATTGGGCGGCGGTGCGGCGGGTGTTCTCCCGCAGCTTCACCGGGTCCTGCGCCACGGTCAGGGCGTGCAGGTCGACGATGGAGAAGTACGCGTCGTGGGTCTGCTGCAGCGCCTTCCAGTTCAGGAGGGCGCCGATGTAATTGCCGATCTGCAGGGAATCGGCGCTCGGCTGCATGCCCGAGTAGAGGCGGGGCTTGGTCATGGGATCAGATCTTTTCGTAGCGTGTGGCCGCCGGCCGGGCCGAAGGCGCGAGTTGAAGGGGAAGTCAGATGGTGTAGTCGACGACCACGGGGGTGTGGTCGGACCAGCGCTGGTCGTAGGCGGCCGCGCGGTCGACGACGTAGCCGGTGACGGATGCCGCGAGCGCCGATGTGGCCAGCTGGTAGTCGATCCTCCAGCCGGTGTCGTTGTCGAACGCCTGGCCGCGCCACGACCACCAGGTGAACGGCCCGTCCACTTCGCCGGACCACCGGCGCCCCACGTCGATCCAGCCGAGTCCGGCCCCGGCGTTGTAGTCCGGGGCGTCTTCGGCGCCGACGATGCGGTCGAAGTAGGCGCGCTCCTCGGGCAGGAACCCGGCGCGCTTCACGTTTCCGCGCCAATTCTTGATGTCGAGCGTGCGGTGCCCGACGTTCAGGTCACCGAGCACGACGGCCCGGTCGCTGTGCGCGGCGAGCTCGGGCAGTCGTTCGAGCATGGCGTCGAGGAACCTGTACTTCTCGACCTGCTTCGGGGTACCCACCTCGCCGGAGTGCACATAGGTGCTCACGACGGTGATCAATTTGCCGTTGACCTCGTAGTCGGCTTCGAGCCAGCGGCCGGCGCTGTCGAATTCGGCGGCACCGAGCTCGACCCGGTGGATGGCCGCGGTCGATCGGCTGGCCAGGGCCACCCCGGCCCGGCCCTTCGCGGTGGCGGCGTCGTGCAGGATGCTCCACCCCGGCCCGAGCAGACCCTCGAGGTCCTCGGTCGAGGCACGCACCTCCTGAAGGGCGAGGATGTCCACGTCGCGTTCGGACAGCCAGTCGCCCATTCCCTTGCGGAAGGCGGCGCGCACGCCGTTCACGTTCACGCTCGCGATCCGCAGGCGCTCGCCGGCGAAAGCCGCGGACACAGCGGAGTCGGCGGAGGCGGCGGAGGAAGCAGGGTCGGACGCGGCCGGGGTGGAAGCGGCAGTCGAGGCGGAAGGCATTCCCCAATTCTACTTTGGCTCAGGCCTTGGGGCCGTCGTTCGTCAGCTCAGCGGCTCGCTTCTCGGCGGCGCGCAGGCGACGCGCGGTGAGCAGCCGCTGGGGCCAGGCCGCGGTGTCGTGCGCGAGGCGGGCCTCCCGAAGCTCGGCCTGCACCACCACGCGGAACGCCTCCTCCTCCTGCCGGCGCTTCTCGGAGGCAACCTCGTCCGCGCTGATCCGTCGCGGTGAGAACCCGGCGTCGTCCATGCCGACGGCGATCCAGGATGCGGCGAGCAGTGTCAGGGTGCTGGTCAGGTTGAACCAGATCAGGAGTCCGATGATCACCGCGAATGCGGCGAGCAGCGGGTTGCGGCCGGCGCCGGCGAGCAGCGTGCTGCCGAGGACCTTGAGGACACCGAGGCCCACCGCGCCTAGAATGGAGCCGGTGATGAGCTGGCGGACGGGGATCCGCACCCGCGACAGCACCCGGAACAGTGCGGCGAGGGTGATCGTGTCGATCAGGAGCACGAGGAGCAGGCCGACCGCTCGGGCGGCGCCGTTGAACCAGAACGAATCCCGGGACACCCCGAAAAGCCCGAACAGGGCCCCGAGCGCCTCGGTGCTCGCGATCGAGATCAACGCCGACACCACGAGCACGACCGCGAACAGCACTCCGAGGCCCAGCTCCCGCAGCTTGACGAGGAGGATGAAGGTCTTGTCGGGCGGCATCCGGAAGATTGTGCGCACCGCCTGCGCCGTTGTCGAGAGCCAGCCGAGCACGGTCGCGAGCAGACCGACCAGTGCGATGACGCCGGACCAGCCGAGGACCCTGGCGTCGGCGAGGACGCTTGGGTCAATCACGCCTTCCTCGCCGATCAGCCCGGGCACGGACTGGTTGATGAAGGAGTAGAGCGTCAGCTCGAGGTCGGGATTGGACGTGATCCACAGTCCCGCGATGGAGAAGGTCAGCCAGAGGGCCGCGAACGTCGCGAAGATGGCCTGGTAGGACATGCCGCCGGCCAGGATGCCGCCGCCGCTTTCACCGAACCGGGTGAAGACCCGCACCGGGCGCGAGCGCATGACCCGCGCGATGAGGGTCTTGATCCGGTCGATCGCCGTGGGAGTGTTCACCCGCTCAGCCTAAGCGGCAGCCGGGCAGCGGAGAAAGCGAAAGGCCGGTCTCGCCACGACGAAACGTCGTGACAAGACCGGCCCCAGGGTTCGGACCGGCTACACCATGCCGCGCAGCATGGCCTGCTTGACCTCGGAGATGGCCTGCGTGACCTGGATCCCGCGGGGGCACGCCTCGGTGCAGTTGAAGGTCGTGCGGCAGCGCCACACGCCTTCCTTGTCGTTCAGGATATCGAGGCGCACGGCGGCGTTGTCGTCGCGCGAGTCGAAGATGAAGCGGTGCGCGTTGACGATCGCGGCCGGACCGAAGTACTGTCCGTCGGTCCAGAACACCGGGCAGCTCGACGTGCACGCGGCGCAGAGGATGCACTTCGTCGTGTCATCGAAGCGTTCGCGCTGGGCGACGGTCTGGATGCGCTCCTTGCCATCGGTGGGGGCGTTGTTCGCCACCAGGAACGGCTGCACGGCACGGAACGATTCGAAGAACGGCTCCATGTCCACGATCAGGTCCTTCTCCAGCGGCAGGCCCTTGATCGCCTCCACGTATACCGGCTTGGTGATGTCGAGGTCCTTGATCAGGGTCTTGCAGGCCAGGCGGTTGCGGCCGTTGATGCGCATGGCGTCCGAGCCGCAGATGCCATGCGCACAGGAGCGGCGGAAGCTTAGTGAGCCGTCCTGCTCCCACTTGATCTTGTGCAGAGCGTCGAGCACGCGGTCCGTCGGGTACATCTGTACGTCGAAGTCGTCCCAGTGCGGTTCGTCGTCGACCTCCGGGTTGTACCGGCGGATGATCAGGGTCACGGTGAAGGACTGGATTTCCTCCGGCACGACCGGGGCACTCGCAGTTGTCGGTGCGGTAGCGGTTGCGGTTGCGGTTGCGGTTGCGGTACTCAACTCAGTACTTCCTTTCCATCGGCTGGTAGCGCGTGATGGTGACCGGCTTCCAGTCGAGCGCAATGTGGTCGGCGGCGTCGGCGGAGAGCGGGTCTCCGGTCAGGTAGGCCATGGTGTGCACAAGGTAGTTTGCGTCGTCGCGCAGGGGGAAGTCGTCGCGCATGTGCCCGCCGCGGCTCTCCTTGCGGTTGCGTGCGGAGTACACGACGACCTCGGCCAGGTCGAGCAGGAAGCCGAGTTCGACGGCCTCGAGAAGGTCGGTGTTGAACCGGCGGCCCTTATCCTGCACGCCGATGTTCTTGTACCGCTCGCGCAGGCCGTGGATCACGTTGGTGACGTCGGAGAGCGATTCGTCGGTGCGGAACACCTGCGCCTTGGCGTCCATCGTCTCCTGCAGCTCCTTGCGGAGCACGGCGATGCGCTCGGTTCCGGTCGAGGTGCGGATTCCTTCCAGCAGCTCCCGCACACCCCGGGCCGGGTCGGTCGGCAGCGGCGTGAACTCGGCCGTCGTGACATAGGCGACGGCGTTGTTGCCGGCGCGCTTGCCGAAGACGTTGATGTCGAGCAACGAGTTGGTGCCGAGGCGGTTGGAGCCGTGCACGGACACGCAGGCGCATTCGCCGGCCGCGTAGAGGCCGGGCACGACGGTCGTGTTGTTGCGCAGCACCTCCGCGTTCACGTTGGTGGGGATGCCGCCCATCGCGTAGTGCGCGGTGGGCATGACCGGCACCGGTTCGGTGACCGGGTCGACGCCCAGGTAGGTGCGGGCGAACTCGGTGATGTCGGGCAGCTTGGTCTCGAGCACCTCGGCACCGAGGTGGGTGCAGTCGAGGTACAGGTAGTCCTTGTTGGGACCGGCACCGCGGCCTTCCGCGACCTCCTTGACCATGCAACGGGCGATGATGTCCCGCGGGGCGAGGTCCTTGATGGTGGGCGCGTAGCGCTCCATGAACCGTTCGCCGGCCGCGTTGCGGAGGATGGCGCCCTCTCCGCGCGCGCCCTCGGTGAGCAGGATGCCGAGGCCCGCCAGTCCGGTCGGGTGGAACTGGAAGAACTCCATGTCCTCGAGCGGCAGGCCCTTGCGCCACACGATGCCCACGCCGTCGCCCGTGAGGGTGTGCGCGTTGGAGGTGGTCTTGTAGATCTTGCCGAACCCGCCGGTGGCGAAGATGAACGCCTTCGCCTGGAAGACGTGCAGTTCGCCGGTGGACAGGTCGTAGGCGACGACGGCCGAGGGCTGGTCGACCCCGTCGACCGGTGTCATGACCAGGTCGAGCACGTAGTACTCGTTGAAGAAGTTGATGCCGCGTTTGACGCAGTTCTGGTAGAGCGTCTGCAGGATCATGTGGCCGGTGCGGTCGGCGGCGTAGCAGGCCCGCCGTACCGGTGCCTTGCCGTGGTCGCTGGTGTGGCCGCCGAACCGGCGCTGGTCGATCTTGCCCTCCGGCGTTCGGTTGAAGGGCAGGCCCATGTTCTCGAGGTCGATGACCGCGTCGATGGCTTCCTTGGCGAGGATCTCGGCCGCGTCCTGGTCCACCAGGTAGTCGCCACCCTTGACCGTGTCGAAGGTGTGCCATTCCCAGTTGTCTTCTTCGACGTTGGCGAGGGCCGCGGCCATCCCGCCCTGCGCCGCACCCGTGTGCGAACGCGTCGGGTACAGCTTGGAGATCACGGCCGTGCTGGCGCCGGAGCCGGCTTCGATGGCGGCACGCATACCGGCACCCCCGGCTCCCACGATGACGATGTCGAACTGGTGGTAGTGCACACCGTCGATGACGGTGGACTCTGAGGGCGCGGTTGAAGCATCCGTAGTCATATGGGTTTTAGCAGCTCCTAAATGGCCGAGCAAAACGAGGGAAGAAGATCGGCGGGCGAACCGGCCGGGCAAGGGTCGAACGTGAAGACCACGAGCGTGCCGAGCACGATCAGGATCACGACGGCCGCCAGGATGGCGGACTTCAGGATGCCGCGGGTCAGACGCTGCGTGGCGTAGTCGTTGACCAGCGTGCGCATGCCATTGCCGCCGTGGATCAGGGCGAGCCAGAGCATGAGAACGTCCCAGACCATCCAGAACGGGGTGGTCAGCTTGCCGGCGACGAAAGCAAAGTTGAGGGCGCTGACGCCCTCGCCGACCATCAGGTTGACGAAGAGGTGTCCGAAGATGAGCACGACCAGCACGACGCCGGAGACGCGCATGTAGATCCAGCCCCACTTCTCCCAGTTCACGCCGCGGGAGCGCGGCGCGCGGGAGTAGGGGCTGCGGGGAGCTTCGATTGTGGATGTCATGGCTCTCCCCGTTCTAGTGGCTGAACACGTTGATCAGGTGGCGCGGCACGAAGGCGAGCATCGTTACCACCCACAGGGCGACCACGACGTAGAACATGGCCTTCTGGTACTTGGCGTTCCAGAAGTCGATCAGGATGATCCGAATCCCGTTGAAGGCGTGGAACACGATGGCCCCGACGAGCGCGGTTTCGCCGAGGCCCATGATCGGCGTCTGATAGCTGCTGATGACCGCGTTGTAGGCCTCCGGGCTGACGCGCACCAGCGCGGTGTCCAAGATGTGAACCAGCAAGAAGAAGAAGATCGCAACACCCGTAATGCGGTGGAGGACCCACGACCACATGCCCTCACGGCCCCGATACAGGGTTCCGGCGGGGCGACGTGATGTCGTCTTCTGCTGGGATGTCAGTGTCGCTGCCTGCTCTGGCATGACCAACCCTCCCTGGCTGTGTGGCGGCCTCGACGAAGCTGGCCGACAATGCGCCGTGCGCGCACAGAACAATTATAAGTGTCTCTGTGCCGAGATAAAACGCGAATGTCCGGCTAGCGCTGCATTGACAGCGGAACCGCAACCATGGCGCGAACGGCGGCTCGTTCGTCGACGACCTGCTCGTAATGCGCCAGCAGCGCGCCGCACACGTTTTCCCAGGATCGACCGAGCACGCTCCGTCGTCCCGCCTCGCCCATCCGCCGCCGCAGCGCAGGGTCCAGGACCAGCCGGGCGACGCAGCGGCGCAGGTCTCTCTCGTCGTCCGGAATGAATAGGAAACCGTTTTCACCGTGGCTGACCAGGTCGATCGGGCCGCCGGCCCGCGGTGCGACGACCGGCAGCCCGGCGGCGTGCGCCTCCTGCAGGGTCTGGCCGAAGGTCTCCTCGGTGCCCGCGTGCAGGAACAGGTCGAAGCTCGCGTAAGCCCGGGCGAGATCCGCCCCGTCCAGGCGGCCGAGCCAGGTCACCGGCATCCCGGCGAGCTCCCGCTCGAGCGCCGGCCGCGACGGGCCGTCGCCGACGAGGGCGAGACGGATGCCGGGCAGCCCGTGCAGGGCCCGGAACCTCTCCACCTGCTTCTCCGGTGCCAGGCGGCCGACGTAGCCCACGACGACCTCCCCGTTCGGGGCCAGCCGGCTCCGCAGCGCCGACGCCTCCGGGTCGGATCTCCGGTTGGGGTGGTAGCCGACCAGGTCGACGCCGCGGGTCCAGTGCGCCAGCCGCCGCAGGCCGATGCGGCGCAGGTCCGCCATCGACGCGGAGGAGGGAGCCAGGGTGAGGTCGGCTCCCTCGTGCACCCACTTGACGAAACGCCAGACGGACTGCGCGGCCGGGCCGAGCCGGTTGCGGCGGGCGTAGCCGGCGACATCCGTCTGGAAAACGGCGACGCTGGGAACGTCCTGCCGGTTCGCGGCCGCGATGCCCTGTGCGCCGAGCAGGAACGGCGACGCAGCGTGCAGCACGTCCGGGGCGAAATCGGCCAGCAGGCGGTGCACCTGCGGGCTGGGCATTCCCACCGGGAACTGCCGGTAGCGTGCCGCGGGAACACCGTGCACGGGGAACCCGGCGTACTCGGCCGGGGCGCCGGCCGGGGCGATGACCATCGCGTCGTGGCCCGTGCGGGAAAGATGCTCGAGCACCTTGCACACGCTCGTGGTGACTCCGCTGACCGTGGGCAGAAAACTTTCGGTGATGAGTGCAACCCTCATGAGGGTGACCCTAGGCACGCCCTCCGGCGCGCAGGTGAACGCACCGTGAACGGCGTGGACCGGGCGGTAGTCTGGCCGAATGCTGCCTTCCACGGAACCACTCGATCGTTTCTACAGCGTGATTCCCGCCGGTGGGATCGGATCCCGGCTGTGGCCGCTGTCCCGCGCCGACGCCCCCAAATTCCTGCACGACCTGACCGGCTCCGGCCAGACCCTGCTCAGGGCCACCTGGGATCGCCTCGCACCTCTGTCGGGCGAGCAGCGCATCATGGTGGTCACCGGCCGCGCGCACCGCGCCGCCGTCGAGGAGCAGCTCCCCGAGCTCGCCGACCTGAACGTGGTGCTCGAAAGCGAGCCGCGCGAGTCCACCGCCGCCATCGGCCTGGCCGCGGCGATTCTGGAGAAACGCGAACCGGACGTCATCATCGGCTCCTTCGCCGCCGACCACGTGATCAAGGGACACCACCTGTTCCGCCAGGCGGTCGCCGAGGCCGTGCGCGCCGCCGACGCCGGCTACATCGCCACCATCGGCATCCAGCCCACGGAGCCGGCCGTCGGCTTCGGCTATATCAAGACCGCCGGCGCGCTGCACATTGCCGGCGCCGCCAGCGCCCTGTCGGTGGACTCCTTCGTGGAGAAGCCCGACCTTGCCACCGCCCAGGACTACCTGGCCAACGGCACCTATTTCTGGAACGCCGGCATGTACATCGCCCGCGCCGACCGCCTGCTGGAAGAGATCGGGGCGTCCGAGCCCGAACTTCTCGCCGGGCTGCTCGAACTGGCCGAGGCCTGGGATACCCCGCGCCGCGGCGCCGTGGTCGACCGCGTCTGGCCCCGCCTGAAGAAGATCGCGATCGACTACTCGGTCGCCGAACCGGCGGCCGCCCGCGGCAGGCTCGCCGTGATCCCCGGCCAGTTCGACTGGGACGACGTGGGTGACTTCGCATCGATCGCGAAAATCCACGCCAACGGCCGCAAGCGCGATCTCGCCATCCTCGGCGACGGTGCCCGGGTGCTTGCGGACTCCTCGAGCGGGATCGTGGTCAGCCACACCGGGCGCATGATCGCCCTAATCGGCGTCGAGGACATCGTCGTGGTCGACACCCCGGACGCCCTCCTCATCACCACCAGCGCCAACGCGCAGAAGGTCAAGGCCGTCGTCGACGCGCTAAAGCTGTCCGGCAGCAACGACGTGCTCTAATCGGCATCAAACCCCCCGATCGGGGGCATTTTCGGGCCCGATTCGGCCGGGGCGTCCGGCGGGCCTCCCGCGGACCAGTATCGCGTCTTGATAACCTTTCGCCCGCGGGCCCGTTTTGCTCCTCTGAGCAGAGAATCATTCGATAGCGTGTAAACCAATACAGCCCCTTGCGAACCCGCGCCGGGCGACCATTGGAGGTCATTTTGACAATCATGAAACGACGGGTCGCATTCAGCGGCCTTGCCACGTTGGGCGTCGTGGCCCTTCTCGCAGCCTGTGCGCCGGCGCCGACCGATGAGGGAACCGCTGGTGGCGGTGCCGAATCCGACTACCTGCCCTGCATCGTCTCCGACTTCGGCGGCTTCGACGACAAGTCCTTCAACCAGTCCAGCTTCGAGGGCATCACCAAGGCCTCCGACGAGCTCGGCATCGAATTCCAGCAGGCCGAGTCCAAGTCGGAAGACCAGTACGGCCCGAACGTCTCGAGCATGGTCGACCAGGGTTGCGACTTCGTCCTCACCGTCGGTTTCGCCCTCTCCAACGCCACCCGCGATGCCGCCCAGGCCGCGCCCGACACCAACTTCGCGCTGATCGACTCCGCGCTCTCCAATGACGACTTCAGCCCACTGACGCTCGACAACGTGAAGCCGGTGCTGTACGACACGGCGCAGGCCGCGTTCCTGGCCGGCTACCTGGCCGCGGGCACCACCAAGACCGGAGTCGTCGGCACCTACGGCGGACTCCAGTTCCCGTCGGTCACCATCTTCATGGACGGCTTTGTCGACGGCGTCGCGTACCACAACGAGAAGAAGGGCACCGACGTCACCGTCAGCGGCTGGGACAAGGCCACCCAGACCGGCCTGTTCGCCGGTGGCTTCGACGACATCAACCAGGGCAAGGCGCTCAGCACCACTCTGATCGACGCCGGCGCTGACATCATCCTCCCGGTCGCCGGACCGCTCTTCCAGGGCACCGCGCAGGCCATTCAGGACTCCGGCAAGGACGTCGCCATCATCGGTGTCGACAGCGACCTGTTCGAGACCACGCCCGAGTTCGCATCGCTGTACCTCACCTCGGTACTCAAGCAGATGACGGATGCCACCGAGCAGATCATCCTCGACGACGCTGAGGGCGACTTCTCGTCCACCCCCTACGTCGGCACGCTCGAGAACGAGGGCGTCGACATCGCCCCGCTCCACGACTGGGAGTCCAAGGTCGACCCCGCGGTCATGACCGAGATCGAGGCCATCAAGGCCGACATCATCAGCGGTGCTCTCAAGGTTGAGTCGCCCGCGACCCCGAAGTAGCACCGAAGCAGCACTCAGACGCAGTCGGGGAGGCACGCATCTTGCGGGCCTCCCCTCTTGCGTCAGTGGGCGGATGTCGTCGGCCGGGATGCCTGCACACCCAAGCGAACGGTGCCACCCCGCCAACATATGAGCAAGAGCGTCAACTTTCGCTCGTCACTGAATAGAATCGACGACATGAAGCTCGAACTTCGAGGCATTACGAAGCGATTCGGTGCCCTGGTCGCGAATGACCACATTGACCTCACCGTCGAGGCCGGAGAAATCCACGCACTGCTCGGCGAAAACGGCGCGGGGAAATCCACCCTGATGAACGTGCTCTACGGCCTGTACCGGGCCGAGGAGGGCGATATCCTCCTCGACGACGTGGTGCAGCACTTCAGCGGCCCCGGCGACGCCATGGCCGCCGGCATCGGCATGGTGCACCAGCACTTCATGCTCATCCCGGTGTTCACCGTCGCCGAGAACGTCATGCTCGGGCATGAGGAGACCAAGGCGGGCGGTCGCCTCGACCTGCCCGCGGCCCGCAAGCACGTGCGCGAGATCTCCCGACGGTTCGGGTTCGACGTCGACCCGGATGCGCTCGTCGAAGACCTCCCCGTCGGCGTGCAGCAGCGGGTCGAGATCATCAAGGCGCTCTCGCGCGACGCGAAGGTGCTCGTCTTCGACGAGCCCACCGCCGTGCTCACGCCGCAGGAGACCGACGAGCTGATGGTCATCATGCGCCAGCTCAAGGCGAGCGGTACCTCCATCGTGTTCATCACCCACAAGCTGCGCGAGGTGCGCGAAGTCGCCGACCGGATCACCGTCATCCGTCTGGGCAAGGTCGTCGGTGAGGCGTCCCCGACCGCGAGCAACGTCGAGCTGGCCACCCAGATGGTCGGCCGTGCGGTCGACCTCACCGTGGACAAGTCCCCGGCACTGCCCGGTGAGGTGGTTCTGTCGGTGAAGAACCTCACCGTGCTGGGCCCGCACGGCCAGATCCTGGTCAACAACGTCAGCTTCGAGGTGCACAAGGGCGAGATCCTGGCCATCGCCGGGGTGCAGGGAAACGGCCAGACCGAACTCACCGAGGCGATGATGGGGCTCCAATCGCGGGTTTCCGGGGAGATCACCCTCGACGGCAAGTCGCTGCGCGGGCATTCGGTGCGCCAGGTACTCGACGCCGGAGTCGGATTCGTGCCGGAAGACCGCAACGAAGACGGACTGGTCGGTGAGTTCACCATCGCCGAGAACCTCATGCTCGACCGCTCGAACAAGCTCCCCTTCGTCAAACGGTGGAACGTGCAGCGGGCCTTCCTCGCCGCGTTCGCCGAAAAAAAAGTCACAGAGTTCGACGTGCGCGCCCAGGGCATCGAGACCCCGGTCGGCAAGCTCTCCGGCGGCAACCAGCAGAAGGTCGTGCTCGCCCGCGAGCTCGGCCGCGATCTGCGCCTCTTCGTCGCAGCCCAGCCCACCCGCGGGCTCGACGTCGGCTCGGTGGAGTTCGTCCACGAACGCATCGTGGCCACCCGGGATGCCGGCACGCCCGTGATCGTCATCTCGACGGAGCTCGACGAGGTGGCAGCCCTCGCGGACCGGATCATGGTCATGTACCGCGGTCGCATCGTCGGCATCGTTCCCGGTGACACGCCGCGCGCCGTACTCGGTTTGATGATGGCCGGCGAAACGCCCGCCGGAGAAGGAGCTGCCGCGTGAGCGCGACACAGGGTCCCACGACCGAGTCAGGAACGCCGTCAATCCCGGCCCCCGAACAGCCGTCCCGCTGGAACCAGGCGTTTCGCGAGATCACCACCGGCAACGCGATCATCTCCGTGCTCGCCGTCGTGCTCGCGCTTTTCGTCGGCGGCATCATGATCGCCTTCACCAACGAGGGCGTTCAGGAAGCCGCAGGCTACTTCTTCTCCCGGCCCGGCGACCTGCTGCGGGAAGTCTGGTATTCCGTGTCCGGCGCCTACTCGGCCCTGTTCCAGGGGTCGGTCTACAACTTCCGTCGACCGAGCTTCGCCGCCGGCATCAAGCCGCTCACCGAGACGCTCACCTTCGCGACCCCGCTGATCATGGCGGGGCTCGGCGTGGCGCTGGGCTTCCGGGTGGGCATGTTCAACATCGGTGGCCGCGGCCAGATGCTGATTGCCGCCGCCCTCGGCGGCTGGGTCGGTTTCGCCGTCGACCTGCCCTACGGCCTGCACATGGTCGCGGCCCTCGTGGCCGGCGTGCTCGGCGGCGCCCTCTGGGGTGGGATCGTGGGTCTGCTCAAGGCCCGCACCGGCGCCCATGAGGTGATCACCACGATCATGCTCAACTACGTCGCGTTCTACCTGGTCAGCTACCTGCTGCGTGAGGGCTTCCTGAAGACCCCCGGATCGAACAACCCGAAGAGCCCGGCGACGAAGGTCACCGCGGTCTTCCCCGACCTTCTCGGCTCGACGTACTCGCTGCACTTCGGCTTCATCCTGGCCATCGCCGCCACGGTTTTCACCTGGTGGCTGCTGTCCCGGTCGAACCTAGGCTTCCAGTTCCGGGCCGTGGGACTGAACCCCCACGCGGCGCGCGTCGCCGGCATCAGCGTCAAGCGCATCTACGTCTACGCGATGCTGTTCTCGGGCGGACTGATCGGCCTGGCCGGCATCAACCAGGTGCTCGGCACCACGACCAGCGGTTTCGGCGCCGGACTGGACTCCGGTATCGGCTTCGATGCGATCACGGTCGCGCTGCTGGGCCGTTCCAAGCCCTGGGGTGTGTTCGCCGCGGGCATCCTGTTCGGCGCGTTCAAGGCCGGCGGTTTCTCGATGCAGGCGGCCGAGGGTGTGCCGATCGACATCGTGCTCGTCGTGCAGTCACTGATCGTGCTTTTCATCGCGGCTCCGCCTCTCGTGCGGGCCATCTTCCGACTGCCGGCCCCGGGCTCCGCGCCCCGCCGGGCACTGCCCAACGTTTCCCAGGAGGTGGCTGCACAGTGAGCACCGTTGCCCCGGCCGTCCAGCCCGTATCGTCGACCGCCGACGATCGCCCCGACTTCAAAATCGTGAAGAGTTGGAAGTCGCCCATCGCCCTGGCGATTTTCACCGTCGTCGCCTTCGCGCTCTTCGTGGCCTTCGGCCGCGAGGGCGTCAGCACCATGCGGCTCTCCACCTCGAGCGACCTGATCCAGCTTCCCGATCTCCTGCTGCCCACCCGGCTGACCGGCATCGTCATCAGTGTGCTGCTGCTTGTGATCACGGGCGTGAGCGTGTGGCTGGTGCAGTCCCGGCGTCAGGTGCCGATCTGGCTTATCTCCGTCTACGCGGTGCTCTTCCTGATCGGATTCCTGGTCTGGGCCGCCGCCGGCGAGTCCATCCCGGTGCCCGGGCTGCTGTTCGGTTCGCTCAGCCTGGCTGTACCGCTGATCTTCGGTGCTCTCGGCGGTGTCATCTCCGAACGGGTCGGCGTGGTCAACATCGCCATTGAGGGGCAACTGCTCGCCGGGGCGTTCACCTCGGCCATGGTGGCGTCCCTGACCAACCAGCCCATCCTCGGCCTCGTCGCGGCCATGTTCGCCGGCGTTCTCGTTTCGATGGTGCTCGCCTCGTTCTCGATCAAGTACTTCGTCGACCAGGTCATCGTCGGTGTCGTGCTCAACGTTCTCGTGATCGGCGTCACCGGTTTCCTTTACTCCCAGGTGATGGCGCCCAACGCGGCCCTGCTCAACCAGCCGCCTCGATTCGAGCGGATCAACATCCCGCTGCTCAGCGAGATCCCGATCATCGGACCGGTCTTGTTCCGGCAGACCCTGATCGTCTACATCATGTATGTGGCCGTCGCCTTGGTGTACTACGGCATCTTCCACACCCGGTGGGGCCTGCGCCTCCGCAGCGTGGGCGAGCACCCCCAGGCGGCAGACACCGTCGGCATCAACGTCGGCCGCACCCGGTTCTGGAACGTGTCGCTCGCCGGCGCGATCGTCGGCCTCGGCGGCGCCTACTTCACCCTCGGTTCGGTGGGCGCTTTCGGCAAGGAGATGACCGCCGGAGCCGGCTTCATCGCGCTGGCCGCCGTGATCTTCGGCCGTTGGGATCCGATCCGGGCCACGCTGGCCGCCCTCCTGTTCGGGTTCGCGAGCAACTTGCAGAACGTGCTCAGTGTCATCGGTTCGCCGGTGCCGAGCGAGTTCATGCTCATGCTGCCGTACCTGATCACCATCGCCGCCGTTGCCGGGTTCGTCGGAACGTCGCGGGGACCGGCGGCATCCGGCAAGCCCTACATCAAATCGTGACCGGCGTGAGCCACGGCGCCTCGCCAGCGGCCGGCGACATCGACTGGGCGGCGCTGCGGGAGGCCGCGACGACGGCGATGGCCCAGGCCTATGTGCCGTACTCGAAGTTCCCGGTCGGCGCCGCGGCGCAGGTCACCGACGGTCGTGTGATCAGCGGATGCAACGTGGAGAACGCCTCCTACGGGCTCACCCTCTGCGCCGAATGCGCCCTCGTCTCCGTGCTGCACCTGACCGGGGGAGGCCACCTCGTCGCGTTCACCTGCGTCGACGGCAACGGCCGAACGCTGATGCCCTGCGGTCGCTGCCGCCAGCTGTTGTACGAACATTCCGCGCCCGGCATGCTGCTGGAGACGGTGTCGGGTGTGCGCACCATCGATGAAGTGCTGCCGGACGCCTTCGGGCCGAGGCAGCTCGCCGAATATCAGGAAGAGTAGCTGTGAGCACCAACGAGAACCGTATCGAGGCCTTCGACGCCGTGGACCTGATCCATGCCAAGCGTGATCGGGGCGAGCTCAGCACGCCGCAGATCGACTGGCTGATCGACGCGTACACGCGCGGTTACGTCGGCGACGAGCAGATGGCCGCCATGACCATGGCGATCTTCCTGAACGGCATGAATCGCCGGGAGATCAAGGATCTCACCATGGCGATGCTGAGCAGCGGTGAGCGGATGAGCTTCGCCGGACTCGGCAAGCCGACCACCGACAAGCACTCCACCGGCGGCGTCGGCGACAAGATCACCCTGCCGCTGATGCCACTCGTGGCGGTCTTCGGTGCGGCCGTGCCGCAGCTGTCCGGCCGCGGCCTCGGCCACACCGGCGGCACCCTCGACAAGCTCGAATCCATCCCCGGCTGGCGTGCGCACCTCACCAACGAGGAGATGTTCGCGCAGCTGCAGGAATTCGGCGGCGTGATCTGCGCTGCGGGCGGCGGTCTGGCCCCGGCCGACGGCAAGCTCTACGCGCTGCGCGACATCACCGGCACCGTCGAGGCGATCCCGCTGATCGCGTCGTCGATCATGTCGAAGAAGATCGCGGAGGGCACCGGCGCCCTCGTCCTGGACGTGAAGTTCGGGTCGGGCGCGTTCCTGAAAGACATCGAACGGTCCCGGGAGCTCGCCCGCACCATGGTCGCCCTCGGCGAGGACGCCGGCGTGGCGACATCCGCTCTGCTCACCAATATGAACGTGCCGCTCGGGCTCGCGATCGGAAACGCCAACGAGGTGCGTGAATCGGTCGAGGTTCTCGCCGGCGGCGGGCCGGCGGATGTCGTCGAGCTCACCGTGGCCCTGGCCCGGGAGATGCTCGCTCTGGTGGGCATCACCGACGTCGACGTGGAATCCGCTCTCACGGACGGACGCGCCATGGACAAGTGGCGCGACGTGATCCGTGCCCAGGGCGGCGATCCCGACGCCCCGCTGCCCGTGGCCCGGGAGACCCACGTCGTCACCGCCCTGCGCGACGGTGTGCTCGTCGAGCAGCAGGCGCTGCCGTTCGGCATCGGCGCCTGGCGCCTCGGCGCCGGCCGCGCCCGCAAGCAGGATCCGGTGCAGCACGCCGCCGGCATCGACCTGCACGCCAAGCCGGGCGATACCGTGCGCGCCGGCCAGCCCCTGTTCACCCTCAGTGCCGACGAACCCGAGCGCTTCGCGCGGGCCCTGGAGGCCGTGGACGGCGCATATCGCATCGGCGACCCCGGCGAGCCCGTGCAGGACGGCGGCCCGCTGATCGCCGAGCGTATCGGCCGCTGAACCGCCCGGCCGGTCTCGGCCCGTGCATCTGAACGGATGTGCGGGCCGGCTCAGCCAGCAGTGTGACTCTCAGCACCCAGCCGGTAGATTAGGGGGGTGAACACGAGCCCTGAGGACTACCTGCTGCCCGGTGCCGGCACGAGCATCAACGCACTGCCGAAGATCTCCCTGCACGACCACCTCGACGGCGGCCTGCGCCCGCAGACCATCATCGAGCTGGCCGGCGCGGTCGGGCTGGCGCTACCGGCGACGGATGCCCGATCGCTCGGCTCCTGGTTCAGCACCCAGGCCGACTCCGGCACCCTGGTCGACTACCTGAAGACTTTCGACGTCACCGTCGGCGTGATGCAGACCCGCGAGGCCCTGGTGCGCGTGGCCCGCGAATTCGTGGAGGACCTCGCCGCCGACGGCGTGATCTACGGGGAGATCCGCTGGGCCCCCGAGCAGCACCTGGCCCGCGGCCTCACCCTCGACCAGAGCGTCGAGGCGGTGCAGGAGGGCATCGAGGCCGGCATCGCGCTGGTCGCGGGTGCCGGGTCCCGCATTCGGATCGGCCAGCTGATCACGGCCATGAGGCATGCCGAGCGCAGCCTGGAGATCGCGGAACTCGCCGTGCGGCATCGTTCCAACGGGGTTGTCGGCTTCGACATCGCCGGGGCCGAACTGGGGTTCCCGGCCCACCACCACCGGGACGCGTTCGACTTCCTCGCGAAGGCCTTCCTGCCCGTCACCGTGCATGCGGGCGAGGCTGACGGGTTGGAGAGCATCCGTGGGGCGCTTTACGACGGCCGGGCATTGCGCCTGGGCCACGGCGTGCGTCTGGCCGAGGAAATCGTGATCGGGCGCGAAGACGCGGAGAACACCTACGTCACGCTCGGCCCGGTGGCGCAGTGGGTGCGCGACCGCGACATCGCCCTCGAGCTCAGCCCGTCGTCCAACCTGCAGACCGGCGCAATCGCCGCGTGGGGCGCGGACCTGCTCGACCACCCCTTCGACCTGCTCTACCAGCTGGGCTTCCGAGTCACGGTCAACACCGACAACCGCCTGATGAGCAGCACCACCCTGACCCAGGAACTCGCGCTGCTCAGCGATGCGTTCGGCTACGACATCGACGACCTCGAGGTCTTCCAGCTCAACGCGGCGCAGGCCGCGTTCCTTCCGCTCGACGAACGCGAAGAACTGGCGGACGCCATCGTCGCCGGTTTCGAAAGCGCCTGAGCGACTCGCGAAAGCCGACCCCCTACCCCGTGAAAGTTCCCATGCCCCTTCCGCCCCTGCCCCTCGAAGCCATCGCGATCGGCGTCCACGTCGACGATTGGCGCGGCGCGGTGGCCGCCGCCGGTGGCGCCCTCGAGCGCTCCGGCGCCACCGCCCCCGAATACACGAAGCGCATGATCGCCGTCATCGAGGAATTCGGTGCCTACGTGGTCATCGCCCCCGGGCTGGCGCTCGCGCACGCCCGACCCGGACCCGATGTGCACACCGAGGGTCTCAGCATCGTGACCCTGGCCGACCCGGTCGCGTTCGGACATCCGCACAACGACCCGGTCAGCGTGGTGCTCGGGCTCGCCGTCACCAGCTCCGACGAGCACGTGCTGCTCGTGGCCGAGCTGGCCAACGTCTTCAACGACGCGCACGTCATCCCCTCGCTCGCCGCGGCCACGGATGCCGACGCCATCCGCGCCCTGCTCGGCGTGCCGACCGCAACCGAGGAGCCCTCATGAAGATCGTCGCACTCTGCGGGGTGGGAGTGGGAACCTCCGCCATCCTCAAAATCAACGCCGAGCGCGCGCTCAAACGCCTCGATATCGAAGCCTTCGTCACGGCCACCGACATCGCCGGGGTGAGCACGGTCGGGGCGGATGCCCAGGTCATCCTGACCTCGTCGGAGCTGGTCGACGCCATCGGCAAGACCAATGCCGATATCGTCGTGATCGACAACTACTTCGATGTGGACGAGCTCACCGCCAAGCTGGAGACCGCCCTGGGCTGACGCCCTCGCGGCGGTGCGCTGCAGCTGCGCCCTTGCGCGCGAGGCACGCCACCCGCGCAGCGGCGCAACACCCGCGCGCCGTGCGAACGGATGCTGCACCGCGCTTCGCGGGGCTACGCGATCAGGTCGCGCATGCCCCGGTCGAGCTCCGCGAGGGTTGCCTCGGCGGCGGCCCGGCGTTCGGCGACCGTGCCGACGGAACTGCTGGTGTCGAGGTAGACCTTGAGCTTGGGCTCGGTGCCGCTCGGGCGCACCATGACGCGGGAGCCGTCGGCCAGCCGGATGCGCAGCACGTCGCTGGGCGGCAGGCCGTTGAAGCCCCCGGAGAGGTCGTCGATGTGGTCGACGGCGATGCTGCCGACGAAGACCGGGGGTGTCTCGCGCAGCCGCGCCATGACCTGCTCGATCTCGGTCAGGTCGGTGACGCGCACCGAGATCTGGCCGGAGGCGAAGTGGCCGAAGCGTTCGCTGAAACGGTCGAGGTGCTGGGCGAGGGTGACGCCCTCCGCCTTCAGATTGCTGACCAGGGAGAGCAGCGCCACGGCGGCGGAGATGCCGTCTTTGTCGCGCACGGTCTCGGGGTTCACGAGGTAGCCGAGGGCCTCCTCGAAGCCGAAGATCAGGTCGGGCGCGCGCGACACCCACTTGAAGCCGGTGAGGGTGTCGGTGAACCGCAGCCCGTAGGCCTTCGCCACGGCCTCCAGCGCCGGGGTGGAGACGATGGAGCACGCGAGGGTGCCGGTGGCGCCGCCGTCACCGGTGACGCTCGCGGCCAGTTCCGCGGCTCGCCAGCCGAGGATCGCCCCGACCTCGTTGCCGCTGAGACGCCGGTACCCGTCGGGGGACCCCTCTTGCGGGATGGCGATCGCAAGGCGGTCGGCGTCGGGGTCGTTGGCGATGATCAGCTCGGCGCCGGTCTCACGGGCCGTCTCGTAGGCGAGGTCCATCGCGCCGGGTTCTTCGGGGTTGGGGAAGGAGACCGTGGGGAAGGCGGCATCCGGGGCGATCTGGGCGTCGACGAGCGTGGGAAGGTCGAAGCCGGCGGCTTGAAGCACCCGGCGGGTGGTGTCCCAGCCGACGCCGTGCAGGGCCGTGTAAACCGTGTTGACCTGCGCGAGGGGCCGGCGGGCAAGACCTGCCGTCGCGTCGATGTAGGCCTGCACGATCGACTCGGGCGCCGTCTCGTAGGGTGCCCGGGGCAGGTCGGGAACCCGTTCCTCCGCGGCGACGCGCAGGATCTCGGCCGCGATCGCGGCGTCGTCGGGCGAAACGATCTGGGAGCCTTGGTTGGCGCCGCCCAGGTAGACCTTGTAGCCGTTGTCGTTGGGCGGGTTGTGCGAGGCGGTGACCATGATGCCCGCGCCGACGTCGAGGTGGCGCACAGCAAACGCGAGCACGGGGGTCGGTAGTAAACGGGGGAGCAGGATGGCGCGTACCCCTGCACCGGCCATGATCGCGGCCGAGTCAGTGGCGAAGACCTGCGAGTTCTTGCGCCCGTCATAGCCGATGACGACCGAGGGGACCCGGCCCGGGGCGGCGTTCTTCGTCAGGAACGCGGCGAGGCCGGCGGCTGCCTGGCAGACGAGTACGCGGTTCATCCGGTTGGAGCCGGCGGCGATGGCGCCGCGCAGACCCGCCGTGCCGAAGGCGAGGCGCTCGTCGAAGCGGGCGTGCAGCTCCGCGAGTGCGACGGCGTCGCCGTCGCCGGCCCCGCGCAGCAGGAGGCGCAGCTCGGCCTGGGTCTCGGGATCGGGGTCCTGGCTGAGCCAGGCATTGGCCACGGCGATCACGGTCGGCGTGGCAGCCGCGGCCGGAGCGGAGTCGGTGCCGGTCTCGCTGCCGCTCACGGCATCCGTGCCGGTGCCGGTGCCTGTGTCGTCGTCGGCGCCGATGGTGTTGATGACCATCGTGTCGGGCAGGACTGTTTCGGTGGCGCCGGTGCCGGTGGCGGCATCGGCACCGGCAGCGGACGCGGGAGCAGCGTCGGCGGCGGCGGAATGCCGGCCGGTGATCTGCGGGTCGGTATTGTCGAGGCTCACAGTGCGGCCACGATCCGGGCGAGGAGCGCGCTGATGACGGGCTCGGCGAGCTTTCCGGCCTCGAGCACCTCCGAGTGGCTGAGCGGGTCCTGCTGGATTCCGGCCGCGAGGTTGGTGATCAGCGACAGACCGAGGATCTCCATGCCCGACTGGCGGGCGGCGATCGCCTCGAGGGCGGTCGACATGCCGACGATGTGGCCGCCGATGACCTTGGCCATCTGCACCTCGGCCGGCGTCTCGTAGTGCGGGCCGCGGAACTGGCAGTACACGCCCTCGTCGAGCGATGGGTCGATGGTGCGGGCCAGGTCGCGCAGGCGGCGCGAGTAGAGGTCGGTCAGGTCGACGAACGTCGCGCCCTCGAGGGGCGAGTCGGCGGTGAGGTTGATATGGTCGCTGATCAGCACGGGGGTGCCGGCTTTCCAGGTCTCCCGGATGCCGCCGGCACCGTTGGTGAGGATCATGGTCGTCGCGCCGGTGGCGGCGGCGGTGCGCACGCTGTGCACGACCCGGCGCACGCCGTGGCCTTCGTAATAGTGCGTGCGGGCGCCGATGAGGAGGGCGCGCTTGCCGCTGGGCAGCAGCACCGAGCGCAGAGTGCCGGCGTGGCCGGCCAGGGCGGGTGCACTGAAACCGGTGATGTACTGCGCGTCGAGGGTGTGCGTGGTCTCGCCGATGAGATCGGCGGCCTTGCCCCATCCGCTGCCCAGGGTCAGGGCGATGTCGTGGCGGGCTACGCCCGTGGCTTCGGCGATTTCAGAAGCGGCGGTCCGTGCAACATCAAACGGATCGGTTTCTGGCGCGTCAAGCAAGTTATTGTCGGTCTTCAGCATCCCCCTACTCTAATTGCCCGCCGATTTCGGGACCGTTCCCTTGTTCAATTCGACGGAGATTTTGGGATTTCACGGCGAAAAAGGGGCCTGAACGTCAATTTTGGGCAGAATCTCCGTCGAATTGGTTCGTCGACGGGGGAGCGGAGCCCCGGGGTTTGGCGGCGGGCGCGCCGGGGCAGGAGAATATGAGCATGGCCTACGACTTCGAACGCAAGCAGCGCATCGCTATCCTCGGCGGAGGCCCCGGCGGGTACGAGGCCGCCCTGGCCGGCGCTCAGCAGGGCGCCGAGGTCACCCTGATCGAGCGTGTCGGCGTCGGCGGTTCGGCCGTGATCACGGACGTCGTCCCGTCCAAGTCCCTCATCGCGACGGCCGAGGCCACCAACTCGATCCACGACGCGACCGAGCTCGGCGTACAGCTGTTCGTGCGCGGCGAAAAGGGCAAGCCGGCCCGCCCCGAGGTGGCCATCAACCTCGCCGCGGTCAACAAGCGGCTCCTGGCACTGGCCCGGCAGCAGTCCGAAGACATGAAGTCCACCCTGATGCGCGCCGGGGTCAACCTGGTGCACGGCCACGGCCGGCTGGACGGTACCAGCGGCGTGATCGTGTCCACGGCCGAAGACGGCTCCGGCACGGACTTCGACCGGATCGAGGCCGACACGATCGTCGTCTCCGTCGGGGCAACCCCGCGCATCCTGCCCACCGCGCTCCCCGACGGCGAGCGCATCCTCACCTGGACGCAGCTCTACAACCTGCGGGCCGTACCCGATCACCTTATCGTCGTGGGCTCCGGGGTGACCGGGGCCGAATTCGCCTCCGCCTACCGCGCCCTCGGTGCCAAGGTCACCCTGATTTCCAGCCGCGACCGCGTGCTGCCCGGTGAGGACGCCGACGCCGCGAACGTGGTCGAGAACGTATTCAAGCGCAACGGCATGGTCGTGCTCAGCAAGTCCCGCGCCGAGTCCGTCGTGCGCACGGTGGGTGGAGTGCTGGCCACGCTGGCCGACGGCCGAACCGTCGAGGGTAGCCACTGCCTGATCGCGGTCGGGTCCGTGCCGAACACGAAGGGCCTCGGCCTCGAGGAAGCCGACGTGCAGCTCACCGACTCCGGTCACATCCGGGTGAACCGGGTCGCGCGCACGTCGATGCCGAACATCTACGCGGCCGGGGACTGCACGACCGAGCTGCCGCTGGCATCCGTCGCCTCGATGATGGGCCGCACGGCCGTGTTCCACGCCATGGGCGACGCGGTCAACCCGATCGAGATTCGCAACGTCGCGGCCAACATCTTCACGCAGCCGGAGATCGCCACGGTCGGCTGGACCCAGAAGCAGATCGAGGACGGCCTCACTCGCGGCAGCATCTACAAGCTCCCGCTCGCTTCGAACCCTCGGGCCAAGATGATGGGCATCAAGGACGGCTTCGTGAAGCTGTTCGCCACCACCACCACCGGCACCGTCATCGGCGGCGTGATCGTGGCCCCTAAGGCCAGCGAACTGATCTTCCCGCTCGCCCTGGCCGTGGAGCACCGGCTCACCGTCGACGAGGTCGCACGAGCGTTCCCGGTCTACCCGTCGCTGACGCATTCGATCACGGATGCCGCCCGCGCCATGCACATCGTGCTCTGACGCCTTCGAGAGACACCACAAACGAAAGAAAAGACAACGCCCTCGTTCTTGGAACGAGGGCGTTGACGTGTCAGCCGGTGACGCGGGTCAGGCGTCCACGGCTTCCACGGCGTCCACGGCTTCAACGGCGTCCATGACGGCCATCAGCAGGAAGCCAGAGGCCACGGTCGCGCCGATGATCGCCCCCACGTTGCCGACGATGCCGTCCTTGTGGGCGGTCAGTGGTTGCTCCATCTTCATGGCCTCCAGCACCAGCAGCAGATCACCCTTGACGACGAGGTCGCCCTCGGCCACGGCCAGCTTCACGATGGTCGCCTGCATCGGGGCGTGTACGGCGTCGCCGGTGGCCGAGCTGACGGAGGGGGAGCCGCCGCGCCGACGGGGTGCCGGGCCGGCCGTGTTCTCGGAGGCGGCGCCGGGCAGCAGGCGGACCGGCAGACTGACCTCGATCCGTCGCCCCTCCACCTCGACGACGACGTTGTGGCGCTTAGCGGGGCCGGTCAGCACTTCCGGCGAGCCGTTCCACGGCTCGATGTCGTTGACGAACTCGGTTTCGATCCACCGGGTGAAGATCGTGAACGGCTCACCGTCGGCGGGGGCGAACGCGGGGTCGCGCACGATCCGGCGGTGGAACGGCAGCACGGTGGGGAGACCCGCGACCTCGAACTCGTCCAGGGCCCGGCGGGAACGCTCGAGCGCTTCCTCGCGGGTGGCGCCGGTGACGATGAGCTTTGCGAGAAGGGAGTCGAACGAACCCGAGATGACGTCGCCGGCGGTGACGCCGCTGTCCACGCGCACCCCGGGGCCCCCGGAGGGCTTGAAGACGTGCACGGGGCCGGGGGCCGGCATGAAGCCGCGGCCGGCATCCTCGCCGTTGATGCGGAACTCGAAGGAGTGTCCGATCGGCTCCGGGTCGGGGTAGTCGAGGCGACCGCCCTCGGCCAGGCGGAACTGCTCGCGCACCAAATCGATTCCGGTCACTTCCTCGGACACGGGATGCTCGACCTGCAGCCGGGTGTTGACCTCCAGGAACGAGACGGTGCCGTCCTGGCCGATCAGGAACTCGCAGGTGCCGGCGCCCACGTAGCCGACCTCGGCGAGGATCGCCTTGGACGCGCGATACATCTCGTTACGCTGCGCGTCGGTCAGGAACGGCGCGGGGGCCTCCTCGACCAGCTTCTGGTGGCGGCGCTGCAGGGAACAATCGCGGGTGGAGACGACGACGACCGTGCCGGATGCGTCGGCGAGGCACTGGGTCTCGACGTGGCGCGGCTTGTCCAGGTACTTTTCGACGAAGCATTCGCCGCGACCGAACGCGGCAATGGCCTCGCGGGTGGCGGAGTCGAAGAGCTCGGGCACCTCCTCGCGGGTGCGGGCGACCTTGAGGCCGCGACCGCCGCCGCCGAAGGCCGCCTTGATCGCAACCGGCAGGCCGTGGAGGTCGACGAAATCGAGCACCTCCGCGGCATCCGCCACCGGGTTGAGGGTGCCGGGCGCCATCGGCGCATGCACCTTCTCGGCGACGTGCCGTGCGGAGACCTTGTCGCCGAGCTTCTCGATGGCGTCGGGGGAGGGGCCGATCCAAATCAGGCCGGCCCCGATCACGGCGCGGGCGAAGTCGGCGTTCTCGGCGAGGAACCCGTAGCCGGGGTGCACGGCATCGGCGCCGGACCGTCGGGCCACGGAGAGCAGCTTTTCGATGACGAGGTAGGTGTCGGCGCTCGTGGTTCCGTCGAGACCGTAGGCCTCGTCGGCCAGATGCGAATGCATCGAGTCGCGATCCTGGTCAGCGTAGACGGCAACCGAGGCAATGCCGCTGTCTTTTGCGGCTCGGACCACCCGGACGGCGATTTCGCCCCGGTTTGCGATGAGGACCTTCGTTATTGGGGGCACAGTGCCCTAGCTTATGGGGCAGAGCGACCGGGTTTTTGGTTCTCTCCCACAAAAAGAGGCCGGAGAAAGGTGCGGATGCCTACAAACAACCTCGAAAACCAGCAATCTGTCAGTTGTCGGTGCGGTTCCACAGGCTCGGCCACGCGTGCCCGAGACCGGTCACCAGCCGGCGCAGCGTCGGCAGCGAGAGCCCGACGACGGTGGACGGATCCCCGCTGATGTGGGTGATGAACGGCGCCCCTAGGCTGTCGATGGTGAAGGCCCCGGCCACGAGCAGAGGCTCGCCGGTGGCGATATAGGCGTCCAGCTCCGCATCCTCGATGTCGTCGGCGAAGGTGACGTCCGCGACGGCGACGGCGCCGACACCGCGCCCGGCCACGCCGGCCGAGTGGTCGATCAGCCAATGGCCCGAATACAGCTGCCCGGTTCGGCCGCGCTGCAGGTGCCAGCGTTCGCGCGCCTTCTCGGCGGTGTGCGGCTTGCCGTAGATGACGTCGTCGATCACGAAGACCGAGTCGCCGCCGAGCACGAGGCCGTCGGTGATGTCGCCGCTGTCGGTCAACACGCGGGACACGGCCTCCGCCTTGGCCCGCGCCAGCAGCTCCACGACCCGGTGGGGAGTCAGCGGTCCGCCGCCCGACCGGGCCGCGTCGGCGGCGACCACGTCCTCGTCGACGTCGGGCGCAACTGTGACAGGTTCGATCCCCGCGGTGCGCAGCAGCATAAGCCGGGCCGGAGACGTGGACGCCAGGTACAAGCGCATGGGTTTCCTTCGGTGGGGGTGCACGCGGTGTGGGATCATCGAAGGATGGGCTCCAGCAATGACATTCAGGCAGATTCGAACGGGCACTCCGCAGAAGTGGGCACGGAACTCGAACTTGACGTCACCAACGTAGCCCACGGCGGCATCTTCATCGCCCGGCACGAGGGCCGCGTGGTCTTCGTGAGTGACACACTGCCGGGGGAGCGCGTGCGCGCCCGGCTGACCTCGGCCAGCCACAAAAGCTTCTGGCGGGCGGAGACCGTCGAAGTGCTCACCCCGGCACCGGAGCGTCAGCCGCACATTTGGGCCGCTGCCGCCCTCGACCGCGACCCCGTCGACCGCGCCGGCGGCGCCGAGTTCGGCCACATCGAGCTCGGTTTCCAGCGCGAGCTGAAGCGCCAGGTTTTGGCTGACGCCTTGAAACGGATGGCCGGTATCGAGTCCGAGGTCATGGTCGAGCCGGTCCCGGTCGGCCCCAACGCCTCGCCCGGCGACGCCGCCGACGGCACCGGCTGGCGCACGCGCGTGCGCCTGCACGTGGACGAGGACGGCTCTGTCGGCCCTTATGCCGCCCGCTCGCACCGGGTGATCCCGGTCGGCGACCTGCCGCTGGCCGACCGCCTGCTCGAGGCGGCCGCACCGCTGGACAAAATGTTTCCCGGCGCCGCATCCGTCGACATCGTCGCCCCGAGCCTGGGCACCGTGCAGATCCTGGTGGCGGAGCAGGATGACAAGGGCCGACGCCGGCACACCCCGAAAACGCTGATCCGCGAGGTTGTGGGCGAGCGCGAGTTCCGCCTCGACGCCGCTGGGTTCTGGCAGGTGCACACCAGCGCCGCCGAGACCCTCTACTGCGCGGTGCAGGACATCATCGACGCGGACGCCTTCGACCCCCGGGCCGCGAACCTGGACCTCTACGGCGGGGTCGGCCTGCTCGCCGCCGCCGTGGGCGACCGGTTCGGCAGCACGGTGCGCATGACCAGCGTCGAGAGCGACCCGCAGGCCACGGACTTCGCGGCTGAGAACCTCGCCGAGTGGGTGGGGGCCAGCGTGCAGACCTCCCGCGTCGACCGGTTCCTGAACGCGCTCGTGCGCGATTCGAGCTCCGCCGAGAAGGCTCGCCAGTCGGCCGCCACGGTGATCCTCGACCCGCCACGCTCCGGCGCCGGCAAGGAGGTCATCGACCTGCTCGGCGC
The DNA here is from genome assembly GCF_004402835.1 of Cryobacterium sp. Sr3. Taxonomy (NCBI): domain Bacteria; kingdom Bacillati; phylum Actinomycetota; class Actinomycetes; order Micrococcales; family Microbacteriaceae; genus Cryobacterium; species Cryobacterium sp. Sr3. The sequence continues at coordinate 70,014 of NZ_SOFA01000041.1, read as the reverse complement.
CGTGGAACCGGCCCAGATCGTCTACGTGGCCTGTGACCCCGTCGCCCTGGCCCGCGACATCGCCCTCCTCGCCGGTCACGGGTACATCCTGCGCCGGCTGCGTGCCTTCGACCTGTTCCCCAATACCCACCATGTCGAAGCCGTCGCGCTCCTGTCCCGGTAGCTATCGTTGACCTGTACGACAACGTGAGGATGTAGGAACCGTGAACCAGCCAGCAACACCTCTCCCCTCGGCCCCGGGAATTCCCGGCGCCCTCGAACTCGGCCATCCCGTGCGGGTGGGCATCGCCGACGATCACGAGTCGGTGCGCCTGGGCATCAAGGCGGCCTGTGAGAACGTCGGCTACGAGGTCGTCTTCACCGCGCCCACCGTGCAGGAGCTCGTGAACGGCATCGACGGCCGTGCCGTAGACGTCATCGTGTTGGATCTGTCGCTGGGCGATGGATCCCGCGTCACCGACAATGTGCACCGTGCCCAAAGCACGGGCGCGTCGGTCCTCGTGCACAGCATCGCCGATCGGGTCGCCCTGGTGCGCGAGGCGCTTGCCGCGGGCGCGGCCGGCGTCATCCCCAAATCGTCCCCCACCACCACGGTCATGGCGGCCGTCGCATCCGTGGCCCGCGGCGACGTTCTCAACAACCTCGAGTGGGCCACGGCCATCGACGCCGACCGCGACTTCGCCAAGGCCCAGCTCGGCCGGCGCGAACGTGACGTGCTGCACCTCTACGCGTCGGGGCTCCCCCTCAAAATGGTGGCGATGCAGCTTGGCATCGCGCACTCGACCGCCCGTGAGTACCTCGACCGGATCCGGGTGAAATACGTGGAGGTCGGCCGTCCGGCACCCACCAAGGTGGACCTGCTCCGGCGCGCCGTCGAAGACGGAATCCTGCCGGGCCTCGACCCGGATGGCGGAGATGCCCGCGGGTAAGCCCGCGGGCTCCGGCCCTCTGGGCTCCACCGCGGCGCACTCGGACGCCGAGCTGCTCGATTCCGACCCGATCGTGGGGCCCAAACAGCCGCGCAACCCGATCAGCCGCACCCGGATCGAAGTCGTGGCCTCGCGTTCCGTCGCCGGCGTCGGCGTGGTCTTCGCCCTCCAGGCGATGCCGATCATGCTCGCGCAGGCCCCGGTGCGGGTGCCGGTTATGGGTTTGCTCGCGCCGCTGCTGCTCGGTCTGTCGCTGGCGGCGGTCGTGGTGGCCGCCGTGACCAAGGTCGGGGTGCGGGCATCCGCCGGAACCGTGGCGATGCTCTATCTGGCGGCGCTGCTGGCCTGGCCCATGCTGATGCGTGACCCCGCGGCCGTGCTCGACGGCAAACCGTGGCTCTGGTACATGTGCACCATCGCAACGGCCTGCGCCGCTCTGGCCTTCCCGGTGTTCTGGGCCGTCATCTACACGCTGGTCGTGCCGATCGTCTACGGCGTGGTGCGGTCGACACCGTCCGGCGGCGACGCCGATGTTCTTCTGTCGTCTCTGGACACGGTCTACGCGATAATCCTCGGCCAGGTCATCCTGATCATCATCTTCATGCTGCGGCAGACGGCCCTCGCGGTCGACAACGCGCAGACCAACGCGCTGCACCAGTATGGGAACGCCGTGCGGCAGCACGCGACGGAGGTCGAGCGCGTGCAGGTCGACTCGATCGTGCACGACAGCGTGCTGGCCACGTTCCTCGCCGCGGCCGCGGCCGGCAGCCCGAAGGCGGCCGAGCTGGCCTCCGGCATGGCCTCTGATGCCCTCACCCGGCTCAACGACGCCGCCATCGTGCCTGCCGGTGACGACAGCACGGTTGCCTTCAGCGAGCTCAGTGCGCAGATCCGGGCCGCCGCCGACCGGCTGCCGGTGCCGTTCACCGTCGACGAGTGCGAGATCGACGGGTTGCGCCTCCCGGTCCACGCGAGCGAGGCGATCCTCGCCGCGAGCGTGCAAGCCATGGTGAACAGCGCCCAGCATGCCGGCACGCCGAGCTTCGAGCCCGACCGCGCCCTCACGATGAGCGGGAACGCCCGGGGGGGCTGCACCATCACGATCGCCGACACCGGCGTGGGCTTCGACCCAGAGCTTGTGCCGGCGGAACGGCTCGGACTGCGCATCTCGATCCAGGACCGGGTGGCCAGCGCCGGCGGATCCGTGCGCGTGCGCGCCGGGGTGGGCCGCGGAACGACGATCACCATCGAGTGGCCGCCGGCCCAGAAAGGACGTCCCGAGTGATCACCGTTCCGCGCGGACTCGTGCTCTCCCTGGCCGCAATGTTCTCCGCCTACCACATCGTGCTCGGCTTCTACTCGCTGGGCCAACCGCGCAGCCCGGTGCCGGCGATCCTGGCGCTGCTCGTCTACGGTGTGGCGACCGTGCTCAGCCTCTGGCCGACGAGCCCGATGCGGATGCCGGTGTGGCTGGCGTTCTTCAACGTCGCTGTTTGTGCGATGCTGCCGCTGCTCGTGGGGAGCCAGCTCGACGGCTCCGTCGACAACGGCTACGCCACCTGGAATGTCGCTGCCGTGGGCACCCTGATGACTATTACCGCCACCCGCCGGCGCCCAGGCCTGGCCTGGGTCGGCGCCGCGACGCTGGTCGTGCACACGATTTTCTGGGCTGGCCCGGCGGCCCTGGGCTCCATGGGCGTCATCGGCAGTGTGGTCTGGGTCGCGGTCGCGGTCATCCTGGCGCGGGCGCTGGCCAAGGCAGGCCGCGACGCCCGGCAGTACGCCCTGGCCGAGCAGGAGGCCACCGAGTGGCAGGCCGCCCAGGACGCGCACCTCTACGAGCGCCAGGTTCGGCTCGCCCAGACCATCCGGCTTGCGGCCCCGATGCTGCGCCGGATCATCGACCAGGGCGGGGTGCTGAACGACGAGCAGCGTCAGGAGTCCCGCTACCTGGAGGCGGCTGTGCGGGACGAGATCCGCGGACGGAAGCTGCTCAATGACGCCGTGCGTGACGCGATCATGGCCGCGCGTCGCCGCGGCGCCATCGTCACCCTGCTCGACGAGGGCAGTATCGACGACATCCGCGGCGCGGAGCTGGAATCGGTGCTCAACACTCTGGCGACCGCGATCGACTCCACCCTGGCGGACACGATCATCGCCCGGACCGCCGGCGACGGGTCCGCGACCGCGGTCACCGTGGTGGGTCTCAGCAGCGCAGACGCGAAGCTGATCGCCCTCGGCCAGGAGTCACCGGAGCCTGAGGTGCACCTGTGGCTGGAGATCCCGCGCAACCCGGTCCTGACGTCCTCCGGCCCGGGCTAGTTGGTCAGCACGCGGAGCACCGTGCGCCGAGCGCACACCAATTCGACGGAGATTTTCGTCTGCAACCACTTTTTCGGAGTGTTTGGGGCCGTTTCCCTCAAAATCTCCGTCGAATTCGTTCGAGACGGGGTTACGCCTGGGCCACGCCGGCAAATGCGAAAGGGACCAACCGTGGTTGATCCCTTTCGACTTTCGTGCCAGGGCGACAACCCGAATGTCACCCTGACGCGCCCCCAAAACCCGACTGCTTACCCTAGTCGACGGGCTTTAGTCGTGAACTCTTAAGAGCATCACCGAGCAATGCCAATACTGGTCGAACCTGTTCGGTAAAAAAAGTCGGCATTTAGGGGGACCGGGAGCGCCCGACGGTTGGGAACCGAAGGGTCAGGCCCAGAATCCGCGCCAGCGGCCTGCGCCGGGGGTCAGAGCCACCCGGACACTGCGCTGGCTGCGCTGCCACGCGCTCTGGCCGCGCACCGGCGCCTGGCGCAGGTTGTCGCCCTCCTCGCGCACCAGGCCGTGCAGCACGGCCGACACGGCGGCCGCCTCGGTGGGGGAGACGCCGGGGGTCAGGAAACGCAGCCCGGGCACCGGGGGAACCTCGGGCGACGCAGACTCGGTCTCCTCGGCTGAGCTCGGGGCGCTCGGGGCGCTCGTAACATTCGATGAATCGGTCATAGCACCCGCCTACAGCGGAATGTTCCCGTGCTTCTTGGGCGGCAGACTCGCTCGCTTGGTGCGCAGGGCGCGCAGGGCCTTGGTCACCGCGACGCGGGTCGTGGCCGGCTCGATGATGCCGTCCAGTTCGCCGCGCTCGGCCGCCAGGAACGGACTCGCCACGTTGTAGGTGTACTCGTTGGCCAGCCGGGTGCGCACGGCGGCAACATCCTCCTCGGCTGCTTCGGCCTTCTTGATCTCGGCACGGTACAGGATGTTCACGGCGCCTTGGCCGCCCATCACGGCGATCTCCGCGGTCGGCCAGGCCAGGTTGATGTCCGCGCCGAGCTGCTTGGAGCCCATCACGATGTACGCGCCGCCGTAGGCCTTGCGCAGGATGACGGTGACCAGAGGCACGGTCGCCTCCGCGTAGGCGTAGAGCAGCTTGGCGCCGCGGCGGATGATTCCGGTCCACTCCTGGTCGGTGCCGGGAAGGAAGCCCGGCACGTCGACCAGGGTGAGGATAGGAATCGAGAACGCGTCGCAGAAACGCACAAACCGGGCGGCCTTCTCGCCGGCCGGAATGTTGAGCGTGCCGGCCATGGCGTTGGGCTGGTTGGCGACGATGCCGATCGAGCGTCCCTCGACGCGGGCGAAGCCGACGACGATGTTCGGGGCGAACAACGGCTGCGTCTCGAGGAAGTCGCCGTGGTCGACGATGTGCTCGATCACGGTCTTCACGTCATAGGGCTGGTGCGCGGAATCGGGGATGATCGTGTTCAAGTTCCGGTCGCCATCCGTCGTCTCGAGCTCGATGTCGCTGTCGAAGACGGGCAGGTCGGCCAGGTTATTGTCCGGCAGGAAGCTGAGCAGGGTGCGGGCGTAGTCGAGGGCGTCGGGCTCGTCGCTGGCCAGGTAGTGCGCCACACCGGAGATCGTGTTGTGCGTGAGCGCGCCGCCGAGCTCTTCCATGCCGACGTCTTCGCCCGTGACGGTCTTGATCACGTCGGGGCCGGTGACGAACATCTGGCTGGTCTTGTCGACCATGATCACGAAGTCGGTCAGGGCAGGGGAGTAGACGGCGCCGCCGGCGGCGGGGCCGCAGATGATCGAGATCTGCGGGATGACGCCGGACGCGGCCGTGTTCCGGCGGAAGATCTCGCCGTACTTGCCGAGGGCGACGACGCCCTCCTGGATGCGCGCTCCGCCGGAGTCGAGGATGCCGATGATGGGCACCCCGGTCTTGAGGGCAAGGTCCATCACCTTGATGATCTTCTCGCCGGCAACCTCGCCGAGCGAGCCGCCGAAGATGGTGAAGTCCTGCGAGTAGACGCAGACCTGGCGGCCGTGGATGGTGCCGGTGCCCGTGACGACCGCGTCGCCGTAGGGCCGCTTCTTCTCCATGCCGAATGCGTGCGTGCGGTGCCGCACGAACTCGTCGATCTCGACGAAGGAGCCCTGGTCGAGCAGCAGGTCGATGCGTTCCCGCGCGGTCATCTTGCCTTTGGCGTGCTGTTTCTCGATCGCGGCCTCGCCGCTGGCGGTCACGGCTTCGTGATAGCGCAGCTTGAGGTCGGCGAGCTTTCCAGCCGTCGTGTACAGGTCGGGGCCCGCAAGGGGCGAGTTCTCAGTCACGCGGTTCACTCTACCGGCCAGCCCCTGCTCCCGATCGTTGACGATTGTCTACAAAAACCGGCCGGTTTGCTGGTCGGGTGCGTCTGCCTTCCTGTGGCCAACTCCTGAGGATTGGCGGATTCGGGCCGGAATTGTGCCATTTGCGCTCGTATTCGCCAGAATTACAGGAGTCAGCCACAGGGAGAGAGAATCAGATGGAGTTTCCGCTCAGCCGCGAGGTCGTGCCGCGTTTCGAGTACCTACCCGAGACCGGGTCGACGAACGACGTGCTCGTCGCCCACACTGCGGGCGAGGATGCCGCAGCCTGGCCCGACCTGTCGACGGTCGTCACCGACAACCAGACCCGCGGTCGCGGCCGACTGGGTCGGACCTGGCTCGCCCCCACCGGAAAGTCGCTCGCCATCTCGGTGCTGCTCCGCCCGAGGGCCTCGGCCGCCCCGCTCCCGATCGACCACTTCGGCTGGTTCCCCCTGCTCGCCGGAGCCGCGATGACCCGGGCCGTGCGCGCGGTCGTCGAGGCGAGCCTGGCAGCCCGGGTGGACGAACCCGGCGAGGAGGCGCCCCGACACGAGGTCACCCTGAAATGGCCCAACGACGTGCTGATCGACGGTTACAAGGTGTCGGGCATCCTCTCGGAGCTGCTGCCCGGCGCGCAGGGGCTGGTTATCGGCGCCGGCCTGAACGTGTCCCTCGACGAGCACGACCTGCCCACGCTCACCTCGACGTCGCTGCTGCTGGTGACCGGTTCGGCCCCCGATCCGGATGCCGTGCTCGCCCGCTACCTCACCGAACTGCGGCAGCTCACCCGGGCCTTCCTCGACGCGGAGGGCGACCCGGTCCAAAGCGGGCTTTTGCGCGCGGTGACCGAAGCGTGCGGCACACTCGGCGGGGTCGTGCGGGTGGAACTGCCCGGTGGCACCGACCTGGTCGGCACCGCGATTGCGCTCGACCGGAGCGGCCGGCTCATCGTCGAAGACCAGGCGAGCGGCGAATTGCAGGCTGTCGCCGCCGGGGATGTCACCCACCTGCGGTATTAATAGATTATGACAAAGACAGCGGGCTTCGCGGCGGCGGAGGTGCTTCCCCCGGCCGAGTCGGTCGTGGCCGGGCTCCGGCCGCACGCCCGAATCCTGTTCTGGCCCACCCTGGCGCTGCTGGCCATTTCCGCGGCCACCGGGTACTTCTACGGTTCCCTGCCGGAGCCGTGGCAGAATATCGCGCTGCTGGCTGCCGCGGCCGCCCTCGTGCTGCTGCTCTGGCTGCTGCCGCTGATGTCGTGGCTGAACAACCGCTACACGATCACCACCCGGCGCATCATCTTCCGGCACGGATTCTTCGTGCGCACCCGCCAGGAATTGCTGCACAGCCGCGGCTACGACGTGACGGTGCGCCAGAACTGGCTGCAGTCGCTGGCCCACTCGGGTGACGTTCTGATCAACGCCGGGCTGGAGCATCCGCTCGTCTTGAAAGACGTGCCCAACGCCACCCTGGTGCAACAGGTGTTGCACGACCTGATGGAGTCCTCGCATACCTTGATGGGCTTGCGCCGCCAGGAACAGTCAGCACTCGCCGACGAGACCGCGCGCTGGGGCTCCCGCTAGGCAGCCAGCGCCCGCTCCGAGTCGGCCGTCGCCGCGCGCCGCGGGGAGAACACCCAGTGCCGGTAGAGCACGAAACGGAAGGCCGAGCCCAGCCCCAGCCCGATCACGTTCGACGAGATGTTGTCGGCGAGCAGGCTGGTGTAGCCGAGCCCGTAGCGGCTGACCCAGAGGCAGGCGAGGCCGATGGCCATGCCGACGAGACTGACCGCGAAGAACTCGGCCGCCTCGCGCAACGTGCGCGACTGGCGGTTGGCCCCGAAGGTCCAGAAGCGGTTGCCGATCCAGTTCACAATGATGGCCAGCGTGGTCGACACGACCTTGGCGTAGATCGGTCCGGACTCCACCACGGCGGGGTCGAAGACCGTGGTGCGCAGCAGGTTGAAGACCGTGAAGTCCACGACGAAACCGACGAGGCCGACAGCCCCGAACTTGCCGAGTTGGTGGGCGAAGGCCAGAAGCCGTGCTGACCGGCGCTGTGTACTCGGCATGCATCCCTCCGGATGATGGGCAAAGATAGAGGTCGAGAACCCGAGTCTACGGCGAGGTCCAGCCTGCAGCCTGAGAGAACCCGTACCGGCAATGACCGGTACCAAGGAATTGGTGGAGCGATGAACACGACTGTGGGCGTTATCGGCGGCGGCCAGTTGGCCAGGATGATGATTCCGGCGGCCGTCAACCTGGGCATCCGGATCCGGGTGCTGGCCGAGAACGAGGGTATGTCGGCCGACCTGGCCGCGGTGCAGGTGGGCGACTACCGCGACCGAGACGTGGTGCTGGCCTTCGCCGACACCGTCGACGTCGTCACGTTCGACCACGAGCACGTGCCGCAGGGGATCCTGCGCGAGCTCGTGGCCAGGGGCGTGGCCGTGCACCCGGGCCCCGACGCGCTGCTCTTCGCCCAGGACAAGCTGTTGATGCGTCAGCGCCTGAGTGAGCTGGGTCTGCCCGTGCCCGACTGGGCGCGGGTCGAGAACGCCGCTGAGTTGGGCGCGTTCCTGGCCGCGCACAACAGTCGCGGGGTCGTCAAGACGGCCCGCGGCGGCTACGACGGCAAGGGCGTTCGGCTGGTCACCCACGAGCACGAGGCTGACGACTGGTTCGCCGCGCTCGCCGAAGACGGCAACGACGGCGCCCTCCTGGTGGAGGAGCTGGTCGAGTTCCGTCGCGAGCTCGCCCAGTTGGTCGCGCGACGCCCGTCCGGCCAGATCGCGCTCTGGCCCGTGGTGGAGACCGTGCAGCAGGGCGGCGTCTGCGCCGAGGTCATCGCGCCCGCACCCCAGTCCGAGGGCAGGCTGGCCCGGGCCGCCGCCGACATCGCCGTGCGCATCGCCGAGGGCATCGGCGCCACCGGCATGCTGGCCGTCGAACTGTTCGAGACGACGGATGAGCGCATCCTGGTCAACGAGTTGGCGATGCGCCCACACAACAGCGGCCACTGGTCGATCGAGGGGTCGACGACGAGCCAGTTCGAGCAGCACCTGCGCGCCGTGCTCGACCTTCCCCTCGGGGCGACCGACGTCAGGGACCCGTGGACGGTCATGGTCAACATCGTCGGCGGGCCGGCGTCGGAGCCCCTGTCCGCGCGCTACCCGACCGCGTTCGAGGCCTACCCGGCCGCCAAGGTGCACACCTACGGCAAGGACCCCCGGCCGGGGCGCAAGGTCGGCCACGTGACCGTCGGTGGGGACGATTTGGACCTCGTCGCGTACCAGGCGCGTGCCGCAGCGGCAGTTTTTCAGGACTGACCAAATAGGATCGACTGCGTGACAGACAACCCTGAGCTCGAGACCGCCCCGCGCGAAACCGCCCTGGTGCCGCTGGTCGGCGTCGTGATGGGCTCCGATTCCGACTGGCCGGTGATGAGCGACGCGGCGCAACTCCTGCGCGACTTCGACGTTCCCTTCGAGGTGCAGGTCGTTTCCGCGCACCGCACCCCGGAGAAGATGATCGCCTACGGCCAGAGCGCCCATGCGCGCGGCATCCGGGTGATCATCGCCGGCGCCGGCGGCGCCGCCCACCTGCCCGGCATGCTCGCGGCCGTGACCACCCTGCCGGTGGTGGGCGTGCCCGTTCCGCTGGGTCGGCTCGACGGCCTGGACTCGCTCCTGTCGATCGTGCAGATGCCGGCCGGGGTGCCCGTGGCCACCGTCTCCATCGGCGGAGCACGCAACGCCGGCCTGATCGCCGTCAAGGTCCTCGCCATCGCCGACGACTCCCTGCGGGTCAAGCTGCTCGGCTATCGGGAGATGCTCGCCGCACAAGTCGAGCAGAAGAACCTGGACCTCCAAGCAAAACTATGATCAGTGCACGCACGCCGATCCGGCATCCGGATCTCGGGTCCGCCCCGATCATGACCAAACGGGCCTGGTGGCTCGTCGTGCTCAACTTCGTGCTGCCCGGCTCCGCGCAGGTGCTGGCCGGCAACCGTCGGCTCGGCCGGTTCGGCCTCGGCATGACGCTCACGCTGCTCGCCCTCGCGGTGGTCGTGGGGGTCGTCTACACTCTCTGGCCTGCCGTCGCTCTGACCGTGTTCACCAACTCGATCGGCCTGTGGGCGGCCGCCCTGCTGCTGGCCTTCTCCGGTGTGGTCTGGCTGATCCTGTCCCTGGACACGCTGCGCCTCGTGCGCCTCGTGCGCGCCACCCCCAAGGCCCGCCCGATCATCGCCGGGCTCGCGACGGTGCTGATGGTGGGCGTGGTCGGCACGGCCGGGTACGGCGCGTACGTGGCCACGACGGCCAGCGGGTTCCTCTCCTCGGTCTTCGTGGCAGGCCCGACGGAGCCGCCCTCCGACGGCCGCTACAACATCCTGCTGCTCGGCGGCGACGCCGGCCCCGACCGTGAGGGTCTACGCCCCGACAGCATCTCCGTGGTCAGCATCGATGCGGAGACCGGCCAGGCCAGCATGATCGGCTTGCCGCGCAACCTGGAGGACGTGCCGTTCTCTGCGGGGCCACTCGCCGACCTGTACCCGGAAGGGTACGGATCGATCGACGGCTGTGAGGTCTCCGCGTGCATGCTGAACTCGATCTACACCGAGGTGGAGGTGAAGAGTCCGGAGATGTACCCGGATGCTGTCGGCAGCGGCAGCGAACCGGGCATCGAAGGCATGCGCGACGCGGCCCAGGGCGTGACCGGGCTGACGATCCAGTACTACGTATTGATCGACATGCAGGGATTCTCCGACCTCGTCGACGCGCTCGGCGGAGTCGACATCAACGTCGACCACCGTGTCCCCGTGCATACCGACGAGACCTTCACCGAGGTTGCCTTCTGGTTCGAGCCCGGCAGGCAGCACATGGACGGGTACCACGCCCTCTGGTACGCGCGCTCACGCCATGACACGAGCGACTACGACCGGATGGTGCGGCAGCGGCAGGTGCAGGAGGCGATCCTGCAGCAGGCGAGCCCCGCCAACGTGCTGACGAAGTTCCAGGCGGTTGCATCGGCCGGCAGCCAGGTCGTGAAGACCGACATCCCTCAGGGCATGCTCGGCTATTTCACGCACCTGGCGTCGAAGACGAAGGCGCTGCCGATCCAGTCCGTCGAGTTGGTGCCGGAAAACGACGTCGACCCGGAGGTTCCCGATTACGACGTCATCCGCAGCCTGATCGAAGCCGCCCTGGTTCCGCCGCCCACGGCGGAACCGGCCCCGTAGGGCCGGTTGGGTCCAGGGTCGGTCGAACGGCCCCGGATTCGGTGGTGCTGTTACAGGTCCGCGTGCAGCAGCCAGATGCGCTCGGCGGAATCGCGCCAGGTGAAGGCCTGGGCTCGATCGCTACCGAAGATGCGCAGCCGGTTTGCGAGAGTGGTGTCGCTCAGCACCTGGGTGACGGCCGCAGCCAGTCGCTCGGGGTACCCGGATGCATCCTCACGCTCGACGACCAGCCCCGCGTCGCCGGCGGCCTCGACCAGGGCCGGGGCGTCCGAATGCACGACCGGGGTGCCCAGGTAAAACGCCTGGATCATCGGCCCGGCGAAGCCTTCTTCCCGGCTGGGGTAGACGAACACGGCCGCCCGGGAGATGACCACGGCCAACTCTTCGTCGGTCAGCCCGTTCAGGGCGCGCACCCGGCCCCACGGGAGGCCGGCCTCGTCGGCGACGGATGCCACGTCGAGCTCACCCCAGGCGGCCGGTCCCAGAACGATCAGCGGGAGATCCGGCGCTCCCGGCAGGCCCAGGGCGGTGATCAGCGCCGTGATGGCCTTCCGCGGCTCGAGCGTGCCGACGGTGACGATGTACTCGTTCGGCAACGCCAGGCGTTCCGCGATGATCTCCGTCGCGGAGGAGTTCGACGGAAGGCGGAGGCCGCTGCCGATTCCGCCGCCGATCACCCGCACGCGGTCGCCGAGGTCGACGATGTTCGCGAGCTGGTGGGCCACGGCGTGGCTGGGGACCACGATCGCATCCGCGTGTTTGCGGGCGCGTTTGACCATGACCTTCGTCCAGGCGACGGTCGCCGGAGTGAGCGCCTCCGGATGCGTCCAGGCCAGCACGTCGTGAATGGTGACGGTCACCTGGGTGCCGTCGTTGACGATGCTGTGCTTGCGCAGGGGCGCCAGCAGGGAGGGGGCATGGATCATGCCCGACCCGGAACTGTTGGCGATGCCCAGTTGCCAGGCCGCCGTGAGCTCGCGCCGCGGCAACGTGGTCTTGTGCAGACTGCCCAGACCCGGCAGGGACGTTTCGACCCTGGCGTAGTGCTCGGCCGACGATGACGACACGATTCCTTCGACGTCGCAACCGGCCGGCGCCGCCGCGATCAGGGCCCGGGTCAGCTCTTCGGTGTAACGCCCGATGCCACCCGGGACCGGTGCAATCATCTGGTCCAGGACGACTCTCAGTGTGGTCATTGGTCCGCGAAGATCCCCTGCTCGGCCGCCGCGGCCAGAGCCTCGCGCCAGTCGCGAATGGGGGACAGCCCGGCGGCAGCCCAGGCATCGTGGCCGAGCACCGAATACGAGGGCCGGGGGGCCGGGCGCACGAACTGCGAACTGTCGGTCGGAGTGACCCGTTCAGGGTCAAGGCCGGCCGTGGCGAAGACGGCCTGGGCGAAGCCGAACCAGCTCGTCACGCCGGAGCTGGTCCCGTGGTAGATGCCGGCGGGCGCGTCGGAATCGAGCAGGGTGACGATCTGCGCGGCCAGGTCGGCGGTCCAGGTTGGCTGACCGACCTGGTCGTCGACGACGCTGAGGGTGTCGCGGGCTGCAGCCAGCTTCAGCATGGTCTTGGGGAAGTTCGGGCCGTGTTGGCCGTAGAGCCAGGCCGTGCGCACGATGTAGCTGCCCGCCGGGTGTTCCTGCATTACGAACGCCTCGCCGGCGGCCTTGGTGCGGCCGTAGGCGGAGATCGGGTCGATCTCGGTGTCCTCCGCGTAGGGTGCGGTGGCGCTGCCGTCGAACACGTAGTCGGTGGAGATCTGCACGAGCTTCGCCCCGGTGGCGGATGCGGCCAGCGCCAGGTTGTGGGGGCCGGTCGCGTTGATCGCGTACGCGGCATCCTCATTCGTCTCGGCGTCGTCCACCTGCGTGTATGCGGCGGCGTTGATGATGACGTCGTAGCCGACGACCTGAGCCAGAACCGCGGCCCGGTCGGTGATGTCCAGCTCGGTGCGGTCGAACGCTGTGACGTCGCGGCCGTCGAGCGCGGCCTGCAGGTCGCGTCCGAGCATCCCGGCCGCGCCGGTGATCAGATAGCGGGTCATCAGCTCAATGCCGCACGGGCCTTGAGCGGCTCCCACCAGGTGCGGTTGTCGCGGTACCACTGCACGACGTCCGCGAGCCCCTGCTCGAACGGAACCAGGGGCGCGTAGCCGAGTTCGGCCTGGATCTTCGAGATATCCACGGAGTAGCGCAGGTCGTGGCCGAGGCGGTCGGCGACGCGGTCGACGTAGGACCAGTCCTTGCCGGTGGAGTCGAGCAGTATCTGCGTGAGCTCCTTATTGGTCAGCTCGGTGCCGCCGCCGATGTTGTAGATCTCACCGGCGCGGCCGCCGACGAGCACCATCGCGATGGCGCGAGTGTGGTCGTCCACGTGCAGCCAGTCACGGATGTTGTTTCCCTCGCCATAGAGGGGAACGTGCAAGTCGTCGATCAGGTTGGTGACGAACAGCGGGATGACCTTCTCCGGGAAGTGGTACGGCCCGTAGTTGTTCGAGCAGCGCGTGATCGAGATATTCAGACCGTGCGTGCGGTGGTAGCTGCGCGCGAGCAGGTCGCTGCCGGCCTTCGACGCGGAGTAGGGGGAGTTCGGCTCCAGCGCGCGCTCCTCGTTCCACGATCCCTCGGCGATGGAGCCGTAGACCTCGTCGGTGGAGACGTGCACAAACCGGGCCAGGTCGTGGCGGAGCGCCGCGTCGAGCAGCTGCTGCGTGCCGAGCACATTCGTCTCGACGAAGATCGACGCGTCGCGCACCGAGCGGTCCACGTGGGACTCGGCGGCGAAGTGCACCACGGCGTCGAGAGAAGGGAAGAGCTCGTCGAGCAGTGCGGCGTCACGGATGTCGCCGTGCACGAACGAGTAACGCGGAGACCCGGCGACGGGGGCCAGGTTCTCGAGGTTGCCCGAGTAGGTGAGGGCGTCGAGCACGACGACCTCGGCTCCTTCGAGGCCCGGGTAGGCGTCTTCGAGGGTGCGCCGAACAAAGTTCGAGCCGATGAAACCGGCTCCGCCGGTGACGAGGATCTTCATATGGAGGTAACCGTTCCGTTTGATGAAAGTGCCCCCGCGATTCTACCGGAACGCGCTTGGTAGGCTTACTCGGTGAAGATTCGCGAACTCTCCATCCCCGATTCCTATGAAATCACTCCGAAGCAGTTCGGAGACAACCGGGGAGTTTTCCTCGAGTGGTACCGCTTCGACCGTCTCGAGGAGACGATCGGGCACCGCCTCGACATCGCCCAAGCCAACACGTCGGTGTCCAAGCGCGGTTCCGTGCGCGGCATCCATTTCGCCGACATCCCGCCGAGCCAGGCGAAGTATGTCACGGCGACGCACGGCGCGGTGCTCGACTTCGTCATCGACATCCGCGTGGGGTCCCCGACGTTCGGCCAGTGGGACAGTGTTCTGCTCGACGACACCGACCGTCGAGCGATCTACATCGCCGAGGGCCTCGGCCACTGCTTCGTGGCACTCACCGACGATGCCACGGTCAGCTACCTCGTGACCGCGCCCTTCAATCCGGGACGCGAACACGGCATCAACCCGCTCGACTCCGACATCGGCCTGGTCTTCCCGCCCGAAGCCGGCGAACTGCTCCTGTCTCCGAAGGACACGGATGCCCCGAGCCTGACCGAAGCCGCCGCCAACGGCCTGCTGCCCACCTGGGCTGACGCCCGGGCTTTTTACACCTCCCTGAACGAAGGAAAGTAACAATGCGCGGAATCATCCTCGCCGGCGGTTCCGGCACCCGGCTGTGGCCCATTACCAAGGCCATCTCCAAGCAGCTGATGCCCATCTACGACAAGCCGATGATCTACTACCCCCTGTCGACGCTGATGATGGCGGACATCAACGAGATCCTGATCATCACCACTCCCGAGTACAACGACCAGTTCCGGGCGCTGCTCGGCGACGGGTCTCACCTCGGCCTGCGGATCGAGTACGCCTCCCAGCCGTCGCCGGACGGGCTCGCCCAGGCATTTATCATCGGTGAGGAATTCATCGGGGACCAGAGCGTCGCTCTCGTGCTCGGCGACAACATCTTCCATGGTGCCGGGCTGGGTTCGGCCCTGCGCGGCAACGCCCATCTGGTGGGCGCCCGGATCTTCGCCTACCACGTGAGCAATCCCACCGCCTACGGCGTGGTGGAATTCGACGACAGCATGACCGCGCTGTCGATCGAGGAGAAGCCGACGAAGCCGAAGAGCAACTACGCGGTTCCCGGCCTCTACTTCTATGACAATTCGGTTGTCAAGATCGCGAAGACCATCGAGCCCAGCGCGCGCGGCGAACTCGAGATCAGCACCGTCAACGAGCGCTACCTCGCCCAGGGCAACCTGCACGTTCAGGTTCTCGACCGGGGCACGGCGTGGCTGGACACCGGCACGTTCGAGTCAATGATGCAAGCATCCGAGTACGTGCGCGTGATCGAAGACCGCCAGGGATTCAAGGTCGGCTGCATTGAGGAGATCGCCTGGCGAGCCGGCTGGATCTCGAATTCCGAACTCGAGACGCTGGCGGAGCCGCTCCAGAAGAGCGGATACGGGCGTTATCTGACCGGGCTCATCGCCACGAACGACTGATCAGCCGAGCCGGCCGGTGCGGGCCAAGACGCGGGCCCGCACCGCCAGGCCGAGCCTGAGCGCCCAGCGCACGGGAGCCAGGTAGGGAGCCGAGTACTTCTTCTCGAGGTAGCGGTACGCGCTGTCATGGTGGGCGCGCACCATCTTGCCGGACTCGGTGCTGGTCGAGTGCGCACCGGTGTGCACGACCGACGCTTCGGGCGTGTAGATGTTCTTCCACCCCGCCTTTCCCAGCCGGTAGCCCAGATCGACGTCTTCGAAGTACATGAAAAAACCCTCGTCGAAACCGTTCAGCTCCTCGAACGCGGTGCGACGAACGAGGAGGCAGGAACCGGACAGCCAGCCGACGGCTCGCCGCACGTCGGAACCCTGTCGCTCGGCCCGGTAGGAGCGGCTCCACGGGTTGGCGGGCCAAATGCGGGCGAAGAGCGCATGTCCCACACCGGTTCGGAGCGAGGGAAGCTCTCGCCCGGACGGGTACGTGGTGCCGTCGGAGTTGAGGACTCTCGGTCCGACCGAGCCTACGAGAGGATCAGCCGCCAGCTCAGCGAGCAGTGCACTGGTCGCGCCATGGCTGAGTTCGACATCCGGATTCGAGATCAGGATCGACGTGACGTGGGGTGGCAGGGACGAGATTGCCGCATTGATGGCACCGCCATAGCCCCGGTTCTCGCCCAGGGCCAGCAGGCGCGCGCCCTGTAGCCGGACGATGTGCGTTGTAGCCTCGAGGTCTGATGAGTGGTTGTCGGCCACGATCACGGTGAGCTGAAGGTCCTCGCTGGTCCGCACCGAGTCGAGGAATTTCGGCAGGTGGGAGCTCGAATTGTAGGTGACTGTGACCACTACCGTGGACTCGAGGAGAGGGCTAGACATCAGGGTCAAGCATACTCAGTGCCCGTGTTGCCCCGGGCCGTCGCGGGACTGGGCCGGGATCACCTGCCCCGAGCCGGTTGATAGACTCATCCTGTTATGCCTACATCTACTGACACCGATCCGATGCCGACCCACAAGGGGATCTCTTGACCGTGTTCCGCAGGAGCCTTCGTATTATCCGCGAACAGGGTCTCCGAGTTTATGTTGGCAAGGCGCTGCACATCGCCCTTCGACCCGTGCGTGTTCTGCGCGCGGAGGGCCCGCGCGTCTTCATCGTGCGCAGCCTGACCAAGGCCAGCACGAAGATCGCGCGCCATGAGACCGTCATGCTCGTCGCGAACGAGGATGCGGCGGAGCTGGACTGGACCCAGTCCCCGCATTGGCGCGTCTCGCCGACCGTAGTCGAAGAGGGCCCTGTGGACATCGCCTGGATCATGTCGCCTCCCGGGCTCGAGAGCGGGGGGCACCAAAACCTGTTCCGGTTCATCGACATCGCCGAGAAAGCCGGGCACCGCTGTTCGATCTATCTCTACACGACGAGTGCCGCCGCCGTGAGCATCCCCGACATCCGCGCGATGTTGAAGTCTGCCGGGGCATACCCGGAAGTAGCGGCCCGCATCACGATGTACGACCGCGAGCAGGGCGTCGACGCGAGTACCCAAGCCCTCGTCGCCACCGGGTGGGAGACCGCCTATCCAACCTACCTTGACAAGTCTGATGCTCGCCGGTTCTATTTCGTGCAGGACTACGAGGCCAGCTTCTACCCGCTTGGCACCGAATCCCTGCTAGCTGGCAACACTTACAAATTCGGCTTTCACGGCATCACCGCCGGCGGGTGGCTGGCCCACAAGCTCGCCACCGAATATGGCATGACCACGGACCACTTCGATTTCGCGGTGGACAAGACCCACTACAGCGTCACGAATGTGGGACGGCGCACTGAGGTCTTCTTCTATGCCCGCCCGGTCACACCACGCCGCGCCTTCGAATTCGGGCTGCTCGCCCTGACGGAGTTCGCCCGGCTCAAGCCCGAGGTGCGCATCAACCTGGCCGGTTGGGACGTCTCGAACTGGAACATCCCGTTCGAGTACACGAACCTCTCGAGCCTCGACATCTCCGAACTCAACGCCGTGTATAACCGCTGCGCCGCGGGTCTGGTGATGTCGCTGTCCAATATGTCCCTGCTTCCGCTGGAACTGTTGTCAAGCGGTGTCACTCCCGTGGTCAACGACGGGCCGAACAACCGGATGGTCTCGGACAACCCCTTCATCGAGTACGTGCCTGCCTCGCCGCTGGCCATCGCGCGCAAGATGGCCGAGGTGTTCGACCACCCCGATGCGGTCGCACGATCGATCGCGATGTCGGAGTCGGTCGCCCAGGTCAACTGGTCGGATTCCGGCGTGCAATTCCTCGCGGCGTTCGAAGGGGCCATGCGTGGCTAAGACAGTCGTCATCGGCGCCAACGGCTTCATCGGCTCCCACCTGGTCGATTCTCTCGCCAACGGCGGGCACTCCGTCACCGCCTTCGACCGGTTTAGCTCGCAGCAGCCGACCTTCACCGCCCCGGGAGTTCGGGTCCTGCAGGGTGAGTTCCTCAGCCGCTCGGATCTCGAGGAGGCCGTCGACGGCCAGGACTACGTCTTCCACTTCCTCTCGACCACGAGCCCGGCGACCGCGGAGAGCGATCCGACCCTGGACATCCGCACCAATGTCGCCCAGACCGTTGAACTCCTCGAATCGGCCGCGACCGCGGGGATCAAGCGGTTCTACTTCGCCTCGACCGGCGGTGCCATCTACGGTCCGCAGGGCAAGGCCGAGTATTCCGAGATGGACCGGGCGCTGCCGATTTCCCCGTATGGGATCGGCAAGCTGTCGATTGAGCACTACCTGCACTACTTCAAGGCCACGCACGGCCTCGAGTCCACCGCGTTGCGTATTTCGAACCCCTACGGCACGCGCCAGAAGCCCAACAAGAAGCAGGGTCTGATCCCGATCGCCCTGCGCCAGATCTCCTTGGGCAGGCCGGTGATCCGGCTCGGTAACGGGTTGATGGTGCGCGACTACGTCTATGTGGAGGACCTGGTTCGGATGGTGACGCCGATGGTGGGCGTGGACACCGAATTCGACCTGTACAACCTGGGCAGCGGCATCGGCTACTCGGTGACCGACATCATCAACTCCCTGCACCGGGTCACCGGAATCGACTTCGCTGTCGAGGAACGACCGGCCCCGCCCACGTTCGTCGACCGGGTCGTGCTGGACACTGAGCGCTACCGGGCGGAGTTCGGAACCACAGACATGACCGAGCTTGACGAGGGCGTCAGGCTGACCTACGAAGAGATCCGAGACCACCCGAATGACTGATCCAACCGCCGCGACCCCGATCCGTGCAACGGTCGCGATCCTCACCTACAACGGCGAGGACTACCTCGAACGCATCCTGACCGAAGTACTCGGTCAGGAGCTGGACGGTGCCGTCGAGGTGCTCGTGATCGATTCTGGGTCGACGGATTCGACCCTGGACATCGTGCGCCGATTCCCTTCGGTGCGCCTGCACGAGATCCCGAATTCGGAGTTCGGCCACGGCAAGACCCGCAACCTGGCCGCACAGCTGGCGACCGGCGAGTTCGTGGCCTACCTGACCCACGACGCCATCCCGGCCTCGCGTCAGTGGCTGCGCGAACTGTTGGAACCGTTCCGGCTCGACGAGCGTATCGTCGCCGTGATGGGCAAGCAGCTTCCGCGCGCCGGCTGCTTCCCTCTGCTCAAGTATGAGATCCAGGGCGTATTCGCGGGCTTCGGGCCGGACTTCGGCACCTCTGTGTTCTACAAGGACGCGTTCGTGCAGAGTGAGGGCGTGCTGAACGCCATCAGTTTCTACTCGGACGTCAATTCGGCCGCGCGGCGCGACTTCCTGCTCAACACCATCCCCTACCGCGATGTTCGCTACGCGGAGGACCAGCTTTTCGGCAAGGACCTGATCGAGGCCGGCTATCGCAAAGCGTATGCCGGTCGCGCAGCAGTCGAGCACTCCAACGACCTCACTCTGTCCGAGTACGGCAAGCGGATCTTCGACGAGACCATCGGCCTACGACAGATCGGTTTCCCGATTCCGCCCATGACGGGTCGGACGCAACTTCGCCTCACCACTCGGGGAGTCGTCGGCGACACGCTGCGCATCCTCAGAGATCGTGACTTCAGCTGGAAGCGACGGCTCTTCTGGCTCGCCATGAACCCGCGCTACCAGGTGCGGAAGTGGACGAGTTACCGAGCGGCGACGCTGACGGATCTCACCGACCAGGCTGCCCTGGACTCGGGATCGCTGGAGAAGTCGCGGAAAATCTGAGTGACTCTCGTCTGGCCCGACTCCACGACTTCCAAGGATCTGAAATGCAGCTAAAAGGGTCGAAGTTCCTAATCACTCAGGCGCACCTGCTGCGCTACATGGGCGCCGAGATCGTCACCCTGGAGCTGGCGGAGTATCTTGCCGGGCAAGGTGTGGAGGTCGTCATCGCGACCCACTCCTTCGGCTATCCCATCCGCCAGGAGTTCGACCGGATTGAGGGTGTCACGGTGTTTGAGTTGTGGGAGGACGCCCTCGCTGCGAACCTTCAGGAGCGGCTTCCTGACCTCGCTTGGATTCAGCACTCCATTATTCCAGTGGTCGTACTGGAACACGCCGACGAGATCCTGTTCGTGTTCCACCACATGTCATCGATTCTCCCGGCTGAGTTCACGATGGCTGCGGTCTTGGAATCGGCATTGGCCACCGCCGTTCTGTTCGAGTCACCGCGATCGCTTGAAATCCATCGGGCGACGGGGGTCTACGAGGATGTGGACCCAGATCGTCTCCAAGTCATGGGGAACGCTGCACCAGCCCGATTCGGCGACGTTTCACCGACCCCGAACAACGAGCGTCGAATCACGGTGGTCTCCAATCACATCCCGCCCGAACTCGTCGCCGCGTTTGAGGGGATCCGGGAACGGTTCGACCTGGTCGTCATCGGCTCCCAATCCGAGCTGGGCGCCACGCCGCGTCGGGTGACGCCCGATACCCTGGCCGGCACCGACGCGATGATCTCCATCGGCAAGACGGTGCAGTACTCGATCGTCGCCGGCGTCCCCGTGTACTGCTACGACCATTTCGGAGGCCCTGGCTGGATCACCCGGGCGAACATCGAGGACGCCCGCTGGGAGAACTTTTCCGGCAGGCGAGCGGGCACAAAGACGGCTGCGGAAATCGTCGTAGAGATCTCCGAAGGATTCGACGACGCGGTCGCGGAGGCGGCCCTGGTGCGTCGCGACTGGACTCGCGTGTATCTCCTACCGGAACGGCTCGAGGACCTGCTCGAGTTCGTCTCGGAACGGCGCAGGCCGGTCAGTAAGCTCACCCCTCAGCAGATTCAGGGACACGAGAACGTTCAGGCCGCTTTCGGCTCCTACGTGCGTGAGTGGATCCGGATGGAGGCACTCTCCAACGAGCTCAAGGCGGCCGCGATCGAGCTCGAGGCAGCCACAATCAAGCTCGAGGCAGAGCTACTCGAGCAGGAAGACGCGCTCACCACGATGAGGCAGGAACAGGCCGAGCTCTACTCGAGCCAGCTCTTCCGCACCCTGAGCCGAATCCGGCACAGCTGGGTGAACCGGACCTTCCGGAAGCTGCGTTCGATGCTGGGCGGTCTCTAGGTGAGGCCGGCGGCCCGGGCGGCCTCTAGCCGCTGCACGCTGGATTCGACATCCAGACGGATCGCGCCACGCCCGATGCCGTAGTCGGCGACCTCGAACGTGGCGGCAGGGTTCACGACCAGGATCGTTTCGCCGGCCTCATAGGCCAGGCCAACGCTGACGGAGTACGAACCCCCACCCAGATTGTGATTCTTGAACGTCACGTTCAACTTATAGGTGCCGGGTTCCAGCGGGAGTTTCTCACCGAGTTCACGGGTTGTCATCCGATAGACCACATTGCCGACCGCGGTCTCGAGGGCAACGCCGATCAGCCAGGGGTCGATGGTTTCGAGAACCTCGTACTGCACGCTCACGTGGATGTCGGAGCCCGGAGCAATGACGCTGGCTGCGTCCAACCGCGATGCGGTCACGCTGACCTGGGGGACCGCGACGACGTGGTGCTCTGGCCTGCCTTCGGCCTCGAGTTTCTCCTCATGCCGGACCTGCTCGTCGGAGAAACTGCCTCGGAGCACCCGCAGCGCCTGTGCCGGGTCGCCGTCGTGGAGCATCTCACCGTGTTCGAGTACGACGACTCTGTCGCAGAGTGCACCGACCTGTTCGGCGGAGTGGCTGACCAGGACGATCGTTCGGCCTTCGGCTTGGAACTGCGCGATCTTGGCCATGCACTTGCGCTGGAACGGTTCGTCTCCCACGGCAAGAACTTCGTCGACGAGGAGCAGGTCGGGGTCGACGTGCACGGCCACGGCGAACGCCAGTCTGACGTACATGCCCGAACTGTAGAACTTAACCTGGGTGTCAATGAAGTCCTCGATGCCGGAGAAGTCCACAATCTCATCGAAGTACCTGTCGGTTTCGCTGCGGCTGAGTCCGAGGATGGCGGAGTTAAGGTACACGTTCTCCCGGCCGGTGAGATCCGGGTGGAACCCCGCACCCAGCTCGAGGAGAGCAGCCATCCGCCCGCGCCGGCTGACATTGCCAGTCGTGGGCTGGATGATCCCGCCGACGACCTTCAGCAGCGTGCTCTTGCCCGATCCGTTGTGACCGACGAGTCCCACGGTTGTGCCCATGGTGATATCGAGGGATATGTCCTTGAGGGCCCAAAAATCGTCTTGGTGCTTACGCGCCCGGGAAAAGTTGAGGATGCGTTCCTTGATGGACTTGTCTTTGTGCATGACGAATCTTTTGGAGACATCTTCCACGTGAATGATTGTCGGCGTGGTCATCGGGTTACAGCTCCTGTGCGAAATTGCCTTGAATGCGCGAGAAGATGCGCTGGCCGATCCAGAGGATCACGATACTGATGCCCAGGGCGATCCACAGCCGGATGGCCAGGTCGTCCGGCCAGTTCTGCGAGGTGGATTCGGTGGTGCCGGCCACCCAGAATGCACGCTGCATCCCGAGCACGGCGACGGTAATCGGATTGGCTAGGTACATCTGTTCGAGCCAGTTTCCCTGGAGCTTGTCGTGCACGAAAGAGAATGAGTAAACGATCGGCGAAGCCCAGAAGAGAACCATGATCGCCACCTCGACAAGGTGCTGCACGTCACGCAAGTAGACGTTCAAACCGGCGAGGAGTATCCCCAACCCGGTGGCGAAGGAGATGAGGACAGCGAGCGAGAGTGGGGCGTACAACAGATTGAAGTCAAGAGGAATCTGGCCGGCCACTATCGTGGCCAAAATGAGGATGATGAGTTGCACGCCAAAATTGAAGAGGGCACCGCCGACGCTTGCCAGCGGGAAGATCTCACGTGGCAAGTAGATCTTCTTGATCAAGCCGGAGTTGTTGGTGATGGAGGTCGTTCCGCCTTGGACGATCTCGACGAATAGCCCCCATGTGGTGAGCCCGACGAAGACGAAGATCGCGAAGCTCGGAATGCTGCGTGCTACGCCCAGGATTTGGCCGATAGCGAAGTAGTAGATGAGCAGCTGGGCGAGAGGTCGGACGAGGCTCCAGACAATGCCGAGCGAGCTGTCTTTGTAACGTGCCTTGAGCTCTCGTCGCACCAGAAGGGAGGTCAGCTCGCGGCTGCCCCAGACGTCCTTGAGGGAGGCCCAGGTGCCGGTCACAAAATGTGTCGACTGCCCGACCGGTTTGAGGTTCTCCCTTGCAACTCGCTGTTCGCGATCGCGGGCTTGTGCCAATGACATGAACAACTCTCGATTGTGGGGCCGGACTTGGACAAGTCTAGGCGAAATCGTGTCGTGTTGCAGGCTCCGCATCCCCTGTGAGTCGATAGCCTTGGGATCTGCTTACCTCCAGGGGAATGGTGTAGCCGACGAGAGCCTGAATCTCTCGCTGCTGGGATCGCCTGGCCAACCCGGCGTCATGCCGACCAAGATGGAGATCCTGTGAGATTCAAACGCCTGACTGGGCTGACGCTGGCGGTGGCCCTTGCCGGCGCACTTCTTATGGCAGTCGCTCCGCCGCCAGCTGCCCAGGCTGCCGATGCTTCTTTTTTTGATCCGGCATACATCATCAGCGACAACCTGTTCTTCGACGGGTCCGCCATGAGCGCATCCCAGGTTCAGCAATTCCTTAATGAGAGGGTGCCGACGTGTCGTGCTGGCTACGTCTGTTTGAAGGACTATCGACAGGACACGCCAACGCGCGCCGCGGTCTCCGACGACTGCGCCGCTTATGTGGGCCAAGCCAATGAGTCCGCCGCGCAGATCATTGCCAAGGTGGGCCTTGCTTGTGATATCAGCCAGAAAGCAATAATCGTTCTGCTCGAAAAGGAACAGGGGATCGTGACGGACGATTGGCCGTCGGCGCGGCAGTATCGCAGCGCCACCGGCTACGGATGCCCTGACACGGCCGACTGTGACACGAGTTACTACGGCTTCTTCAACCAAGTCTACGCGGCCGCGCTGCAATTCCAGTACTACGCCAACAATCCGACCCGGTGGCGTCACGCTCCTGATCGCTGGAACGCCGTGTGGTACCACCCGAATACCGCGTGCGGAAGTAGCTCGGTCTACATCAGGAACCAGGCCACGGCCGGGCTCTACAACTACACGCCGTACCAGCCCAACGGGCCGGCTCTCTCGAATCTCTACGGCTCGGGCAACACCTGCAGTTCGTACGGCAACCGCAATTTCTGGCGCATGTACTCGGACTGGTTCGGATCTCCGATCGAAGGACCCGAGACCTACATTGAAGGGGCCTACCAGCGTACCGGCGGTTCTGGCGGGTACCTGGGTGCTCCGACGACGCGCGTCACCAAATACACGGCAAACGGCGGCGGCTACGTTCGCGGCTACGTCAACGGCGCCATCGCCTGGTCAACCGGCACCACCGCGTACGTCCTCACGGGCGCCATCCGCACCGCCTATGGAGCGGCGGGGGGCATCACGGGCGCGCTGGGATGGCCGATCACAGACCCTAACGTTGTCGCTGAGAACGGTGGCGGCACGGTCCAGGGCTTCCAA
Organism: Cryobacterium sp. Sr3; assembly: GCF_004402835.1. Taxonomy (NCBI): domain Bacteria; kingdom Bacillati; phylum Actinomycetota; class Actinomycetes; order Micrococcales; family Microbacteriaceae; genus Cryobacterium; species Cryobacterium sp. Sr3. The sequence continues at coordinate 45,638 of NZ_SOFA01000041.1, read as the reverse complement.
AAGGGCGCCATCGTGTCCTCCAAGGCCGGAGCGTGGCTCCTGACCGGGGAGATCCGGAACCAGCTGGCGCGAGCCGGTGGAATCACCGGCGAACCCGGGTGGGCGACCGCCGCCCAGACCTGCGACGGGACGGGTCTGTGCAAGCAGGCCTTTACCGGAGGCACGTTCTATGCCTCGCCTGCCGCGGGCGGCAGCTTCGTGCCGACCGCACTGCTGGGGGCCTACACGGCTGCCGGTGGTCCGGCGGGAAGCCTGGGCCTGCCGACCACGGCGCCATCGACGCTCACCGTCAACGGTGGCGGGCGCGTGCAGGGATTCGCCAAGGGTGCCATCGCCTGGTCCCCGAACGGCGGGGCGCACGTACTCTCCGGTGCCCTGCGCGATTACTTCGGCACAGTCGGCGGAATCGGCGGATCGGCCGGCTGGCCGACGTCGGACCAGGTCTGCGGACAAGCCGACTGCTCACAATCGTTCCAGGGTGCGAAGCTCTACTGGACGACCGCTGGTCAGGGGGCCTACGTCGACGCCAGGATGGTGGGCCTGTACGACCAGCTGGGTGGCACAAGCGGCTCACTCGGCCGGCCGACGTCCGGCGTCGTGGCACTGTCAGCCAACGGCGGCGGTGTGGTTGAAGCATTCGAGAAGGGCGCCATCGCCTGGTCTGCGAACGGCGGAGCGCACGCTCTTACCGGGGACATCCGCACCGCGTTCAATCAGGCCGGTGGCATAGGCGGAACGCTGGGATGGCCCACCGGGGATCAGTCCTGCAGCGATGCCTCGCGGTGTTCACAGATGTTCGTGGGCGGCACGCTGTACTGGTCGTCGACACAGGGTGCATCGATCGTCGGGACCGCCATCAACGGTGCCTACACGACTTCCGGTGGACCCACAGGCGCCCTGGGATGGCCCACCAGTGGCGAGATCTTCGTCGCCGCGAACGGGGGAGGATCGGTGCAGACCTTCGAGAAGGGGGCCATCGCCGCGTCGAAGCAGTTCGGCGCCTATGCCCTCCGAGGCGAGATGCGCACGTACTACAACGCGCTCGGAGGCCTGGGCGGCTCGATCGGTTGGCCTAAGACTGAGATGACGTGCGACGGAGCCTCGGTGTGCACTCAGTCGTTCTCCGGTGGCGTTCTCACCTGGACGCCTGGAACCGGTGGAACGCGGAGCTGACCGGAACCGCCGTTTCGTGGTTTCCAGAGAACTGGCCCCGCGCGCACAGCGCACGGGGCCAGTTCTCTGCCGCCGGGCCCGTGTCAGGCAAGCAACGGTGCGTTGACGAGAACGTAAGCGTAAAGGGCGACTGAGTAGGTTACGAGGATGCCAACAGCCCAGCGGTTCCGGATCGTGAGACCGGCCAGCAGCAGGAACGACCCTAGGATCGAGGCTCCGTACCGCGGCGGCAGCGGAAAGTAGTTGCCGGTCGTCACATGGATCATGATTGCGAGCATGGGCGCGAAGAACAGAGCGGCCATCGTCACAGACACCACCATAGGGGTGAGCTTCGATCCCTTGCGCAGGGCCCAAAAGGCTCCCAGCACCCCGGCCACGCAAATCCATGAAAGCGGCGCAACCACGAAGCCGGGAATCGCATAGGCAAGGTCGGACGAGCCCGAGATATTGACGTTGGAGGTGATTGTGCCGGGAAGGAACGTCGCGACCTGAGAAACGAGCTCCTCAGGCGTGAGCGGAATGCCGATCGCCTGATCGACGGGGATGCCGACCGCTTCTGCTGAGCGGAATGCCAGCCAGGCCAGCTGGGCGCCCACCGACGCGCCGAGCGCGAGGACGGCGAAGAAAAGTAGCCCGAGCGATGACCGGTTCCGCTGATATGGTCTGCGAGTCTTCCAGCCTGCCCACTGTGTTTCTTTCCGCTCCAGCAGCCACAGTATGAGCAAGTACAGAGCAGCCAGGCAGACGCCGAGAACATTCGTCACTTTGAAGAGAACCGCCGCCGTTGAGATCACCGCGAGCCACCACCCGGACCACTGGCCCCGGCCGATCTTTACCGCCGCCAGGAGGATGAGGATGCCGAAGGCGAGGGAGGGAGCGTCCGTGCTGATATACGTATAGGTCCACCAGGCGAACGGCGATGCGATCAGGGCCAACCCAAGGCCGAGGATGACCGGGCGCCGGATGCGCCACTGCCGAAGTAGGAGGTGCAGAAGCACGGAGGCCAGCCCGAGCCAGAGCGCCCCGGTGACCCGCCATGACGAGAGCTGGCTGATGCCCGTGAGCGTGTGGACGGCGTCTCCGATCACACGCGTCACCGCGAAGTAGGCGGGAGTGTAAGCATCGGCCGACGTGACGCCCTTATACGGGAATGTCGACAGGTCTGCGACGCTGCTGCCGCACGCCGGGCCCATCGGGCCGTACGGCGTGACGCCGTCGCACGACATGATGACGAGGGCTTCCTTGCCGATCTTCTCGCCCTCATGCACGATGCCCTGAACGGGGAGTTTGAACAGGTAGTCGACATAGACCCACTCGTCAACAGGGGAGAGAGCCGGTCCGTGGTTCGCGGTCACGACGGCTGACATCCCGAACGAGGCAATGACCAGAACGACTGGCACCCAGAGGGCGATGAAGAGGCGCCTCCATCGCGACTGGGGCGGGGCGGCGGGGGTGATGGTTTGCTCGTGTGACACGGTCATATCAATCTCTCGGAGGCGACCCGGATTCCGTCGAGAATACCGGCAGCCCCGATATCTGGAAGACGGATGGGGCGTGAACGGGTGCGCGCTCCATCTAGTGGGCCACGTACCATGGGTACTTCGACCCTAGTCGGGAGCGCAGATAATCCCCGGCAGCGGGGTACAACGAACAGAAGGATGGATAGCACCGTGAGCCCAGTCGGCGAATCCTTCGAACCGATCACCGTGGTGATCCCCGTCTACAGCGGAGTCGAGCCCGGCCACCTGCGCAGGGCCCTCGGGAGTATGCAGGAACAGACTCTTCCGGCCGACGAAATCCTGATCGTGGAGGACGGGCCGTTGGGCGCGGGCCTTGACGCGGTCGTGGCCGAACTCGGCGGGGTCGACTCCCGGGTGCGCCGAATCTCCCTGGCGCAGAATCGGGGCGTGGCCTACGCGATGCAGGCCGGCATTGAAGCGGCGAAAAACCGCTGGGTCGCCCGGATGGACGCCGATGACGTCTCCCTGCCCAACCGGCTGGAAATGCAGGCGCAGGCCGCCTCCGGTGGGCACTACGCGGCGATCGGCGCCGCCATGCTGGAATTCGAGGGCGACGAGGAGAACATCGTCGGACTGCGGGTTATGCCGCTCACGGAAGAACGGATCCGGCGATACGTTCTGACCAACAGCCCGATCAACAATCCGACGCTCTTCCTGGACCGGGACGCGGCCCTGGCGGTCGGCGGCGTGCGTCATGTCCCCAATATGGAGGACTACGACCTGTTCGCCCGGCTGGCTGCCGGGGGCTATCCGATGCTGAATCTCGCGGAGCCGCTGCTCCTATTCCGGGCCGACCCGGCCATGTTCAAGCGTCGGTCCGCCCGAGGGATGTTCGCCGCGGAGGTGCAGATGCAGCGCAACCTGCGCTCGTACGGTCTGATCAGAACGCCTCGAATGTATGCGAACCTGCTGGTCCGAAGTGCGTTCAGGGCACTCCCGCAACGCGCATTAAGGGTCGCCTACGCACTGTTGTTCCGGGTCCGTCCCCCAGGGAGCAAGGGCCTAGGCTCGAGAGCGAGTGGGAAAGGCACAGCCAAGTCCGATGGGTTATAAGGCAGATGATACGACCAAGGGCGTTAGTCCGACGGATGCGGCGATGAGCGAAGCGGACCGGATGGTCGCGGAAAAGACGTGGCTCGTCATCCCGCTCTTCAATGAAGCAGCCGTGGTGGGGGACGTCATCCGTCACGCCAGGGAGACTTTCCCCCACGTGGTGTGCGTGGACGACGGCAGCACCGACGACTCCGCCGAGGCGGCACGGCGGGCCGGTGCCCACGTCGTGCATCACCCCATCAATCTGGGCCAGGGCGCGTCGCTGCAGACCGGCCTGCGGTATGCGCTCACCGACCCGGGGGCAGAGTACTTCGTGACCTTTGACTCCGACGGGCAGCACCGGGTCGAGGATGCTCTGGACATGGTCAGGCGCCTGGCGACGGAGCCGCTGGATATCGTGGTGGGGTCGCGCTTCCTCGACGACCGCACGAAACCCGGCGCGATCAAACGGCTGGTGCTCAAGGCCGCCGTCGTCTTCCAGAACGTCACGTCCGGTGTGCGCCTCACCGATGCGCACAACGGACTTCGGGCCCTGTCTCGCCAGGCGGCGAGTTCGATTCGAGTGACCCAGAACCGGATGGCCCACGCCTCCGAGATCGTCAATGAAATCGGGCGGCTGGGACTCCGGTACGCCGAGCAGCCGGTGCACATCATCTATACGGACTATTCGAGGTCGAAGGGCCAGTCCGTCTGGAACTCCGTCAACATTATCAGCGACCTCATCTTCAAATGACCGGACTGCGAGGGACGGAACCCCATGGACGCTAATCAAATCCTGATCAAGGTTGTCTTGATCACAGTCTTCGCGGTTCTGGGTCTGGTGATCCTGCTGCCCCGCCGCGGTGCGCGTGGAATGGCCATCCGTCGTCTGACTCTGTTGCTGGTCATGGTGAGTGCGGTCATCGCCGTCATCTTCCCGAACCTGACCAACTCGGTCGCTGCCGTGCTCGGAGTCGGCCGCGGAACGGACCTGCTCCTCTACGGGCTGATCGTGGTCTTCCTCGGCTTCGCCGTCACGTCATCCGCTCACAACCGGCGACTCGACCGGCAGATAACCGACCTGGCCCGCCAGATCGCACTGACCGAAGCAATCACGGCGCGCGAAGGCCGAACCCCGACGGAAGATGTCAACCCCGCATGACAACCCTGGTGACCGGTGGCACAGGCTACATCGGAGCTCATATCGTGGATCTTCTGTGCAAGCAGGGGCGGTCGGTCGTGATCGCGGACGACGTCGTCACCGGCATCGAAGGCCGGGTGCCCGGCGTGCCGATCGTGCGTTTGGAGTTGTCCGAAGACACCGCGGTCGCACGCCTTCGCGACCTGATGATCGAGCACGATGTGGACGAGGTCGTGCACCTGGCCGCGCGTAAGCAGGTCGGCGAGTCGGTGCAGCGCCCCACATGGTATTTCCAGCAGAACCTCGGTGGTCTGGCCAATCTGTTGGCGGCCATGGGCGAGGCGGGGGTGTCCCGCCTGGTCTTCTCATCTTCGGCCGCTGTGTACGGCAACGGTGCCGGGGTCCCGCTCCTGGAAACGGACGAGACACGGCCGGTGAACCCCTACGGCGAGACCAAGCTCGTCGGCGAGTGGATGATCCGAGACGAGACAGCGGCGCGGCCACTGCGCGCGATCAGCCTGCGCTACTTCAACGTGGCGGGCGCCGCCCGGCCCGAGCTGGCCGACCGAGCAGTGCTCAATCTGATACCGATGGTCTTCCAGAAGATGGCCGAGGGTAAGAACCCCGTCATCTTCGGTGACACGTACGACACGGCCGACGGCACGTGTGTCAGGGACTTCATCCATGTAGCCGATCTCGCGGATGCGCACATCGCGGCACTGTCCCGGCTCCAGGTGCAGGCCGATGCCTTCGACGTTTTCAACGTCGGGACAGGACGGGGGTATTCGGTGCGTGATGTGGTCAACGAGGTTGCCGTTGTCTCCGGTACCGACCTGCACCCGTCCGTCGAGTCTCCCCGCCCGGGCGACCCTGCCTCCGTGGTCGCCGAGGTCGACAAGATCGGTCGAGTCCTGGGATGGTCAGCGACCCGCTCCCTGAGCGACATGGTGAGCTCAGCTTGGAGCGCCCAGGAATCATTTCGGTGAGTGAATCCACCGGCAGCGGCCGGCGGGGAAAGCTCAGCATCCTCCTCATCGGGGGAGCGGCCGTGGTGGCCGGGGTTTCCGGCTATCTCGTCACCTTGGCGGTGGCCCAGCAGGCCGGCCTCGCTGCCTATTCTGTGTTCGCTGTCTTCTGGGCCGTTCTCTACTTCATCGTGGGATGTCTCTTCGGCCTTCAACAGGAGATGACCCGAGCCGTATCGGCGCGCACCCGCGCACGCACCACCGCCGAGGCACCGGGGCAGCCCCGCGTTCCGGTCCCGAAGTTCGTTCTTCTCGCGGCCGGGATCGTCGGTATCGTGATCGCGGTGAGTTTCCCGCTCTGGGCGCTCCCGGCTTTCGGGGCGAGTCAGCTCGGACTGGTCGTGCCGTTGGCGGTGGGAGCGGTGGCCTGTGTCGCGGTCGCCTCCCTCAGCGGGGTCCTCTCCGGACTGGGACTCTGGGCGGACCTGGCTCTGATCGTGGGCCTGGATGGCGCTCTGCGCCTCGCAGCGGTCCTGACGGTGCTCGCGCTCGGCGGTGACCAGACCTGGCTGGCCTGGGCCGTGATCGCACCGTTCCCGATCACGATGGGAATCGCCCTGCTGGTTGCCCGCAAGCGGCTGGCACGTGCACGGTACGTCGACGGCACCTATCGCGGCCTGCTCTGGAACAGTTCCCGCACCATGCTGGCGGCTGCGGCCATGGCGGCGATGGTCACCGGGTTCCCGGCGCTCCTCGCGCTGTTCGCTGACGGAGTCGACCGGACCTATTTCGGCGCTCTCATTCTGGCTATCACACTCCTCCGGGCGCCCCTGCTCGTGCCACTCACTGCATTTCAGAGTTACCTGCTGGTCTTCTTTGCGTCCCGTGAAGCGAACATCATCCGCGCTCTGGTCCTTTTCCTCACGGTCGTCGCGATCGGTACTGCGGTCTTCGCGGGGATGACGGCGCTCTGGGGCGAACAGGTCTTCGTCTGGCTGTTCGGCGACACGGTGAGGCAGGTGAGCGACCTCCTGGTTCCGCTGGTGTTCGCATCTGGGATGATCGCCGGGCTCTTCGTGACCGGGCCGGCCGTTCTTTCCCGTGACAGTCACACCGCCTACACGGCCGGGTGGGTCGTTGCGGCCGTCATCGCCATGGGCGCGGTGCTGATGCCCTGGGCCATCGGTGATCGCGTGATTGCAGCTCTGGTCATCGGGCCCGCCGCCGGTCTGTTCATTCACATCACGTCTGTCGTGCGGGCGTCTGCGCAACGGCGAGACCACCTCCCACGAGACGTGTCATGAGGGCGCTGTCTTCCCGGACGGCGCCCCGCGTCCGCCACGAACCAGCGCACACCCGGTCCGTCTTCTGGACGGCCTTCGCCCTGATGGCGACGCTCGCCACCCTGTGGTCGCTGGCCAGCCCGATTTTCTCCGTCCCCGACGAGAACGCCCACGCAACGAAGGCCATCGCACAGGTTCGGGGTGACCTCACCGGGCACGCCGTGGAAGGGGTCAAACACTCCGTCGTCGACCTGCCGGAGGAGTATTCCTACAGCCAGCAGATCGTCTGCTACCTCTTCCACTCGGAGATGACCGCAGACTGCGGGTTCGAACTCGGGGACGAAGGCGGCAACGATTCGTTCAACACCTGGGTGAGCGCGTACAACCCGATCTACTACTACCTCGTCGGCTGGCCGACTCTCCTGCTCGACGGATCGGCCGGGATCTACTCCATGCGCATCATCAGCGGCCTGCTGTGCTCGGTCTTCGTGGCCTGGGCCTTCCAATCCGCAATGTCGGTGCGGCGTTCCCGCTGGCTGCCGTTCGGGCAGGCCTTTCTCGCGGCGCCCATGGTCGTGTACCTCTTCGGATCTGTTAATCCCAACGGCATCGAGATCGCTGCGGCCGGCGCGCTCTGGATCTCCCTGCTCCGGCTGCTGCAGCACTTCGACGGCCGTGACCCGGGAGTGGTGTCGTCGCTATCCCGTCGCCACCTCTGGCTCATCGTCACGGTTGCGTCGATCGTGCTGGTCACCGCTCGAGCGACGGGGCCGCTGTGGCTCGTGGTCGTGGTCGGGCTGTGCTTCGCGGCCACAGGTTGGCGGGCGGTGAAGACTCTTTTCACGACGGGTTCCTCCTATCTCGGGCTGGCTTTCGTGGCGGCCGGCGGGCTGTTCTCGATCCTCTGGACCCTCCGCGGCGGCAGCCTCTCCGGCCAGGCGGATGCCTCGGATGCGCCCCAGGTGGGGGCCTCCTTCGTGCAGGGCTTCGCCTATGTCATCCGCCTGACGCCGGACTATTTTCATCAGGCCATCGGATTCTTCGGTTGGCTCGACACGCCCCTCTCCGGGCCGAACTACTGGCCGTTCGTGGCCGCCACGGCCATCTTGGTGGCGCTCGCCTGCACCGGACTGGACCGACGCAGCGTAGTGACCATGGGTGTCGTTGCGGCTGCCGCGGTGCTGGTCCCCGCTCTCGTTCAGGGCTACAGCGTGCACCAGACCGGCATCATCTGGCAGGGCCGCTACGGGCTTTTCCTCTACGTGGGGGTGACGCTCGTGGCCGCCTGGCTCCTGTCCGGGCGCTCGGGGCGGCGTCTGGCGTTCCTGTCCACCCGCCTGACCTGGATCGGCGTCACCCTCGTCGCCGTCTACGGCCTGGGGGCGTTCTTGTTGGTGCTGCGGCGCTACGTGGTCGGCACGGACGAATCGTTCAGCACAATGTGGGAGAACCCCGACTGGGAGCCACCGCTCGGCGCGATGACCCTGGTGGCCCTCTACGGCCTCGTTTCACTCCTTTTCGTGATGTGGTCGGGCCGGCTGGCGGTCAGATCCGCGCGGGCCGACGATGCCGCCGTGGCAGAAACCAACACCGATGCATCCGCGTTGCCCGAGCCTGAGACCGAGACCGTCCGTGGTTGAACCGCGGGTGGCGGTCGCCTTCGACTGCCTCTACCCGGTCAACACCGGTGGCGGCGAACGCGTGTACCGCCGCCTGGCGGAGCTTTTCGGGGCCCGACGGTGCCCGGTCGACTACGTGACCCGCCGGCAATGGCCGACGGATGCGCCCCCGGCGGTGCCTTTCACCATCGTGCCGGTGTGGCAGGGCGACATCTACGATGCCCGCGGCACCCGCACGCCACGGAGCGCGATCGCTTTCGCAGCGGCGCTGTTTCGCCACTTCCTCCGTCGGCGCGGGAGCTACGACGTCGTGGTCGTCAGCACCCTGCCAGTGCTGAACCTGTTCGCGGTGCGGCTGGCCCTCGTCGGCACGCCGGCACTCGTGGTCGCCGACTGGCTCGAGGTCTGGCCGTGGCCGAAGTGGCGGGAGTACGCCGGCGCGCTGCCGGGAACGATCGCCTTCCTGTTGCAGACCGTGGGCATCCGCCTCGGTGACCTGCACACCGTCAACAGCGAGTTCACCGGTGCCCGGCTTCGCCGCTATCGGCGCCGTGCCCAGCCGGTCGCCCTGGGCCTGGTCGACCTCGTCGGCGACGAGCCCGATGCCACGATCGAACGGCCCGAAGACCCGTACCTGGTCTTCGTGGGTCGGCACATCGCCGACAAACGCGTGATCGATCTCATTCCGGCCCTGCGGGAGGCCCGCAGCCAGGTTCCGGCCCTGCGCGCGGTTATCGTGGGCACCGGCCCGGAAACGCCCCGCGTGGCCGCCCGGGTGACCGAACTCGGCCTGGACTCCGCCGTCGAGCTGCTCGGCCGGGTGGGCGATGACGAGCTGAGGGGCCTCGTGCAGGGTGCTCGGGTGCTAGTCAACCCGTCGGCCCGGGAGGGGTTCGGGCTCGTCATCGCCGAGGCGGCGGCCTTCGGCACACCCAGCGTGGTGGTGGCGGGCCCCGACAACGCCGCAGCGGAGCTGGTCGTCGACGGCGTCAACGGCTACGTGGCCCTTTCCGTGGCGCCCGCCGAACTTGGCGGGGCTATCGTGCGAGCGGTCGAGGCCGGCGAGCCCCTGAGACGCTCCACGCTCGACTGGTTCCGGCGCGAGCGGGTCAGCCACGGCCTGAGCGCCTCGGTCGACCAGATCCTGGCGCGCTACCGCTCGGCGAGGGCCCGCTGAAACGACGCCAGGGTGTCCAGGGCGGTCTTCGCCCACGAGAAGGCGCGGGCGCGGTCACGGCCCTGTGCTGACAGGCGCGCCAGCTCGGCCGGGTCGTCGAGCAGGCGGGACAGCGTCGCCGCGAGGGCGGCGGCATCCTGCGGCGTCACGTACACGGCCGCGTCGCCGGCGACCTCGTGCAGCACCGGGATATCGGAGCAGACCACGGGGCAGCCTCGGGACATGGCCTCCAGCACCGGCAGGCCGAAGCCCTCGAACAGAGTCGGGAACACGATCAGGCTCGACTCGGCGTAGCACCGGTCGAGTTCCTCGGCGCTCAGCCAGCCCCGCAGTGACACCCACGCCTCCAGACCGAGCCGGGCAACGGCGGGGGCAAGCGGGTCGTCGCCGTGGCTGCCGGTGATCACAAGGTGCGGCCGGGACTCGGCGGGGACCAGGGCGAGGGCCTCCAGCAGCAGGGGGAAGTTCTTGTGCGGCATCCGGTTGCCCACCGCCATTAGCCGGCCAGGCAACCGGGGGAGAGGCACAGGGTCCGGGTTCGCAGCCGGGTCCTTGCCCGCGAGCGGCACCACGTCGATGCGGGCGGCCGGAACCCGCAGGTAGCGCACGATGTCTTCTGCCGAGGCGACGCTCACGGTGAGAACGCGGCGGGCGCCGTGCGCGGCCACCCGGATCATGGTGCGGAGAATGCGCGAGTAGACCCCAGGCACGTATTCCGGATGCCGGAACGGCAGCAGGTCATGCACCGTGAGCACCACGGGCACCCGCGACCAGACCGGGCCGAGGTTTGCCGGACAGTGCACCAGATCGGCGCGCAGCCGGCGGGCCGCGCGGGCGACGGTGACGAGCTCACCGCGGGCCCAGGCGATCCGGTTCTCACCGCTGATGCCCGAGTCGACGATCTCGCCGGGGAACCAGGACGTGTCCGAGCCGGCCAGCTCGCTCGACGCGAGGCCGATGAATTCGATCCCGCCGGCATCCGGTTCGATCCGGCCGTACACCTCCCGCACGTACGACTCCATGCCGCCCTTGCGGCCGGTGTAGAAGAGCAGATCGACGAGGACACGGCTCACGCGGCGGCCGCCACGACCAGCGCGGCGGCGCGCACCCGGCGGCGTCGCGCGAGCTCGTAGACCACTGCCGAGGCCAGCTCAGCGATGAGCAGCCCTAGAAACACGGCGGATAGGCTGTTCAGCGCCAGGCCGATCCCGGCGAGGACGAACGCTATGACGGAGACTGCGGCGCGCAGCCCGGTGAGCAGCCGCACCTCGCCCATCCGGCGCAGCGCGGCGAACGGAATCGTCGTCGCGAGCGACGCGGCCCGCCAGCCGCACGCGAGCACCAGCGGCAGGACGGCGGCCGAGCCGGTCCAGACGCCGCCGAAGATGAAGCCGAGCACTCCGGTGAGCTCCAGCATCATCAGCACCACCACGGCTGCGACCACCGCGCCGGCCGACACCACGATGTCGAGGCGGGAATGCTCCTTGAGCAGCCGCAGTCGCATGAAGTTCAGAGGGATCGCGAGCAGGCCGGACACCGTCGCGATCGCCGTGAACAGCACTGCGCCGCCGGGCCCGATCAGTGTCAAGATCATGACATTCAGGAGCGGATAGATCACCCCGGTGATCGCCGTGTCGGCCACCACCCAGCTCATCACGGCCGGCTCGGGGCGACTGGCCCGGTGCGTCACCGGCAAGCAGCGCACCAGGGTGGCCAGGGCGATTCCGGCCACGAGCGGGATCAGCGCCCAGTCCTGGCCGGTGAACGCTGCCGCCACACCGGCGAGGGCACCGAGCCCCACGGCGATGGATGCCCAGATCTCCCGCAGGTCGAGACGCTCGGCGACCGAGACGCCCCGGCCCACTTCCAGCGCGGCGATCAGCAGAGGCAGGCCGAGACAGAGCACGACCGGGTTCGTGGCGTTGAGGGCGATCACCACGGCGGCGACCAGGGCAAGGCCGGCCAGCCAGAGCGGGAACACCACCCGGCGGTCGGTTGCCGCCGAGCTGAGCCGGGATTCCAGCACGACCGCGAAGGTGAGCTGGCCGGCGAAGGTGGCCACCATCACCGCCACGGCAATGACGCCCTGCTCCGGCCGGCTGAACAGTCGGGACGAGATGGCGACCGTTGCTGCGGGGATGACGGCCAGCGATACACCCCCGAGCAGGGTGATCAGGCTGAGTGTGGCCCGGCGCAGACGGAGAGGGGCGGGCAGATCGGCCGTCATCGGGTCACCGCGGTGAGCGTGCCGACGGGGCCGAGGGTGCGCCCGAGCATTCCTTCGAGCCGGCCGAGGAGCACCCACCAGCCGTCAGTGAGGGCGTTCGTGCCGCGATTGCGCAGACCGAAGAACAGACCGCCGCCGAGGAACGCGAACCGCCACCACAACGGATACCGCCAGCGGGTCACCAGGCGTCCCAGCCCGCGGCCGTAGCCGCGCAGCTTGTGACGGCGTTCCGCGCTGCTGAGCCCGCTCGGGTCGCTGATCCCGCCCACCGTGAGCGCGGGCGGCTGCCAGGCGAAGCCGAGGTGCTCCCCGGCACGGATCAGTTTCAGGAGCAGGTCCGTGGCCTCCCCGGCCTGCCAGGGCGTCGGGGCGCCGGTGCCAATCTCCGGGTTGAAGCCCCCGATCCGGTCGAACACGCTGCGCCGGATCAGGATGCCCATCTCGATCACGCTCCAGACCGTCCACCGGGTCAGGGCCGCGCCCGGCTCGGGCAGCACGAACTTAGGCCCGTTCTCGTCGACCACTGTGAGGGCGCCCGCTAGGAAGCTCTCGGGGAGAAGCCTCATTCGTTGCAGCGCGCCCGGTGGGTACCAGGTGGTGTCATTGGGAAAATTGAGCAGCAGATCCCGGTCGGCCGGCAGCGCCGCGACGCCCGCGTTCCGGCCGCGGGCAGCCCCGGGCGGCGACGTCGTCACGATGATTCGCATGCTCTCCGAGCGATAGACGGATGCGAGGGCCTCCACTTCAGACAGGTTTCGCTGGGCGACCACAAGGAGCGTGTCACCCACCAATAGCTGACCAGACAGGGAATCGAAGAGTCGCTTGAGGCTCTCGACACGGCCGAGCGTCGACACAACCAGTCCAAGGTCCACACAACCCAGTCTGTACGATGAGGGGGCTAGACCAACAATGACGGGACTTGCAGCGAGCATGACAATCACCGCAACCATTGAACTTTCGATCCTGATGCCGTGCCTCAATGAGGCCGAGACGCTTGCGATCTGCATCGACAAGGCCCAGGGATATCTGCGGCGAAGCGGCATCACCGGTGAGGTCCTGATCGCCGACAACGGCAGCACTGACGGGTCGCAGCAGATCGCCGAGGCGCACGGGGCCCGGGTCGTGAATGTCACGGAAAAAGGCTACGGCAGCGCTCTCATCGTAGGCATGGAGGCCGCCCACGGCACCTATGTGATCATGGGTGACGCCGACGACAGCTACGACTTCAGCGAACTCGACGGTTTCGTTGAGCGGCTGCGTGCGAGCGATGAACTGGTCATGGGCAACCGCTTTCGCGGCGGCATCGAACCCGGCGCCATGCCGCCGCTGCACCGGTACCTCGGAAACCCGGTGCTGTCGTGGATCGGGCGCTCCCTGTTCCGTTCCCCGATCAAGGATTTCCACTGCGGGCTGCGCGGCTTCAACCGCCAGTCGATGCTTGCCCTGCACTTGCAGACCTCGGGCATGGAGTTCGCCAGCGAGATGGTGGTCAAGTCCACACTCGGTGGGTCCCGGGTGAGCGAAGTGCCGACCACGCTCAAGAAGGACGGCCGCAGCCGGCCGCCGCACCTGCGCAGCTGGCGGGACGGCTGGCGGCACCTGCGGTTCCTGCTCATCTTCAGCCCGCGCTGGCTGTTCCTGATCCCCGGCATCTCCGCGTTCCTGATCGGCCTGGTCGGCACCGTGCTGCTCGGCTTCGGACCCGTCGTGGTGGGGGAGGTGGGCTTCACCTACTCCAGTCAGATCTACCTGGCCGCCCTGGCGGTCGTCGGCTACCAGGCCTTCCTGTTCGCCCTGCTCACCAAGATCTACGCCCAGCACGAGGGGTTCCGCATCCCCCGCAGCCGCAACTTCGAACGGCTCGAGAAACGCATCAGCCTCGAGAGCGGTGCGATCCTCGGGGTCGTGCTGTTCCTGATCGGCCTGGGCATAGCCTTGTCGCAGCTGGTCGGCTGGGCGGCGGGCGGTTATGGCGCGCTTGAGGCCGGTGCCACCGTGCGGGTGGCCATCCCATCTGCCCTACTGATGATGCTGGGCTCGCAGACGGTCATGGGCGGCCTCTTCCTCGGCGTGCTGTCGGTCGGCCTGAAGCGACGCTGATGGCTCGCTCCACCGCTTCCTCGTCGCGCGCGCCCGGAGCATCCCTGCCGCGCGTGTCTGTGGCCCTCTGCACCTACAACGGCTCCGCGTTCATCGAGGAGCAGCTGCGCAGCATCCTCGGCCAGACCGCGCCCGCCGACGAGATCGTCGTCTCCGACGACGGCTCCACTGACGACACCCCGGCTGAGGTGGAAAGCGTCTTCGCCGCCTGGAAGGTAGAGCATCCGCGGCAGGCCGTGACCCTGCGCCTGATCCGCAACTCTGCGCCGCTGGGCGTCACCGCGAACTTCGAGCAGGCGCTCACTGACTGCACGGGCGAGCTGATCGCGCTCAGCGACCAGGATGACGTGTGGCCCCCGGAGCGGCTGGCCCTGCTGATCGCCGAGTTCCGGGCTCGCCCGGACCTGCAACTGCTGCATACGGATGCCCGACTCGTCGACGAGGCGGGCCTGCCGACGGACCGCACCCTGCTCGCCACCCTGGGGGTCACCGCCGCGGAGCGTGCCGCGGAGCATGAGGGGAACGCCTTCGACATCCTGCTGCGCCGCAACATCGTAACCGGCGCCACCGTGATGCTGCGCCGCGGGCTGGTGCAGCGTGCACGACCGTTTCCGGCGGCGTGGGTGCACGACGAATGGCTGGCGATCGTTGCCGCCGCGACCGGCGAGGTCGACCTGCTTGAAATCCCGCTGCTGGACTACCGCCAGCACGCAGGAAACCAGATCGGCGCCTCCAGCCTCGACGCGGCCGGCAGGCTTGGCCGGCTGCGGGCGCCGCGCACGGCGCGCAACGCCCGTTTGCTGGCCCGAGCTCAGGCGCTGCAGGCGCGGGCGGCGCAGCTGCAGCCTGCGCCGGCAGCCGGAACGCTCGCCCTGATCGACGCCAAGCTGGCCCACGAACGCCGGCGCAGCACCCTTCCGGCCCTGCGCGCGGCCCGGGTCGCGTCCGTTTTCGCGGGCTGGCGTGCCGGCGACTACCGTCGCTTCGGCCTCGGCCTGCAGGACATGCTGCGCGACCTGGTGCAGCCGGTCTGAGCTTTCGCTCGGCTCGGCCCTTGCTCAGTTCTCCGGGTGCCGGTGCGGGGTGGGCTGCAACAGGCTTCGCCAGCTCTTGCCCTGCGCGGCCTTCACGGCGCAGATCAGCAGCAGCAGCCAGCCGAAGTCGACCAGCACGGTGCTTTCGGCCGCCGAGGTGACCAGCAGGGTCACCAGCACCAGCGGCGACCAGACGTAGACCATCGAGCGTTTGTCCGAGGCGAGCAGCCACGACCGCCAGAAGGCGAGCGTCACGAGCGCGAAGAACGACAGGAGGCCGACCAGGCCGACCTGGAAGTAGACGTCGAGGAACGCGTTCAGCGCGGAGGCCTGCGGGCGCCCGGTGACGAAGCTGAGCCAGCCGTAGGGCGTGACGTCGATGGGCCAGAGACCGGCCCAGCCCCAGCCCTCGAGCGGGTTCAGCATGGCCAGACGCCAGATTTCGCCCCAGAGTGTGGTGCGGGCCTCGAACTCGCTGCCCGCGTTCAGCTGGTCGGTGATGCGCGCGCGGGCCGCAACCGCGATGATGCCGGCCACGACGGTGCCGCCGAGCAGCCCGATCTGCAGCAGCCACCGGTTCGCGGCGGGCGTGGCGCGCAGCCAGATCAGCGCCAGCGCGGCGAGGCCCACGAACAGGGCCACCACGAGGATGACGGGGGAGCGGGTGAGTAGCAGGCCGAACACGGCCAGGGCGATGGAGCCGATGCCCAGCCCGCGCCGCACCGACCGGGACCGCAGCTCGACCGCGAAAGTGACCGCCGCGATCAGCGAGACCAACCCGAACACGTTGCGAGAGCCGAAGAGGCCCTGCACGGGCCCGAAAGAGTCGATGTTGCCCTGGATGCCGAGGAAGACGAAGGGCGTGTCGAGCAGCAGGCCGGAGAGCACTTCCAGAGCCAGGGACACTCCGAGCAGCACCCGCAGCACGTCGCCGGTGGCGCGCACGACCTGGATGGTGTCGCGGGCCAGGGCGATGTAGATGGCCAAAAAGGTGAAGGCGAGCTGGTAGAGCGAGGCGCTGAGGGTGTGCAGCGGGTAGCTGGACCACAGCACCGACAGGGCACACCAGCCCACGAAGACCATGATCGAGATCGGTAGGAGCCCGTGCCAGTCGACGCCGGCCCAGCGGGCGGTGAGCGAGAACGCGGCCAGCACGACGAGGCCCACGAGAATGCCGACGACGCCGGGCGGGCCGATCACGGCGCGCAGGGCAGTGGTCGAAAAGGCGAAGCCGATGATGACCAGCGCCAGCGAGGAGGCGAACTTGGGGGAGGCGAACAGCCGTGTGAACTGGTCCGGCACGGCGGGGGGATACGCGCGGTAGGTCATGACGTTCCCACGCTACCGCCTAAGGCATCCGTTGATTGGTTGCCTGCTGTCGCTTCGTGATCACGGCGAGCACGACCAGCAGCAGCCAGCCGGACTCGATCAGGATGCGGCTTTCGGCCAGGCTCTGGGCGATCAGGGCTACCAGGAGCAGCAGCGGGAGCAGGGCGGAGGCCGCGTAGGGTTCCGTGTCGGCGAGGGCGCGCCTGGGCCGGTCGACCGCGAGGAACCAGCAGCGCCACAGCGTGGAGAAAACGGCGGCGGCGAAGATGATCAGCCCGAGGACGCCCAGCTGAAGCCAGACGTCGAGCCAGGCGTTGTGCGCCTGAAGGTAGACGACGCCGCGGCGCACGGCGAGACCCTCGAAGGGTTCGACCCAGGGGGCCCAGTAGCTCACCCAGCCCCAGCCGAACACCGGGCGCTCGGCGGCCAGCCCGGCCACGCTGCGCCAGATGTCGAGGCGGCCGGTGAGGTCGGCGGATTTGCCGAGCAGGGCGAGGAGCTGCGGCGTGAGGGCCACCAGGCCGACACCGCCGACGACCACGGATGCCCCGGCCACCAGGTACACCGGCCGGCGCCCCTCGGGGAGCCGGCGGCGGGCCCAGAGGGCGAAAAGCAGCGCTGCGGCGACGGCGGCAGCAGCAAGCGTCACGGTCGCGGACCGGGTCAGCAGCAGCATGAGCACCCCGAGGCCCAGCCACGCCAGACCCCAGTTGCGGCTCACGGTGCCGGCGGCAAGTTGAACGGCGAAGACGATCACGGCCATCAGTGCCACGAACCCGAGCAGGTTGCGGTTGGCGACGATGCCCTCGATTGGCCCGCCCTGCAGCAGGATACCGCGGGTCCAGTAGTACGACTCCGGCACGTTGCGGGTGCCGTAGTCGACCCAGAAGGGGAGCACGGCCTGCCGCACGAACACGGCGACGATGAGCTCGAAGGCGAGGGACAGGGCGAGGATCCAGCGCAGTGCGGCGGCGAGCGTGCGCAGCAGCTCGGCCCAACTCAGGCACAGGGCGAGGAACAGTGCGGCCAGCGTGGTTGCCCACTGCAGGGTGACTCCGATCAGGGAGGCGCCGAGGTAGAACGACCAGGCCAGCGACAGGGTGGCCAGACCGAGGAAGGCGATGAGCGATTTCGGGAACCGCGACCACATCCAGTCCGGGTTCAATGTGACGAGGGCGACGACGCTGCTCACGACGACGACCAGCGCGATCGCGCCGTAGCCCCACCAGCCGAAAAGGCTGCGCCAGAACTGGCCGGCCAGGACGGAGAAAAAGACGAGCGTCGCGAAGGTGCGAACGACGAATCGGCTCTGGACGGCGGGCATGTGTCTAAGGCTAGAGCGTGCCGGGGCGGTCACCGATCAATTTCTATACCCCCTGGGGTATGGTTATCCCGGAGGTTCGAATGAAAACGATCATTGTTGGTGGAGTTGCGGGCGGAATGTCGGCGGCGACGCGGTTGCGTCGGCTGGACGAGACGGCAGACATTATTGTATTTGAACGCGGCCACTATGTCTCGTTCGCAAACTGCGGACTTCCCTATTACGTGGGCGGCGTGATCACGGACCGCAGCGATCTCCTACTCCAGACCCCGGCATCCCTCGAAGCCCGCTTCCGCCTCGACGTGCGCGTCGACCACGAGGTCACGGCGATCGACCGGGAGGCGAAGACGGTCTCCGTGCGCCAAACGCAGACCGGCGCCGAGACCACCGAGACGTACGACCGCCTCATCCTGGCTGCCGGAGCGACGGCCCGAACCGGGATCACCCCGGCCGGCATCGCCACTCGCACCCTGCGCACGGTCGACGACGTCGACCACATCACCGCTCTGCTGGCCGGCATCACGGGTCAGGCCTCCGCCGTCGTCATCGGCGCCGGGTTCATCGGCCTGGAGGCCGTCGAAAACCTCGTTCGCCGCGGCGTGCACGTGACCCTGGTCGAGTTCGGCTCCCAGGTCTTCGGGCCCTTCGACGCCGAGATGGCCGCGCCGATCTTCGACGAGCTGCTCTTGCGGGGCGTTGACGTACGCCTGAACACGACCGTCGTCGCCGCCGCCGACGCGGGAGTCAAGCTCAGCGACGGATCCGTCGTTCCGGCCGACCTCGTCATCGACTCCGTCGGGGTGCTCCCCGACACCTCGCTCGCCGCCCGGGCGGGCATCACGATCGGCGCGAGCGGCGGTATCGCCGTCGATGGCAGTCAGCAGACCAACGACCCGTCGATCTACGCGGTCGGCGACGGCGTCGAGAAGATCGACGCCGTCGACAACAGCGGCATCCTGATCACCATGGCCGGCCTCGCAAACCGGCACGGCCGGGCGGCCGCCGACAGCATCGCCGGCGAGCCCGCGTCGGCCTCCCCGGTGCTCGGAACCGCCATCCTCGGCATCTTCGGCCTGACGGCGGCCATGGTCGGCTGGAGCGAGAAGCGTCTCGTGCAGCGCGGCCGCGCGCACCGGGTCGTGCACACCCACCCGGCGTCGCACGCCACCTACTACCCCGGCGCCGAGGGCATGTCGATGAAGCTCCTGGTCGACCCGGCGACGGATGCCATCCTCGGCGCCCAGATCGTCGGCGGCAGCGGCGTCGACAAGCGCATCGACATCTTGGCGACGGCGATGACCGGCGGACTGACGGCATCCGCTCTCACCCGCCTCGAGCTGGCTTACGCGCCGCAGTACGCGTCGGCGAAGGACCCGATCAACCAGCTCGGCTATGTCGCCGACAACCTTGCCGCGGGAACGACGCGTGCGCTGCAGTGGCACGAGCTGGCCGCCGCCCGGGCCGCGGGCGCGGTGCTCGTGGATGTGCGCTCGGCGGCGGAGTTCGCCGCCGGGAACATTCCCGGCGCGATCAACGTTCCGGTGGACGAACTGCGGGACCGCCTGGCCGAGCTGCCCGACGCACCTGTGATCGTGCACTGCCAGGTGGGCCAGCGCGGGCACACGGCCGCACGCATTTTGAGCCAGAACGGGCTGGACGTGCAGAACCTCGACGGCGGCTACCGCACCTGGATCGCCGGCGAAACCGCTCTCGGCCTGATGCCCGTCATCGCCGCCAAGTCTGAAAGGATTCCGGCATGACCGAAATCACCGCTACCGCTGCCGACGTCGCTGGGGAACAGAACCAGAAGAAGATCCTCAACCGGTTGCGCCGGGCCCAGGGCCAGCTCGCGGCGGTCATCACCGCCGTCGAGGCCGGCGGCAGCTGCAAGGATGTCGTCACTCAGCTCGCCGCCGTGTCCAGCGCCCTCGACAAGGCCGGTTTCGTCATCGTCTCCACGGCGATGCGCGAGTGCCTCGACAACCCGCAGGGGGAGAACTCCCTCACGGTCGAGGAGCTGGAGAAGCTCTTCCTGACGCTGGCGTAGCCTCCCGACGCGAGTCGGGCCCGCTCGGCGTTGAACCAATTCGACGGAGATTCTCCCGTGAAAGCGCTTTTTCGGGGTTCTGGGGACTAGTTTGGCCAAAATCTCCGTCGAATTCGTTCGGGGCTCGCGGCTCGCGGCTCGGGGCTCGCGGTTCGGGACTCGCGGCTAGGGCGGGCGCGGCCCCTGACTCGCCTAGACGAAGGCCGCCTGGCCGGTGATGCTGCGCCCCACGATCAGGGTGTTCATCTCCCGGGTGCCCTCATAGGAGTAGACGGCCTCGGCGTCGGAGAAGAAGCGCGCCACATCGTACGAGAGCACGATGCCGTTGCCGCCGAATAGTTCGCGGCACCAGGCGACCGTTTCGCGCATCCGGGCAGTCGTGAAGAGCTTGGCCAGGGCGGCGTGCTCGTCGCGCTGGCTGCCCTCGTCGAGCATCTGCGAGACCCGCACGACCATGCCCAGGCTGGCGGTGATGTTGCCCAGCGACTTCACCAGCAGGTCCTGCACCAGCTGGTGGCCGCCGATCTCCTTGCCGAACTGCGTGCGCTCCTTCGCGTACGCGACGGCCGCCTCGTAGGCGCCGATCGACGTTCCCACGGCCGCCCAGGCCACCTCGGCTCGGGTCAGGCGCAGAACCTTGGCGGTGTCCTTGAACGAGTTCGCGTTCTGCAGCCGGTTCTTTTCGGGCACGACCACGTTCTCGAGCACGATGTCGGCGTTCTGCACCGAGCGCAGGCTGATCTTGCCCTCGATGCGGGTGGCGCTGTAGCCGGGGGTGTCGGTGGTCACGATGAAGCCCTTGACCATGCCGTCGGCGGTGTCTTTCGCCCAGATGATGGTGATGTCGGAAAAGGTGGCGTTGCCGATCCAGCGTTTGGCGCCGTTCAGAAGCCAAGTGTCGCCGGTGCGGGTGGCCGTCGTGCGCAGTCCCTGCGCCGCGTCCGAGCCGGAGAGCGGCTCGGTCAGCCCGAATGCCCCCACGAGCTCCCCGCTCGCCAGGCGCGGCAGCCACTCGTCGCGTTGCTCCGGCGAGCCGGTCGCCGAGATGGTTCCGCAGGCGAGGCCGTTCTGCACGCCGACGAACGTGGCGACGGATGCGTCCACGCGCGCCGTCTCCAGGGCCACGAAGCCGCGGAACACCGCGGAGTTCTGGAAGGGCCGGGTCTCAGGCCAGCCGAAGGAGTAGGCCCCGAGCGCCGCCAGCGGCCGGATGACCTCGGCCGGGAACTCGGCGCGCTCCCAGCATCCGTTCACGATGGGCCGAACGTCGGACTCGAGGTAGGCGCGCAGATTGGCGAGCGCGGTCTTCTCCTGATCGGTCAGCAGATTCTCGTAGCCGTAGAAGTCGCTGGGAAGTAGCTCGAAGGTCATCAGGTGCTCCATTGCAAAGGTGGCGACGGCCGGCGTGCGGCGGTCGGCGGATGTTCGCAGCCTACGGTCGCGGAACCGGCACGCCGCAAGCGGTTGGTAGTTTGGTCTAAACCTAAGAGTGCAGGAGAGCGCCATGTTTGTGGGCATCACCAATACGCCGCGGCACTATGCCTGGGGTTCGACCACCGCCATCGCGGGTCTGCTCGGCTACGATCCGTCGGGCACAGCTGAGGCCGAACTCTGGCTGGGCGCACACCCGGGATCGCCGAGCGTCATCACCGACCCCGAGCAGGTCGGCGGCCACCACACCCTCCTGGACTGGATCCACGCAGCCCCGGAGGAGGCCCTCGGCGCCGCGCTCGCCGCGCCCGCTGCTCCGCGGTTGCCATATCTCCTGAAGATCCTCGCCGCCGCGGGACCGCTCTCGCTGCAGGCGCACCCGACCGCGGAGCGGGCACGGATCGGCTTCGGCCTGGAGAACGCGGCCGGTATTCCGCAGGATGCGGCGGACCGCAACTACCGCGACCCGTTCCATAAGCCCGAGGTGATTTTCGCCCTGAGCGACACCTTCGAGGCCCTCTGCGGGTTCCGCGAGCCGGTCGAGATCCGCGGCATCCTGGGCGAGCTGCGCGCCCTCGACGTGGCCTCGGACGACCCGCAGCCCGGCGCGCTCGATGCGCTCGAGCGGCACCTGCTCGGCGACGACGCTCTGCGCGACTGCGTCGACTGGTTGTTGCGCGACGGCCGCGGCGGCGATTCCGGCGAGGTGGCCTGGCTGGTCGAGCGGGTGGTTGCCCTCGCCGTCAGCGCGGCCGACCTGGCCGAGAGCGGCGCGATCCTCGACTACCCGCTCGAACTCGCCACCGTGCGGGACCTGGCCCGTGCCTACCCGGGGGATCCCGGCATCGTGATCTCGCTGCTGACGAACCGGGTGTCGCTGCGCCGAGGCGAGGTGCTCTACCTACCTGCCGGGAACATCCACGCCTACCTGTCCGGCCTCGGTGTGGAGCTGATGGCCGCCTCGGACAACGTGCTGCGCGGCGGGCTGAGCCCCAAGCACATCGACGTCGACGAACTGCTCGAGGTGCTCGAATTCACGCCGCTGCCCGTGCCGTACCTTCCGCCCGTGCTGTCGTCTCCGGGCGTCTCGGAGTACCGACCCGACGTGGACGACTTCGTGCTCGTGCACATCGCGGCGGAAGCCGGGGGTGCGGGTGCGGGTGCGCCTGCGGCTGTGGCTTCTCCCGGGGGTGCTGGTGCTGATGCGGGTGCTCGTGCGGCTCCGGCTTCTCGCGCGGGAGTGCCGATGCGGCAGTTCACGCTGACGGGGCCCGCGATCGCCATCTGCACGGCCGGGGGATTCCTGGTGGCCGGTGCGGGGGCATCCGTCGCCCTCAAGCGCGGCGAGTCCGTCTACATCACGCCCGACGAAGGCACGCTCACGTTCGCCGGCGTCGGCGAGGTCTTCCTGGCCACGACCCCCTAGCCCTGGCTCCCCACCAATTCGACGGAGATTTTGCGCTCGAACCAGCTATTTGCCGGTTTGTGCGCTGTTCGGAGCAAAATCTCCGTCGAATTCGTTCGCGGTCGCCCCTCCGCGCAGCAGCGCGGGGGTGCTGGGGCGGTCTGATCGGTAGCGTCCGGGCGGGAAACGGTGCCCCCCCATCCGGTGGGGGCGGCGTGTTATCCCCAAGGTGACGGATGCCGCGGCGCGGCTTCGACTCCGCTGCGAGGCTGCGGGCCATGCGCTCACCCACCAGGGACATCCTCGACCACGGACTCTTCGTCAAACGCGCCGCACTCCGCGCCCGAGGCTGGAGCGATGGGCACCTCCGCGGCGAGGTCAACCGGGGAACGGTCGTGCGGGTGCGCAAGGGCTGGTACTCGGTTCCGTCGGCGCCGCCGTCGGCCGTCGAGGCGTTCCGGATCGGAGGCCGGCTGGCCGGATTGAGCTGCCTGAAGTCCTACGGGATCTGGACCCCGACCACCGGCAGGCTCCACGTCAGCGTCCCCAGCGCCGCGCGCGGGTTGCGGCGCCCGACGGACATGCGCGCACGGCTGGATGTGCTCGACGGTGTGCGGTGTCGCGTGACGTGGAGCGACGACGCGATCGACGGACGGGGCGACTGCGTGTGGCGTACCAGCGTGCACGAGGCCCCGGTGCGCATTCTGCACAACCACGACCGGGTCACCGCAATCGTGTGTCTGGATGCCGCGTTGCACAGCGCCCAGGAAAACGGCGTCGGGATTATCCGCGACGACCTGGGCTGGATCTTCGCCCGCGCGCCGCCGCGGGTTCAGTCCTGGCGCGACGAGGTCGACGGACGCGCCGCCGCGGGTGGGGAAACGGAATTCCGACTCAAGGCCCTGGCCGCGGGCATCCCCTTCGTTCCGCAACCGTTCGTCAGCGGAGTCGGGCATCTCGATGGCCAGATCGGGCCGTCGACCTTCGTCGAGATCGATGGGAAGGACTGGCATGACGATCCGATCGCCTTCGAGGTCGACCGGGAACGCGATCTGCTGGTTGCAAGCCAGAACGGGCGCACCCTGAGGTTCAGCTACACGCTCCTTCGCAAACAGTGGGGGTTGTGTGTGCGGGCGATGGTCACGGCGCTGGAGTACGACTACCAGCGCGAGCCGTCGGCAGCGTTTCCGCCGTTCCACGAGCGGATGCTGCGGGCGCGCCACCGTCTCGGCTAGGGCCCGGGCCGGTTCCCGGCCCCCGCATCAGGTGTCGCCCCTGCGCCGCGGCGAGCACCGCCCAGCTCGCGGTCGAGCCGCCTGGCGCACCCGCGCGCGTCGCGATCACGGCCCCATCCGTTGCCCGACCCTGCCCGCCCCCGCGTCCGCCACCCTCCGGGAACTCGCTCCGGGCAGCGGCAGGCTGCGCCGGGCGTCCGGGCGACCCGCCCCGACGACCTGCCGCGCTGATCGACCAGTGACAGCCCCGCCACCGAGGCTAGGCTTGCAGAGCGGCAGTGCTTGATTGCCGTCAGATCTTGCGAGGTTCAGATGGCGTGGCTTGTCACCGGAGGTGCCGGATACATCGGTTCCCACATCGTTCGTGCTTTCCTGAAAGAGGGCATCGAGGTGGTCGTCATCGACGACCTCTCCAGCGGGCACGCTGAATTCGTGCCTGCCGACGTGCCGTTTGTGCGCGGCACCCTCCTCGACCGCGAGCTGCTGATGCGCACCTTCGCCGAGCACACCGTGACCGGCGTCGTGCACGTCGCGGGCTACAAGTACGCCGGGGTCTCGGTGCAGCGCCCGCTGCACACCTACGAGCAGAACGTCACGGCCATGGCCACCCTGCTGGCGGTCATGCAGGAGTGCGAGGTCAAACGGATGGTGTTCTCCTCGAGCGCGGCCGTCTACGGCACCCCGCACACCGACCTGGTCACCGAGGAAACCCCGAAGAACCCCGAATCTCCCTACGGTGAGTCCAAACTGATCGGCGAATGGTTGCTGCGCGATCAGGCCGTCGCCGCCGGACTGCGCTACACGGCGCTGCGCTACTTCAACGTGGTCGGGTCCGGAGCGCTCGACCTGCGCGACACCAGCCCGCACAACCTCTTCCCCCTCGTCTTCGACGCGCTGATGGAGGGCCGCATCCCGAGCATCAACGGCGACGACTACGCCACCGCCGACGGAACGTGCGTGCGGGACTACATCCACGTGGCAGACCTGGCCCTCTCGCACGTGGCCGCGGCCCGGCACCTGGACGCCGGCGAGCCGGTGCTGCCCGTCTACAACCTCGGCAGCGGCGACGGAGTGTCGGTGGGGCAGATCATGTCCACCGTGGCGGCCGTCACCGGCATCGACTTCGCGCCCGTGATCGGTCCGCGCCGCGCGGGCGACCCCGACCGGATCGTCACCTCCGGCGAACTCGCGGCCCGCGATCTGGACTGGGCCATGCGCCACAGCCTGGAGGAGATGGTGCAAAGCGCCTGGGAATCGCGGCAGGCGGCATCCGTCTCAGCGTTGTGACCAATCAAATCTCACCGATTTTCGCTCTTGGGCGAGTCGAAACCCTCCAACAAATATTGACGGTTTAGTATCAGCGACTTGACGGCAAGGAATTACACGGCTGTAATTAGGGCTGACGCGTAATTTTGGGCACATTTTGCAGTGGGGTGGATGACGATATGGCGCTATCAGAGTCTCGTGCCGGGGTACCGGAGGACTGGTTCATTGACCCGGTTCGTCTGGGTGTTCCCGGGGTTCGCAAGGAAGCGGGCGACGGCGATCTTCTGTCGTGGCAATCGGACTCGCTCTGCGCGCAGACCGATCCGGAAGCGTTCTTCCCCGAAAAGGGAGGGTCGACCCGCGATGCCAAGAAGATCTGCTCCTCGTGCGAGGTGAAAACCCAGTGCCTGCAATACGCGCTCGCCAACGACGAGCGGTTCGGAATCTGGGGCGGCCTGTCCGAGCGGGAACGGCGCAAACTGCGCAAGCGGGCCAGCTAGGCCTCAGACGGGCCGTAAAACGACCCACGGCATGCGAATCCGGACCCGACGCCGGCTGCGGCACCGGAGGCGAAGCAGTGTTTTTCAGGCTCGCCCCTCCCATTGCTCCTCATCGGGCCCGAACCAATCTAGGCTGTTCTCCATATGCATGCCAGAGTCACCGCCATCCTCGTTGCCCGTAACGGCGCCAAGCACCTCGACCGCACTCTCGAGGCGCTGAGTCGCCAGACACGTCAACCCGACGTCGTGATCACGGTCGACTGCGGATCGACCGACACTACGGCCGCGCTTCTGGCTGCCTACGCACCGACTCACTTCATCTCAGCGGATGCCGGACTCAGCTTCGGCGAGGCCATCGTCACGGCCGAGAGGGTCATCGCGCCCGCCGAGTCCGATAGCGAAATGCTGTGGCTCCTCGCCCAGGACAGTGCGCCGGAACCCGACGCCCTGACGGCCCTGCTCGGCGAACTGGAGATTGCGCCATCCGTTGCCGTGGCCGGTCCCAAGGTCATGGACTGGGACGCCGGCGACTATATCCACGAATTCGGGCAGTCCCTGACGCCCGGCGGTGCGACCGTCACCCTGGTGGAGAGCGAACTCGACCAGGGCCAGCACGATGGAATGGGCGACGTGCTCGCTGTGAGCGCCGGCGGCATGCTGGTGCGCCACCTCGTCTGGCAGCAGCTCGGCGGCTTCGACCTGGCCCTGCCGTCCGCGGACGACTCCCTCGATTTCTGTGTGCGCGTGCGGATGGCCGGTTACCGCGTCTCCGGCGTCGCCGCGCCGCAAGCGCCTCCGTGCCATGCGCGCCGCGCAGCTGCATCGCCGGCTTGTCTACTCCCCGCGCTGGATGATCCCTCTGCACTGGCTGGCCCTGGTTCCCCTCGCGGTGCTGCGCTCGTTCGGGCAGTTGCTGCAGAAGGAACCCGGGGCGATTCTGGGTGAGTACTCCGCCGCGTTCGCCGCGGCTTTCAGCGGTCTGCGGGTGAGTGCTGCCCGGCGCCGCTTCGGTGCCACCCGCACCCTGGGCTGGGCGTCGATCGCCTCACTGCGCGTGCCCACCGTCGAGGTGCGCCGCCGCCAGGCGCTCCGCCGTGAGGCCAGCCTCACCAGCGTGAACGGCGAGGTGCCCGAAATCCGCTTCATCTCCGGTGGCGGCGCGTGGACCGTGTTGGCCGCCCTGGTGGCCGGCCTCATCGTCCTGGGCCCTCTGATCGGCGCCCGCACCCTCACCGGCGGCGCGCTGCTGCCACTGTCGGACACCCCCGCCGAACTCTGGGGGAGCATCGGCTACGGCTGGCGCGACATCGGCCTGGGCTTTGTCGGCGGCGCCGACCCATTCGCCACGGTGCTGGCGGTGCTGGGCTCGCTCACCTTCTGGGCGCCGTCCTTCTCGCTCGTCCTGCTCCACTTCCTTGCCCTGCCGCTGGCCGCCCTCGGCGCCTGGCTTGCCGCGACCCGCCTCTCCGAGCGCGCGTCCATTCGCGCCATCGCCGCCGTGCTCTGGATGCTGTCGCCCACCTTCCTCAGCGCCCTCGCTGCCGGGCGTCCGGCTGCGATCCTCGTGCACCTGCTGCTGCCGTGGCTGTTCTTCGCCGGGTTCATGGCCGCCCGCTCGTGGTCGGCGTCCGGCTCCGCGGCCCTGCTGTTCGCCGCCATCGTGGCTGCGGCGCCGTCGCTCGCGCCCGCGCTCCTGGTGGTCTGGCTGATCGCCATGCTGCTCAGTGGGCGCAGCGGTATGCGGTTCATCGGCATCCCTCTGGCGGCGCTCGCCCTCGCGGCACCTCTGATCTGGAATCAGGGACTGCGCGGCAACTGGCTGGCCCTGCTGGCGGACCCGGGCCTGCCTCTGCCCGCCCCCGACGTCTCGGTGTGGCAGCTGTTGCTCGGCTTCCCGTCCGGTGAGCTCGGCGGGTGGACCCCGCTGCTCGAGACGCTCGGGCTGCCCGGTGTCGACGCGTCCGTGCTCGTGCCGGTGCTCCTGATCCCGCTGGCCGTACTCGGCGCCCTTGCCCTCTTCCTGCCTGGGGCCCGCGGCGCGAGCTTCGCGCTGCTGACCGCCCTGCTCGGTGCGGGCACGGCCATCGCCGCCAGCCAGCTCTCCCTTTCCTCGGTCGGCGGCCAGCCGGTCGGCATCTGGGCCGGCGCCGGGCTCAGCCTGTACTGGCTCGGACTGGTCGGCGCGGTCGTCTTCGCCCTGCGCGGCCTGCGCCGCTTCGCCATCGCCCCGGCGGTCACCGTGGTCGCCCTGCTCGTGATCGTGGTGGCGCCGCTGGTCGCAGCCCTGCCCCTCGGCACCAGTGTCGTGGCCGAGGGCATCGACCGCACCCAGCCCGCGTTCGTCAGCGCCGAGGCGCAGACGGATGCCCGGGTCGGCACCCTGCAGATCGTGCCGCAACCCGACGGGGGCATCCTCGCGACCATCGTGCGCGGTCCCGGCGCCACCCTGAACACCCAGTCCACCCTCAGCAGCACCGACGTGACCCTCAGCCCGCGGGAGGAGGAGCTGGCCACTTTGGCCGGAAACCTCGCCTCGCGCAGCGGGCTCGACGCCGCGGCCGGCCTGGCCGACTTCGGCATCCGTTTCGTGCTGCTTCGACCGGCCGCCGTCGCACCGGCCGGTCCCGGAAACACGGCGCCGGTCACCCCCGCGGCAGAAGAGACCGCCGGCCGCACCACGACCGCCCTCGACGGCAACGCCGCCCTGGCGCCGGTGGGAGACACGGTCTTCGGCCGGCTCTGGCAGTACGAGGTGACGGATGCCCCGGTTCCCACCGCGGCCAACGGCGCCATCCCGGCCAACGCCGGCGGCACTCTCGGTCTGGTGTTCCTCGTCATCGCCGTGCTTGTGGTCGGGGCCACCGTGCTCCTGTCGATCCCCACCGGCGCGGGGCCGGAGGCGGTGCGTCAGGCCAGCCGGGACGCCATCCGCAACACGGCGAAGGCCCGCGCCAGGGAGAACAAACGTATCGCCAAGGCGGCGGCCCGTAGGAAGCCCGCGCCCGGCTTCCGGCCCTCCACCGAGCGCGCCGTGACGCCCGCGGCGGCGGGCGCCCTCGACACAGCCGCACCGGTCACGTCGACTGAAGCCGTCCCTGGAACGTCACCGGACGTCGGTTCCGGTACCGGACCCGATTCCGGAGCTGACACGGAAATCGGCGCCCGTTCGGAGGAGCACGACCATGCCCAGTAAACGCGGAATCGCCCTGCTCGGGGCGCGGGCGGTGGCCGGATTGGTCGGTCTCGGCGTCGTCGTCGCATCCGTCGGCGCGGCAACCCTCGTCACCTGGCCCACGGTTGAGAAGGGGCCGTCGTCCATCATCGTGTCGCCGACTCCGAGCGAGCAGCAACGAGTTTGCCCGGGGCCGCTCCTCGTGCTGGCCGAGGATTCCAGCCAGGCACAGGCAGCCAGTTCCGTCGGAAGCGCTGCAGCCGTTTTCGGCGCCCATGCGGCGTCGGGCGAGCCGGGGTGGATCGAACCGGAGGTTACAGCCATCGCGGCCCCGGACAACGCGAACCCCGAATCGTTCGGCGCACCGCAGTTGCTGCGCGTTCCGACCCCGCCCGGGTCGGGGGCGGCACCGCTGGTCACGGGCAGCCAGTCCCAGATCGCGGGCGGCGAATCGCTCGGTGGCCTGGCCGTCGCGGGCTGCGGGGAGGCGGCCGGTGATAGCTGGCTCGTCGGCGGTTCCACCGACATCGGCCGCACCAGCCTCGTGCTGCTCAGCAACCCCACCACGGTCGTGGCCACCGTCGACCTGGCCGTGTTCGGCGAGACCGGTCAGGTGGATGCCCCCGGCTCCACCGGAATCCTCGTGCAGCCGGGCACCCAGCGGGTCGTTTCCCTCGCCGGACTGGCCCCCAACCTCCGCTCACCCGTGGTGCACGTGCAATCCAAGGGCGGCCAGGTGGCGGCCACGCTGCAGCAGAGCATCGTGCGCGGGCTGGAACCCGGCGGCGTCGACCTCCTCGGTCCCTCAAACGGCCCCGCCGAAGCCCTGGCGATCGCCGGCGTGATCGTCTCCAACGCTGCCGGATCGGATGCCCCCGACGAGGTCGGCGGTCTTAGTGACGACGTCACCTCGGTGCGGGTGCTTGTTCCCGGAACGGTGGCGGCGACGGTCCAGGTCGGTGTGACCGGTGCGACCGGCCAGGCGGCCGGGGCCTCGGTCCAGGTCGACATCCAGCCGGGGGTTGCCACCGAGGTGCCCCTGACCGGGCTCGTGCCCGGTACCTACTCGCTGGAACTGACCGCCAGCGAGCCGATCGTGGCCGCGGCGCAGAGTTCCGCGGCGGGTTCCGCAGGCCGCGACTTCGCCTGGTTCGCGTCGTCCGACGCTCTCGCCGACGAGTTCCTGGTGGCCGCCGCCGACGGCCCGTCCCCGCAACTCAACCTGGTCAACATGGGCACCGTCGACGCCACCTACACGGCCACCCCCGACAATGGCACATCCAGCACAGTGGCGGTGCCGGCCGGCGGCTCGGCCACGATGCCGTTGGAGCAGTCGCAGCGCTACCTCGTGTCCGGCGGCACCTCGACCGTGGCTTCGGTGGCCTACGCGGGCGACGGGCTGCTCGCGGCATTCCCGCTGAGCCAGGCCGGGCCGCTGGCGGCCCCGATCCGGGTCTACCCCCGCTAACCGTCTTCCAACCTCTGGAGATCCCGTGATCGAGACCACCAGCACCACCACTAGCACCACCAGCACCGCCGACGTGGGCGTCGCCGTCATCGGCGGGTCCGGACTGTACCGGCTCTTCGACGCCGGCACCGAGACATCCGTCGACATCATCACGCCCTATGGCCCTCCCTCGGCGTCGATCTCCATCGGATTGCGGGCCGGCCGGCGGGTCGCCTTCCTGGCCCGGCACGGCGGCGACCATTCGGTGGCGCCGCACCTGATCAACTATCGGGCCAACATCTGGGCGCTCGCGTCGCTGGGCGTGAAGGCCATCATCTCCTCGTCGGCCGTCGGCGGCGTCAGCCCCGCATACCCGCCGGGGATGCTGGTGGTGACCGACCAGTTCATCGACCGCACCTCGGGCCGTGCCGACACCTTCTACGACCAGGGCACGGTCGCGCACCTGGCCGCGGCCGACCCGTTCGATCCGGAGTTGCGCCGCCTCGCGATCGGCGCGCTCGCGACGCTGGAGGAGAACTTCGCACCCACCGGCACCTGCGTCGTGATTCAGGGCCCGCGGTTCTCCACCCGGGCGGAATCGCTTTGGTTCCGCGCCGCGGGCGCGCACACCGTCAACATGACGCAGTACCCGGAGGTCGTCCTGGCCGCCGAACTCAACATGGGCACGGTCAATGTCTCCTTCGTCACCGACGCCGACGCAGGCCTGGCCCCGGTGCCCACCGTTCAAACCGACACCGCTCAGACCGACACACCTCAGGCCGAGGTCGAGGCCGACCCGGATACCGTTTCCGCCAGCCTGGTCTTCACGCGTCTCCGGGCCGCCCAGCCGCGGATCCTGGCCGCGATCGACGGCATCCTGCGTGCCCTGCCCGAGAATTTCTCCCCTCGCGAGCTGATCGCCCCCGAGCAGGTCGGCGTCGTGCTCGATCGTCGTCCTGCACCTGCCCCTGCCGCGCCGGCCGGAGCCGACGCGTGACCCGGCGCCTGCTCGTCACGGGTGGGGCCGGTTTCATCGGCGGCGCGATCGTCCGGGACGCGCTCGCCCGCGGCTGGCAGGTACGGGTGCTCGATTCCCTCCGCAGTGACGTGCACGGTGGACTCCCGGTGCTGCCGTACGGTGTTGACGTGATCGTCGGCGACGTGACCGACGCATCCGTCGTCGCGCTCGCTCTCCGCGACACGGATGCCGTCTGTCACCAGGCCGCGAAGGTCGGCCTCGGCGTGGACTTCGCCGACGCCCCCGACTATGTGCACAGCAACGAGGTCGGCACGGCCGTTCTGCTCGCAGCGATGACCGAGGCCGGGATCAACCGGTTCGTGCTGGCCTCCTCGATGGTGGTCTACGGGGAGGGAAGCTACCGCGGCCCGGAGGGTTTCACGCGTCCGGGACCGCGCCGCGAGGCCGATCTGCTGCAAGGCGTGTTCGACCCCGTCGATGAGGCCACCGGTGAGGCCCTCGAGCCACTGCTCATCTCCGAGGACGACCCGCTCGACCCGCGCAACGTCTACGCGAGCACCAAGCTGGGACAGGAATACCTCGCGTCGGCGTGGGCGCGCGCCACCGGAGGCCGGGCCGCGGCACTCCGTTACCACAACGTCTACGGGCCGGGGATGCCGCAGAACACGCCCTACGCGGGTGTCGCGTCGTTGTTCCGCTCGGCGCTGGAACGAGGCGAGGCCCCACGGGTCTACGAAGACGGCGGCCAGCGTCGCGACTTCGTGCACGTCGCCGACGTCGCCTCGGCCAACCTCGCCGCGCTCGACTGGACCGCCGGCATCGAGCCGTCCACTTTCCGCCCCTTCAACGTGGGCAGCGGCGTCGTGCACACCATCGGCGAGATGGCCGCGGCCCTCAGCGTGGCCACCGACGGACCGACCCCCGTCGTCACCGGGCAATTCCGGCTCGGCGATGTGCGCCACATCACTGCCTCCTCGGGGCGACTCCGCCGCGAACTGGACTGGGCACCCAGCATTTCATTCGAGGAGGGCATGCGCGCTTTCGCGAACGCGCCACTGCGCGCCGCAGTCACCCGGTAGCCCCGGTATGAACCAATTCGACGGAGATTTTCGTGTGAACCGGCTTTTTCGGCGCTTCTGGCGCCGATCCAGTCAAAATCTCCGTCGAATTCGTTCGGGGGGGGCGTCCGGCGTGGATCAGCGCGTAGCGATCGGATGCCGCGGCAACAGCACCTCGAACCGGCACCCGCCGGGCACGTTCCGCACCCGCACTTCGCCGTGGTGCGCCCGCACGATCCCCTGCACGATGGCCAGGCCGAGGCCGGCGCCGCCGGTGCCCAACGGTTCGGCCACCGGGGTGCGCGGACCGCTCGCCCGCCAGCCGGCTTCGAAGACCCGGCTGAGGTCCTGCTCGGGGATGCCGCCAGCGGCATCCGTTACCGAGATCACGGCGTGGTCGGTGGCACCGGCACCCGATCCGGTGCTGGCCGTGACCGAGACCACGATCGAGCTGCCGGCCGGCGAATGCTGGATGGCGTTCATGACGAGGTTGCCGACCACCCGGGACAGTTCGCGCGGGTCCGAGAGGATGGTCAGCCCCTTCTCTCCGGCGAATCGCAGGTCGAGCGACTTGGCCTGGGCGATCGGCCAGAGTCCGGCGACGGTGTCGCTGATCAGGTCGTAGAGCGAGACCGGCTGCAGCCTCAGGCGCAAGGTGCCGGAGTGGATTTTCGACAGCTCGAACAGGTCGTCGACCATGCCCGTGAGCCGGTCCACCTGCCCGCGCATCTGCGTGTAGTACCGTTCCGGGTCCTCGACCATGCCGTCCTCGAGGGCTTCGGCCATGGCACGGATGCCCGCGAGCGGCGTGCGCAGGTCATGAGAGATCCAGGCGATCAGCTCGTGCCGTGACTCCTCGATCTGATTCTCGCGGACACGGGATTCGGCGAGGTGTTCCCCGGTCGCGGCCAGTTCCCCGGCCAGCGCCGTGAACTCGTTGTTGCTGTGTCGGTCGTTCGCCGCGACCCGTTCGCCGCGCACGATGCTGGCCGCGGCCGAGCGCAGGGAGCGGCTGTCCCGGGCGAGCTGACGGCTGAGCACCGCGGCCATGGCCAGTGACACCAGTCCGGCGACACTGGCCACGGAGTAGAAGACCGTGAGGTCGTGCCGGGAGACGTATGTCTGCGAGGCGACCGCCGCCATCCCGCCGACGACCGACACCACCGTGGCAAGGGCGATCACCATCAGCTGCAGTACGAGGGAGGTGCGGGAAAGCAGGCGCAGGGTGAGCAGGCCGGCGCCGCCGACGACCACCGCGCAGGCCAGCGTGAACAGCGATACCGTGAGGAGCACATCCGGTGTCATGATTGCCGCCCCGTGGGAGCCAGCGGAACCGGGTCGAACCGGTAGCCGACCCCCCAGACCGTGTTCAGCAGCCGGGGCTGCGCCGGGTCAGCCTCGATCTTCTCCCGCAGCCGGCGCACGTGCACCGTCACCGTGGACAGGTCGCCGAACTCCCAGCCCCAGACGGAACGAAGCAGGTCCTCCCGGCTGAGCACGGTGTGCGGACGCCTGATCAGGTGGGCCAGCAGGTCGAATTCCCGCGCGGTGAGCACCAGCGGCTCGCCGCGCAGCCGCACCTCGTGCGCCTGCGCGTCCAGGGCGAAGTCGCCGGCCGAGACCAGACCGGCCGGCACGGCGGGCGCGGTGCTCCGGCGCAGCACCGACTGCACCCGCAGCACGAGTTCGCGCGGGGAGAACGGTTTGGTCAGGTAGTCGTCGGCGCCGGCCTCGAGGCCGTCGATGCGGTCCTCCTCCTGGTTGAGGGCGGTCAACATGATCACCGGGATCTCCCAGTCCCCGCGGATGCGCCGGCACACCTCGATTCCGTCCAGGAGTGGCAGCATCCGGTCGAGCACGACCAGGTCTGGCCGCAGCTGTTCGGCTTTCGCGAGCCCGTCCAAGCCGTCTGCCGCCTCGTCGACCACGAACCCGGACGCCCGCAGATACCGGCAGACGATCTCGGACACCGTCGGGTCGTCGTCGACGACGAGGATGCGGCGCTCGAGAGGCGGTAGCGGGCGCAAATCGCCCGGGGGCAGGGAAGGAGGCACGAAATCAGGATAGAGCGGCAGGCACCGGGTGTGCCGGGCCGGAGCAGGCGACACCGTTTCTTCCTCACTCCGTAATCTCTTTGGCCGTTTCGGCGGAGCCGGCCCCCATAGTGTCGACCCATGACTGTGTTCCAGGTGGACCTCGTGCTGCCATGCCTGAACGAGGCCGACGCCCTGCCCTGGGTGCTGTCGCGACTCCCGGAGGGGTATCGGGCCATCGTCGTCGACAACGGCTCGACCGACGGATCGGCTGAGATCGCCGCCATGGCCGGCGCCCAGGTCGTGCACGAGGCGCGCCGCGGCTTCGGAGCCGCCGCTCACGCGGGCCTCCTGGCGGCCACCGCGCCGATTGTCGCCTTCTGCGACGCCGACGCGTCGATGGACCCGGCCGAACTGCCGCTCCTGGTCGATCCCGTGCGGGCCGGATCCGCCGACCTGGTGCTCGGCCGCCGCCGGCCCGCGACCGCCAAATCCTGGCCGCTGCACGCGCGCCTCGCCAATTCCAGTCTGTCCTGGCGTCTGCGCCGAATAACAGGGGTGAACATCCATGACCTCGGCCCCATGCGCGCCGCGCTCCGCGAATCCGTGCTGGACCTCAATCTCCAGGACCGCCGCAGCGGGTATCCGCTGGAGATGTTCTTGAAGGCGGCGTCGGCGAACTGGCGCATCCTCGAGGTTGACACGACGTATTCGCCCAGGGTCGGCCGCAGCAAGGTGACCGGAACCGTGCGCGGCACCCTGACCGCGGTCAATGACATGTCCGCCCTCCTCCGGGAGACGCGCCGATGACGACCATCGTCGTGATCGCCAAGGAATGCCTTCCCGGTCGGGTGAAGACCCGGCTGCACCCGCCGCTGAGCCTCGAACAGGCCGCCGATCTGGCGGCGGCCAGCCTCGACGACACTCTCGCCGCGGTCGCCACCCTGCCCGCGACCCGCCGCATCCTGGCCTTCGACGGTGTGATTGCGCCGAACGCAGCCGCCGGCTACGAGATCCTGCCACAGGTGGAGGGCACCCTCGACCTGCGGCTCGCGGCCGTGTTCGACGCCTGCGAGGGTCCCATGCTGCTGGTCGGCATGGACACCCCGCAGGTCACCCCCGCCCTGCTCGAACCCGTCTTCACCGACTGGACCGATGACGTGGATGCCTGGTTCGGCTTCGCGAACGACGGCGGCTTCTGGGCGCTCGCCCTGAACGACCCGACCGGCGACCTGATCCGCGGCGTGCCGATGTCCCGGGACGATACTGGCGCTGTGCAGCTGAAACGGCTGACGGATGCCGGGTTGCGCGTGAACCTGCTGCCTACCCTCACCGATGTGGACACCATCGAAGACGCCCACCGGGTGGCGGGGATCGCGCCCACCGGCAGATTCGCCACGGCTCTGGCCGCCATGATGCCGCCGAGCCCGACGGACAATTTCCGATGACGCTGCTGGCCGCACAACTCGAGGGGGAGTGGGCCGAACCGACCACCTTCGGTGCCGGCGGCGCGGAGCCCTATGCCGCCGCGCTGCGGAACGCCGACAACGTGCTCTACCTGCGCCGGATATCCTCCGGCGAGCACGCCACCATCGATGCCGGTCGGTGGAGCGCCGACGCCGACGACACCGACCTCTGCCTGCTCGACGGGATCACCGGCCCGGTGCTCGACATCGGCTGCGGCCCCGGCCGCATGGTGCGGGCCGCCATGGGGCTGGGGCTGACCGCGCTCGGCCTCGACGTGTCGGCGACCGCCGTGCGCATGGCCGCAGACGCCGGCCTCGACGTGTTGCAGGGCAGCGTCTTCGACCCTCTGCCGCTGGAGGGTGGCTGGGCGGCCGCGCTGCTCGTCGACGGCAACATCGGAATCGGCGGCGACGCATCCGTTCTGCTCACGCGCTGCGCCGACCTGCTGGCGCCGGACGGCGTTCTCCTGGTCGAACTCAGCCACGACCCGGCCCGGGACGACAGCTACCTCGGCACCATCGAGGATTCAACCGGGAGCCGCAGCGCCGTGTTCCCCTGGGCGGAAATCGGCATTAACGGCCTCCGCGACCGTGCCGGAGCGACCGGTCTGGTCGTGGCTCAGGACTGGCGGCTGGACGGCCGCTGGTTCGCGCGCCTGCTGCGAGCGTAGAGCACGACCGACCAGACCGTCGCGACCAGGGCGACGGCCACCCAGAACAGAGCGAGGTTCCGACCGTAGTCGAGCGGAAGGATGCTCGGATTGTTCGAGGTGAGCGACCGGGCGACGATCGCGGGCACCACGATCAGCGTCATGATCGAGCCGACCACGATGGCGGCCTGCACGACCAGCACGATCGTGCCCGTGACGCGGCGCCCCGCGCGGCGCAGCAGAAGGCCGCAGAAGAAGACCAGGGGCGCCAGCACGGCGTCGTGCAGCACGATCGCCGCGCCGATCCAGAGCGCCACCCCGGGCAGTCGGGTGATCCGCACTGTGTCGAACAGAACGTAGAGGCCGAAGAGGAGCCCGGACGTGCCGAGCAGGATCAGCGTGGTGCGGGCTGCGCGCATCCGTCGGTCGCCGGCGTGGGGGAGCGCGGTGGTCGCGCGTGCTGTTGTCATACCTGCGGTGTTCATGCGGTGATCGCCTCGATCCGGCTCAGCCATTTGGTTTGCAGCACTCCGGGCCGTCCCGGGGCGATCATGCGTGCCGGGTAACCGTGCTGCAGGTCGAGCGTCTCGCCGTTCAGCTCGAGCGCCACCAGGGTCAGCGGGTCCCGCACGTATTCCGGTCCCATCTCGGTCTTCTTGAAGCTGCCGCGCTCTTCGAGACTGATCAGGCGAAAGGATGCGCCGGTGTCGGCGCCGACCAGGTCGGCCAGTTCCGACAGGCGAACCCCGCGCCAGAGCGCCAGTTGGCTCCAGCCCTCGACGCAGGCGATCGGCAGTTCCACCTCGGTCTGCGGCAGGGCCTCGAGCTCGGCGCGGCTGAAGCTGCGCTCCACGCCACCGGCAGCGAGGGTGAGCACCCAGCCGGCGGCGACGGCCGACGCGGTGACCTTTGCCTCCTCGGCCGTGCGGTTCACCGGGAGGCCCTGCGGGCCGACGCCCTTCTTGCGCGGACCGAACACGTTCACCGCGTCCAGAGGCGCAAAGGTCTGGCCGGCGGTCAGCCCCACCACGGCGGCGCAGGCGATTCCGACGGTGGTGAGGAAGCCCCGGCGACTCACGGTCGTCGTCTCGCTCACGGTCTTCGTCTCGCTCACGAACGAGGGCGTGGCGTCGATCCAGGCGATCAACCGGCCCGTCACACCGGACGGACGTCCGCTGCCCCAGAGCCGCACCGCCTCGACGTCGGCCGGTGACTCAACGTCGCTCGCGGCATCCGTTGCCTCGTGCTCGGCAGCGGCGCGCCCGTTCCAGAACCGTGTGATGATCGGCAGCTTGATGCCGATGTGCAGTACCAGCAGTCCCACCAACACCCAGCCGAGGGCGTAGTGCACCTCGCGGAAGGGAAAGGGCCACGGGTACCACTGGTAGGTGTTGATCAGGCCGATGGTGATCTGCACCAGGGATGCGCCCACGAAGAGGGCGATCGACGCGCGTTCGAGCAGGTGTAGGAACGATTTCACCGGCGGCCACTGGAACAGGTCGGGGAAGACGATGTAGAGCTTGGCCAGCAGCAGCGGGAAGCATGCGATGCCGGCCACGATGTGCGTGCCCTGGGTGATCTGGTAGAGCGACGCGGGCCGGGTCGGGAACCGCATCCACGGCAGCGGCTCCTGCAGGAAATGGCTGTACAGGCCGGTGCCGAAGCAGACGATGAACGCGGCGCCGAGCAGCCGGCCGATCACGACCGCCAGCCGGGGATTGCGCACCGGGGAGGCCAGCGCGCGCTGGGCCTCGTACATCATTCGTCTCATGGTTCCATTGCATCATCCGGGGTGCCCGGAGAGGCGGCGCAATCCTTACGGTCCGGTGACGCGCACCGGGACGGTTGGGCCCAAATGCCCGGGTTCCGTCAGGATGGCAGGGTGCGTATCGCCGTTGTCTCCCTCCTCCTTGCCGCCAGTGCGGCCCTGACGGCCTTCAGCGTGCTCGCGTATGACCTGTTCAAGCCGGGACGCGACACGGTGCCTCTGGTCATCTGCACCAGCGGGCTGTGGCTGCTTTTCGCGCTCGCCGTGGTCCTGCTGCGCGGGGTGCGGGGCCGGGCCGTGGTCGTGCTGATCCTGGCGGGTTCGGTCGGGATCGGGGCCGCGGCCATGGTCGGTCCGCCGAACACGAGCACGGACTCCGCGCGCTACGCCTGGGACGGCATCGTCGCCACCGCGGGCATTTCGCCGTATGCCTACACGCCGGCCGACGATCGGCTCGACGCCCTGCGCCCCGACTGGTTGTTTCCGGCTCCGGAGCTGACCGCGGCCGGCGATCTCATGTGCGTCGGCGAACGCATCCAGACGGCGCTGAAAAGCGAGTCCGACGAGATTCTCTGTTCGGCACTGAACCGCACCGGAGTGCCCACGATCTATCCGCCGGCCGCCGAGATCTTCTTCGCCGGCGTCCGGGCGGTCACCGGGCCGAATGCGGAGTACTGGCCCCTGCAACTGACGGGCCTCCTGCTCAGCGTCGGCACCACGGTGATGCTGCTGGTCGGGATGCGCCGCCGCGGCATCGACCAGCGGTTCGCCGCGCTTTGGGCCTGGTGTCCGCTCGTGGCCACGGAAGCGGTCACGAATTCCCACATCGACATGCTCGGCGTCGTCTTCACGTTGAGCGCGGTGTTCCTGGTCACCGGCCGGCGCTATTGGAGCGGTGGGATCGCGCTCGGCGCGGCGATCGCGACCAAGCTGATTCCCGTGCTCGCGGCCCCTGCCATGCTGCGGCGCCAGGGGTGGAAGGTCGCCGTGGCCGCCGTGGCCACCTTCCTGCTGCTGTACGTGCCGTATGTGCTGACCACCGGTATCGGAGTGCTCGGCTATCTGCCCGGCTACCTCTCCGAGGAAGGGTACGAGGACGGCACCCGCTTCGCCCTGCTCTCGCTGGTCGCCCCGGGCGGCTCGGCCGTCATCGTTGCCGGTGTGCTGCTTTTCGTCATCGCCGTGCTCGTGATCTGGAAGACGGACCCCGACCAGCCCTGGCTGGGCCAACTTGTCATGATCGGCAGTGCGCTGCTCATTCTGAGCCCGCGGTACTCCTGGTATGCCCTGCTGCTGCTGCCGTTCATCGCCCTCAGCGGCCGCTGGGAGTGGCTTCTGGTGCCGATGGCCCTCACCCTCCGCTTGCTGGTCCCGTCGATTCCGCTTACCCGGGTGGCCATCGCCACGGCTATCGTCGTCATCGTCGTCATGTCGATCCACCGCGCCCGCCCCGAGGTGGCACGACGCCTGTTCCGCCCGATCAGAACGGCGCCGGCACGTCCGAATCCGGCTCCCGCGCCTTCTTCACCTTCTACTCTTCCGCCTTCTCCTCCTTCTCCGCCGGATGCCCCGCCGGGCGGATGATCGTGGCTGGTTCGCTGAGGAGGGCGCGCCCGGTCGGTGACGTCTTCTTCAGCGTCCCGTCGGGCAGGTGCACGGAGCTCCCCCGAGTCGCGGTCCGGGCCGTGATCTCGGAATACCGGCGGGCTCCATTGACCTGCGCGGCGAATCGGGCGTCGACTCGGGCGGACTCCGCCTGCGTCGCCTGAATCGCCTCGAAGTGTCGCCCCGGGCCTCGAACTTCTCGCTATAAGTGGGCTTCATGAGGGAGACGCTACGGGTATCCACTGACATTCCATGCCCCAGATCGGCACCAGTCATCGCTCTGTGGATAACCCGATGACGCCCATATTGTGAAGGAGAAGAGGGGCCACGGCGCAATCCGTTTAACTGTCCGCCGCTGGCATCGGTCACACGGCCCTCACCTCGCATCCGCTGTGTGACGTAAACGCGGAGATTTTCGCGAAATGCCGGTTGTGGCGCCTGGGTGTGCGGCGTGTTGCGAAAATCCCCGAAGTTAGCGACCGCGGCCGCCCCGGATGCCCCGGGCGGGCGGCAGAACCGGGCGGCAGAACCGGGCCGCCGGGCCGCCGGGTCAGCGTCTCGACCACAGCGAGCAACACAAGGAAGGGCCCGCTGCGCATCTGCGCAGCGGGCCCTTCCTGAAAAGCGGTGTTACTTGGTGGCGACCGTGATCTTCGCGATGCCGACCAGGAGCTGGTCAGCGACAGCATCCGTCATGAACGTGTCGTTGAGCAGGCCGGCGGCCTCAGCCGAGATGTGCACGGTGGTGCCCTCGAGGATGGCGTTATCGCCGTCCATCTGGAGCGGCTTCAGGGTCCCGCCGTAGAGGTTGAAGAGGAGGACCTGGGTGGCGGCTGACTCTCCGTTGACGCTCACGTCACCGAACAGCTTGCTGGTGCCCGGGTCGATCGTGAAGTTGGTCAATTCGACCGTGGTCTCGCCGGCGGTCAGTGAGAAGCCGGAGCCCTCGTGCTCGATGGAGCCCTGGACGAAGGGCCGGTAGTCCTCTTCGGGGTCGTAGTAGTCCACGTTTCCACCGGTGATCGGGAAGTGCAGGCTGCCGTCGGTCAGGGTGGCGGTGCCCACGGTGCCGGGGGTGAGGCCGAGGCTGGTCAGCGCCGCAGCGAAGTCGGCGTCGAGGAGAACGGACGTGTCGACGCCCGACAATGCGGGGATCGAAGCGAGGGCCTTGGGGGTTGCTCCCTCGGAGGAAGGGGAGGAAGAGGAGGAGGAATTCTCGGCCGGGGCGGTCGCATCGGCTGTGGTCGAGCAGGCGGAGAGGCCGGCGATGAGGAGGCCCGCGGTGGCGAGGCTGAGCGTGGTCTTGGTGAATGAGCGCATGAGAAAATCCTTAGGGTCTGTGGTTGGGATTCAGCGGTTCTTGGTGCTGAATGAGGTTCGGTCCCCTCCGTCAAACGGTTTGGAATTAGTTCAAATTGGGGCAAACTTCGGCCACAAGCTCCGTAATTACGGGGATCCGGGCACAAAAAAGCGACCGAGCGCACTCCGGCCGCCGCCAGCAAAAGACGCGAGCGGAACCTTAGAAGTGCCGGAACCGATCCGGCGCCAGGTCCCACGGGTCCTTGCCGAGCAGCTCGGCGATCGCGCGGAACACGCAGCTCTCGATCACCATCCGCCGGTGCAGGTCGTCGTTCCGATGCAGCCGCGTCAGGCGCTGGATCGGCAAACGGTAGAAGACCACGCGACGCTCCGCGGCGTTCACGGCCCAGCGCTCCACTCCGATGGCCGGCAGCACCGAGGAAGGACCGGCCGCAACCACGAACCTCACATCACCCAGCTGCTCCGGCCAGACCGAGCGGAGGTAGTCAACGGTTGACGCCACGGTCATATCGAAGTTGTCGATGCGCGTCTGCAGAGGCGGCAAATAAGGCCCGGTCGCCGAGCTGCGGATGCCCCGGCCGTGCCGGTCCCGACCTCGCCCGCGCTGAACGGGGGCCGGCGTCGATACGGCGGAACGGCGAACTCGAGACATGCCCTCATCCTAGTTCGACCCGTTGACGGGTATCCTGTAGCCAATGTCATTCCGGCCCTGCTCCCGTGTCGCCTGCTCGGAGGAATCCGCCGCGACTCTCACTTTCGACTATGCCGACGCGATGGCCGTCCTCGGTCCGCTTGCCGTGCAGCGCGAGCCGCACACCTTCGACCTCTGCGCC
Organism: Cryobacterium sp. Sr3; assembly: GCF_004402835.1. Classification (NCBI taxonomy): domain Bacteria; kingdom Bacillati; phylum Actinomycetota; class Actinomycetes; order Micrococcales; family Microbacteriaceae; genus Cryobacterium; species Cryobacterium sp. Sr3. Next base: position 3,502 of record NZ_SOFA01000041.1, on the reverse strand, counting down.
CGGCACGCCCGGCTGACCGCAGCCCCGCAGGGCTGGCAGCTGGTGCGCCTCCGCACCGACGGGCCGGCGACCGAGCCGGCCGACGGGCCGGACGCACAGCCGGCCGCCGGGCCGGACGCCGAGTCGGGATCCGCGGAATGACGGACCAGACGGATGCCGCCGCCCGCTTGGGCGCCGTCGTCGGCCCGGGCGAGGTGTGCGGCACGACCGCCGCACCGTTGACCGCGCAGTTGGTGGCTGCCCTTGCCGCTGCCTTCGTCGACGAAGTCGGCGCGCAGAGCCGCGAGGTACTCCTCGGTCACGACCGGGGCGAGGCGGGCGAGGTCGTGGCCGCCTTCACCCGGGGTGCGGAAGCCCGAGGGGCCACCGTCGTCGACCTCGGCGTGTGCTCCACCGACGAAATTCGATTCGGCTCGGGAGCCCAAAACGCCCCGGCCGCCCGGATCACCGCCTCCTCGCTCACCATGCTTCGGGCGGGTGCCCAAGAGATCGGGCACGACCACGGTCTCGGCGCCATTCGTGACCGCGCCGTCGGCTATCTGGCCGCCGGGCCGGCCCCGGTGGCGACACCCGGCCGCCGCCGCGAGTTCGACCTGCTGCCCGACTACGCGGCCGGGCTGCGCGCGCTCGTCGGGCTCACCGGCATCCGCCCGCTCACCGTCGTGGTCGACGCCGGCCGCGGCGCCGCCGCCGTCACGGTGCCCTACGTTTTCGGCGACGATGTCCGCGAAGCTGCCGGAGACCCGGCCGGCGGCGCCTCCGCGGCGGCGGACCCCGCCGAAACACCGCGCGCAGCAGCCCTCACCATCGTCCCGCTCTTCTTCGATCAGGGCCCGGACCTCCCGCCGCACACCATCGACCCTGCCGACCCGGCCACCCTCACCGATCTGCGGAATGCCGTGATCCAGCACGAGGCCGACCTCGGGCTCGGCTTCGACGCCGACGGCGGCCGCTGCGTGGTGGTCGACGAGACCGGGTGCGTCGTGCCCTCGTCCGCGATCGGCGCCGTGCTCGCCCGGCGCGCCATCGCGAGCGCGCGGATTGAGGACCCTGGCCGGGATGTGGTGGTTCTGCACGACCTCAACGTCTCCCGCTTCGTGGCGGAGACGATCGAGGCGGCCGGTGCGGCCGCGGTCCCCACCTCGGTCGGCGGATCCCTGATGCGGGCCGAGTTGCGGGCCACCGGGGCAGTGTTCGGGTTCGGGTACTCCGGCGACTACTACTTCCCGCAGTTCTGGTGCGCCGACAGCGGTCTGCTCGCGGCCCTGCACGTTCTGGCGGAGCTCGGATTCCAGCCCCGCCCGTTGTCGGCGCTGGCGGCGGATGCCATGCCCTACGCCCATTCCGGCGAGATCAGCATGGCCGTCGACGACCTGCCCGGGGTCTACGCGCGCGTCGTCGACGCCTACACGGGTTCCGCCGACTTCGAGGAGATCGACGGCCTTACGGTCATCGGCCTCACGAGCGTCGACGAACCGTTCTGGTGGTTTAACGTGCGCCCATCGCGCACCGAGCCGGAGCGAGCGCCGCAGCAGCAACAGAAGCAGGTGCGGCCCGAGCTGCGACTCACCGTGGAGGCCGGGACCCCTGAGGTGATGGTGCGCATCCGCGACGAAGTCCTCGCACTCATGCCCGCCGATTAATCGCACGTTACAAGCACGTTTCCACCCGCGGGTTGATTTCGGCGCCGGTAATCGCCGGTCATACGCTGACTCACGAAGCACCAATGGATAGCAGTCGGCCCCACCGTCGGGGTGGCAGCATCCCACTGAAACTGGAGTGACATGGCCAACGAGACAGACACAGACCGCACTGCCGCAAAAAAGGGCGGGGGAGGCCAGCAGCTGTCCAAGTCCCTGAAACCGCGACACCTCTCGATGATCGCAATCGCCGGCGTGATCGGAGCCGGCCTTTTCGTCGGGTCCGGAGCTGCCATCCAGCAGGCCGGGCCGGGCATCCTCGTGGCCTACTCGGCCGCGGGACTGCTTGTTATCCTGGTCATGCGGATGCTGGGCGAAATGGCGGCGGCGCATCCAGAAACCGGTTCGTTCTCTACCTACGCCGACAAAGCCCTCGGTCGCTGGGCGGGGCTGAGCATCGGCTGGTTGTACGCCTGGTTCTGGATCATCGTCCTCGGCATCGAGGCCACGGCCGGCGCCGCCATCGTGCACCGCTGGGTGCCGGAGGTCGACCAGTGGGTCTGGGCACTCCTTCTGATGGTGCTCCTCACGGGCACCAATGTCGCCTCCGTGAAAATGTTCGGTGAATTCGAGTTCTGGTTCGCGTCGATCAAGGTGGCGGCCATCGCCGTCTTCCTGCTGCTCGGCGTCGTGGCCATCCTCGGGTTGATGCCCGGGGTCGCGGCCCCCGGCCTGAGCAACCTCACCGGCAACGGTGGGTTCTTCCCCAGCGGTAGCGGCGCCGTCCTCGGCGGCGTGCTCGTGGTCGTTTTCTCGTTCTTCGGCGCCGAAATCGCCACGATCGCTGCCGGCGAGTCCGAGAACCCGGTCGACGCGGTCAAGAAGGCTGTCAAATCCACCGTCTGGCGCATCCTCGTCTTCTACATCGGATCCATCGCCGTCGTCGTCACGCTGCTTCCGTGGAACAGCGCTTCCGTGGCCAAGAGTCCCTATGTCGCTGTGATCGAGCTCTACGGAATCCCCGGGGCCGGCACGATCATGGACATCATCGTGCTTACCAGTGTGCTCTCCTGCCTGAACTCGGGTCTCTACACCGCGAGCCGCATGCTTTTCTCCCTGTCGGAACGCGGGGACGCACCCCCGGCGTGGTCGAAAATCTCCGTCCGCGGCGTGCCGCGCGCCGCCGTCTTGTCTTCCACCGTCGTCGGGTTCATCACGGTGGGTCTGAACTACATCGCGCCCGACACGGTCTTCCTTCTCCTCGTCAACACCTCTGGCGCGATCGCGCTTCTCGTCTGGCTCGTCATCGCCGTGTCGCAGCTGATCCTGCGACGGCGCATGGGCACGGATGCCGCCAGTCGCCTGAGCCTGAAGATGTGGGCCTTCCCCTACCTGACCTGGCTGGCTATCGGCGCCATCGTTGCACTGCTCGCGGGCATGGCCATTCTCGAACGCACCCGCATGGAACTCCTGATGTCCCTCCTGCTTGCGGGCGTCGTGGTCGGCATCGGCCTGTGGAAGTACCGCGGGGACAGGGGCGCCGCCCACCCCGTTGCGGATGACTCGGTTTCCGCCGAAGTGAAGAACGACGAGGCCGAGACTCTTGCCCCGAGCGGCACTGCCGCTGTGCTGAAATAGGGTGCCGTCCCGGCTGCACGGAAGCCGTGTTTCCGCCCCGTTGGGGCGTGACACGCCCGGGCGGTTGCTGGTTTTGACGGCCTGGTGTGTCGGCCGTAATGTATCCAAACGTACCCCACAGGTGCGGAAAGCCGCAGAGCTTCCCGGCCTCATGTGGAACCACAGTTTTTCGCTTCGTCTCATGCTTGTTCCTGTTTCAGGTGGGTGTGGGGGAGGCCTAAGAT
>NZ_SOFA01000007.1:0-85490 GCF_004402835.1 Cryobacterium sp. Sr3 | reverse complement strand
GCGGGTCCCTCGCGGCGGGCGCTCGGCCGGCCACGAGCCGCGGGCGGCGCCCATGCGGGCGGCCGGGGACCCGGCCCAGCGTTCACCCGGCGGCACCGGTCCGGAGACGGCCGAGCCCGGCTCGATTACGGCGCCCCGCCCGATGTCGGCGCCGCCGAGCAGTGCGCTGCGGGAGCCGACCGTGGCGCCAGCGCCGATCCGCACCGGCCCGATGCGCAGCACGTCGCCGTCGATCCAGTAGCCGGACAGGTCGGTCTCGGGTTCGATGGCTGCCCCGGCACCGATGTCCAGCATTCCGGTTACCGGCGGCAGGGAGTGCAGGTCGACGTCGGTGCCGATGCGGGCGCCGAGGGCCCTGGCGTAGTAGCTGATCCAGGGGGCACCGGCCAGGCTCACGGCATCCGAGAGCAGTGCCACCTGTTCGGCGAGCCAGAGGCGCAGGTGCACCGATCCGCCGCGCGGATAGTTGCCGGGCTCCATGCCGCGCAGCAGCAGCCGGGCGGCGACGACGGAGATGGCCATTTTGCCGGGCGGGGTGACGAAGAGCACGAACCCGAGCGCCACCCACCACCAGGAGATGGTGGGCGCGAAGGAGGCGCCTGACCAGCCCGCGAGCAGGTTGTTCGCCGCCGCGAGGTAGACCAGCCAACGCGCGCCGACCAGCACGTGCAGCGGCACGCCCAGCAGGGTGATGGCGAGGCGGCTGCGCCGGGGCACCGGCTGAACCTCCCGCACGATACTCGCCGCCGCGGGTGCGCGTCCGTCGAGCTCGTCGGCGAGGGAACCGATCCGGGGGTAGTCGTAGATGTCGGAGACTCGGGTGTCGGGGAACCGCTCGCGGACGGTCGACACGAACTGGGCCGCGGAGAGCGACCCGCCGCCGTGGGCGAAGAAGTCCGCGTCGGGGCCGTCGGCCGACACCCCGAGGATGGCGGCCCAGCCGGCGGCAAGCCACGCCGCCGTCGGCGAGAAGGCCTCCGCCTGCTCACCCCCGGTGGCGGGAAGGGGCCAGGGCAGGGCACCGCGGTCCACCTTGCCGGAGGTACGCGTGGGCAGCTCGTCGACGACGTGCACCAGCGGCACGAGCGCGGCCGGCAATTCTTCGCGCAGACGAATGTTGGCGGCCGCCCGGTCGAAGAGGGCCCCCTCCACCTGGGCCAGGTAGCCGACCAGGATCTGGTTGCCGGCCGGGGTTCTCTGCACGACCGCGGCCGCTCCGGCCACCCCCGGGAGCGCGCGCAGGGCCGCCTCGATCTCGCCGAGTTCGATACGCCGGCCGCCGAGCTTGACCTGGTCATCGGCCCGGCCGACGAACACGAGACCCTCGCGCTCGTAGCGCACCAGGTCGCCGCTGCGGTAGGCGCGGTGCCAGCCCAGCTCGGTATGCGGGGCGTACTTCTCGGTGTCCTTGCCGGCGTCGAGGTAGCGGGCCAGCCCGACCCCGCCGATAATGAGTTCCCCGGTCTCGCCGTGGGCCACCCGGGCACCGGCGGCGTCCACCACGGCAAGGTTCCAGCCGGCCAGAGGAAGCCCGATCCGCACCGGCCCGCGGCCGTCGAGCAGGGCGGCGCAGGCGACGACGGTGGCCTCGGTCGGGCCATACGTGTTCCAGACCTCCCGGCCGCGCACGGCGAGGCGCGAGGCGAGCTCGGGTGGGCAGGCTTCGCCGCCGAAGATCAGCAGCCGCACCCGCTCCAGCGATTCCTCCGGCCACAGGGCCGCGAGGGTCGGCACCGTCGACACCACGGTGATGCCGTGCTTGATCAACCACGGGCCCAGGTCGACCCCCGAGCGCACCAGGGAGCGGGGCGCCGAGACGAGGCAGGCACCGTTCCGCCAGGCCAGCCACATCTCCTCGCAGGAGGCGTCGAAGGCCACAGAAAGGCCGGCCAGCACCCGGTCCGCGGGACCGATCGGGTCCGACCGGAGGAACAGGTCGGCCTCCGCGTCGACGAACGCGGCGGCGGAGCGGTGGGCCACCGCCACCCCCTTGGGTACCCCGGTGGAGCCCGAGGTGAAGATCACCCAGGCATCGTCGTCGGGGGCCGGCATGGCGCCGATCGTGCCGGCGAGGGCCAGGTCGTCCCCGGGCGCCAGCATCCGTTCGGCGAACATCTCCGCGTCGATGCCGGTGCGCACCTCGAACACGCCGCCCGCCCCGATCACGCCCACGACCCGGGCCTCGCCGAAGACGAGCCGGGCGCGTTCCTCGGGGTCGTCGGCGTCGACGGGCACGTAGGAGGCGCCGACCAGGAGGGTCGCCAGAATGGAGAGATACAGTTCCCGGGTTCCCGACGGGATCCGGATGCCGACGGTGTCGCCGCGGCGCACCCCGCGGCGACTGAGCTGCTCCGCCTGCTCGGTGACCAGGCGCACCAGATCCCGGTAGTTGATCGCCCCGTCGACGTCTTCGAGGGCGAGCGCGCCCGGATGCCGACCGGCGGTCGCGAGCAGGATGTCGACCAGGGTGCGGGCCGGCGCCGCGCGGTGTCCGGCCTCGAGCACGTCCTGGCCGGGCTCAATCGGGGTCAGGGTCACGCAGGCTCCTCGTCCAGGTCACGGTGCCAGCCACCGCGCGCCACCAGTTTAGAACCCGCAGGTAACAGGGAGGTGTCCGGTTACGATGACACCGGCGACGGGTGCCGCGACGCGTCAGATCAGACCATGGCGGCGGAAGGCGTTCCAGACGCCGTCGCCCTGCACGGTGGTGGTGACCTCGTCGGCGTAGGCCTTGACGGCATCCGAGGCGTTGCCCATGGCGATGCCGACCCCGCAGACCTGCAGCATCTCGATGTCGTTGCTGCTGTCACCGATGCCGAGGGCGGATGCCGCGTCGAGGCCGAGCCGGTCGAGGAGCCGCAGGATCGTGGAGCCCTTGTTCACACCATTCAGCGTCACCTCGCCGCTGCCGCGCCCCATGTGCGGGATGGTTCCGGTGATGACATGGAAGTCTCCGCTGAGCGCGTCCGACACCCGGTCGTACGCCCGGAGGTCGCCGGCGAGGAACACCGACTTCGCGATGCCCGTGAGGCTGAAGGGGCGCACATCGGCGAAGGCCTTCAGCGCCGGGTGTGCGACGGCACCGGTGACGGATGCCGTCGCATACCCGGCTCCCGCCTTCCGCTTTTCGCCGGACGCGTAGTAGTCCGCGAAGCGGTCATGCACGCCGGGGCTCGGAAACAGCTCGTCAAAGGACTGCAGGTAGAAGTCGTACCCTGACTCCTCATAGAAGCTGATCATGCGGGCCACGGCCGCTTCGGGCATCGTGCGTTCGATCACGAGCTCATCGCCGATCTCCGCGAACCCGCCGCCGGAGCTGATGAAACCGTCGAATCCGATGTCGCGGATCGCGGGGTAGATCTCCACGGACGCCCGTCCGGTGCTGAGGTACACCAGGTGCCCGTTGTGCCGGGCGGCGCGCACCGCGTCGATCGCCGACTCCGCGATCATCGAGCCGGTCTCCATGAGCGTGCCGTCGGCGTCGACGAACGCGATGCGGGGGGAAATCATGAGGCACTCCAGACGAGGTGGTCTCCGGGACGTGTGCATCATCGGAGACGACCGGAGTGTGGTGATCGTATACATCGACGCTAGCTGCTGAGGCGTGTACCGCGTGACCGGATAACATCGGCGAACCGGTCGACAGAACTGTCGCCTAGCCTGAAGGGGTCCGGATGATCGTCTGACCGACACCGTCAGGGCTGCGGGCCAACGACGCCAAACGGCGCTCAGCATGCCCGAACCAGAAATGAGAACCACCATGACCGTTTCGAACAAAGTCGCACTCGTCACCGGAGCCGGGCAGGGAATCGGACGCGGCATCGCACTCCGCCTCGCCCAGGACGGCTTCGACATCGCCGTCGCCGACCTCGACTTCCAGGCAGAAAAGGGGGCCGGTGTCGTCGCCGAAATCGAGGCTTTCGGGCGCAGGGCCGTCTTCGTCACCGCCGACGTCTCCAACCGCGATGATGTGTTCGCCGCCGTCGACACCGCGGCCGAGAAGCTCGGCGGATTCGACGTGATCGTCAACAACGCCGGCATCGCCCAGGTCACGCCCATGCTCGAGGTCACGGCGGACGATCTGGAGAAGATCTTCCGCATCAACGTGAACAGCGTCGTCTGGGGGATCCAGGCCGCGGTCGCGAAGCTCGACGAACTCGGCCACGCCGGCAAGATCATCAACGCCGCCTCCATCGCCGCCATCCAGGGCTTCCCCATCCTCGGCGCCTACTCGGCCTCGAAGTTCGCCGTCCGCGGCATCACTCAGGCTGCCGCCCAGGAGCTCGCACCTCGGGGCATCACGGTCAACGCCTACGCCCCCGGCATCGTCGGCACCGGCATGTGGGACCTGATCGACGAGAAGCTCAGCGCCATCAACGGCAAGCCGCTCGGCCAGAACCTCAAGGAAAACGTCGACGGCATCGCGCTCGGCCGCATCGAGACCCCGGAGGACGTCGCCAAGATCGTGTCGTTCTTCGCCGGCCCCGACTCCGACTACGTCACCGGCCAGGTCCTGCTCGTCGACGGCGGGATGCTCTACAACTAGGGCCTGGAGCGCCCCGGGGAACGACGCTCAGTGACACCCGGAGGCGAGGTTGGGAGCAATCCGGACCTCGCCATCCGTGCGCGGAGGCTGGGTGTCCCTGGAAGGATTCGAATCCCCAACCGGTTCCCGGCCGTCGCCCTATTTCTTCTTCTTCGACTCGCTGTCGTCACTCGTTCGTCTGTTCAGCCGCAACCGTCGGCCGATCGCGATGTCCTCTTGTACCTTGTCAGCGGCCTTGTCGCTCTTGCGGGTGTCCCGCGGCGGCAGCTGAAGTTCTTCTTCTGCGGCGATGCCCGCCTGCAGCTCACGGCCTTGTTCCAGCTCGGCGTCGAATTCGGCACCGAAGAGCAGGGCGAGGTTGGCTATCCACAGCCAGAGCAGGAACACCACGATGCCGGTCAGGGAATCATACGTGCGGTCGTAGTTGGAGAAAATGGTGACGTAGAGGCCGAACAGGAATGAGGAGATCACCAGAGTGAGGAATGCGAGTAACGCACCCAGGCTGATCCATCGGAACTTGGGCTGCTGGGCGTTGGGGGTTGCCTAGTACAGGATTGCGATCCCGGCTGAACGCGCCGACGCACCCGGATGCCGACCACAGCGCCAACAGGATCCCGACGACGAGGGCGACGCCGACCGCCGGCGACGAGCTGAACTGCCCGAGCGGGGAACTGTGGGCAGGGCTGCGGTCGACGCTGCAGCGCTTTCACTGGGGATATCGCGAGGCCGGGTCTACGTCCCGATCAAGCGTCACCAGGACGGGACGGGGCTGCTGACGCAGCACATACCGCCAGGACGGCTTGGCGATCTCGCTCAGCGAGTCGGGTTTGCGGGAATCGTCGGGCGCCGGTGCTCGCTCGTTTTTTTCGCGCACGCTATTTCTGCCATGGGTGCTCTCCTCGGCTTCGCCAGCGATCGATTCGTGCGCGCATCCGTTGCGCCGCCGCGGAGTGAGTTCGATTAGTTTCATTGACTCCGGGAAGGAATTCAAACCAAATCTGCACATCAGGTCAAACACACTATTTCCGTGATGAAACGGGAAATTCCCCGACTTTAAAGGAGGAAGTCGACCGCTCCGTGGACACGTCGACACAAGGGCGATGTGCTGGTCGGTCGGCATCGACCGATGATTAGTGGTGCCCCTGGAGGGATTCGAACCCCCAACCGTTTCCTTAGGACGGAACTGCTCTTCCGTTGAGCTACAGAGGCTGTCTACTGAAGTTTAGTGGTTGTCTGCCGGCGCCGCAGCGCACCGCTGCGACGCGCTTACGTCGGCGGGTACAGGAAGAGCGGAACCTCACTGGCCGACACGGTGCGCGTGTTGTACGCGTGACTGCCGTTCCAGTTGTATTCCTCGAGAATGACCGAGCCGTCGCTGTTGACCGACTGCACGTAGGCCACGTGGTTGTAGTTGAACCAGGCGACCGCGCCGACGACGGGAGTGTCGCCGGTGGCCCAGCCCTGGTCAGCCCAGGCGCTGGCCCAGTTGCTCGCGTTGCCGCCGCTGGGGGTGAGCTTGCTCCAGGTCCAGGTCCACGGGGAGCCGGTCGACCCGGCGTCGCGGTTGAGCCGATATGCCACGAAGTCCACGCATTCGCGGTAATAGTAGCCAAGCGGAGACAGCCCGCCGCCCTGGGTGTCGGTGGCCCGGTCGAACCACGGGTAGTCGTCGCCCTTGGCACGCACGCTGTATACAGCGAAGTCGGTGGCAGCCGATCGGGCTGCCTCGGCGGTCTGCTGGGCGGCCAGTGCACGCTTGGCCTCGGCATCCCGCTGGGCGAGTTCCTCGCTCGTGGTCGCCGTGAAACCGTCGCGAGCGACGGTGATGGCTGCGGCGCCACTGTCCACCGTGACGCCCTGCGTGTCGGCAACCCGCGGAGTCGTCGAGGCGGTGTCGCTCGCACCGGGCGCGAACGCATAGGCAGGAAGGCCGGCGGTGAGGAACAGTCCCGGAATGGCCAGCAGGGTCACGGCGATTTTCATGGGCCGCCGGCGGCGCGACCGGGGCACCGGGCGGCTGACGGCCGGTGCGACCCGCGGGGAAGCGACCGGATTGAGCAGGTTGCTCCGCGCCGCGATCGATGCCTTTTCGAGGTCCAGAGCCTTGGTTTCCGCCACCGCAACCGCATCGGGAATGCGCACAGCCACCGGCACGTCCATTCGCACCGGAGTGTTCACGGTGGCGTCGGCTCGGGTCTCTGCCGCCTCACGCTGCGCACGCAGTTCGCGGCGCGAGAGCGGAAAAATCGGGGTCTCTGGCGAACCAGAAGTGCCGGGTACGCCGGGTTGGGGCAAAAGAAGATCCTCTAACGCACCGAGATCGAGGTTCGGTGCTCCTCAACCATAGGCGACGGCGATCGGGAAGTCACCTTGGGGCGTTACATCCCTGTTACATTCGCGGGTCAGGCGGCAGGAGCAAGGAATTCATCCCACTGCGGTAACGGCCGCTCAGCGCCGCGCACCACCCAGGTCGTGCCGACCGGCAATCCCGGGTGGAACAGGAGTTTCCAGCCCATCTCGGCCGGCGTCCGGTCGCTTTTTAGGTTGTTGCAGCGCAGGCAGCAGGCCACGAGGTTGTCCCAGGTGTCCCGACCTCCGCGCGACCGAGGCATTACGTGGTCGATCGTGCTGGCGGTCTTGCCGCAGTACCCGCAGCGATGCTCGTCCCGGCGCAACACGCCGCGACGGCTGACCGGCACGGCCCTGGACCGAGGGATGCGCACGTAACGCGTGAGCAAGATGACGCTCGGTCGCTCCCAGGAACCGGAGGCGGCACAGATCGGATGCCCCTGGTCGGCCTGCACGATCGTTGCCTTGTGATTCATGACCAGCACGAGTGCTCGTTTGAAGGACACCACGGCAAGGGGCTCATACCCCGCATTGAGGACCAGTGTGCGCATGCGTTCCCTTTCGAAAAGGGCTGGACGGCTTCCAGCCATTCGAACTACGACAGTCAGTGAGAAGGAGCGAACAGGCAAACAAAAAGGGCGCCGTCACCATGACAACGCCCTACCGGCCACACGGTGTCCCTGACACGCGCAACTCAAGTTTGCTCGACTGCTCTGCCGCAGCGCGGAGCGGCAGCGCACATCCATGGTGTGGATCGTGCGCCGCTCGCGCATGGGCTCTCCCGAAAACTCGCAAAACATCAGAGCAACAGGTTAACCCACATTCGGCGCCACCGCGAAGTGCGGGACGCCGAATGTGCTAGGTGTTACGAAACATTCATCTGGCAGCCGGCCGGCTCGGATCTTCCGGCAGGCTCAGATGCCGAGCCGCACGATGTAGTACGAGCTGGTCCAGATCGGCTGCACGCGCACGGCCGCCCCCTCATACGGCGCATGCAGGATGTTGCCGTTGCCTGCATAGAACCCGTCGTGGCCGTCCATGATGACGAGGTCACCCGGCTGAGCCTCAGATTCGGGGATTCGGGTGCCCGCCGCGCCCTGCCCGGTCGAGGAATGCGGCAGCGAGATGCCGAACTGCGCGTAGACGTACATGATGAAACCGGAACAATCGAAGCCGGCCGGGGTGGCCCCGCCGTAGACATAGGGAACACCCTGGTAGCCGGCCGCGACACTGTAGACGGATGCCAGATCGAAATTCGGGTATGCCGGGGCAGCCAGGTAGTCGGCCGACGACGGACCGGAATACGACGCGGCATAGGAGGTCATCGCGGCCGCGGCTTCCTGTCGGCGCCCCTCGGCTGCCGCTGCCTCGGACGCGGCAACGGCCGCCGCTGCTGCGGCCGCTGCCGCCGCCAGTTCCTCGGGGGTGGTGGCGGTGAACCCGTCGCGCGCGACGCTCACGGTATCGGCCGCGGCGGCGACCGCCACGGACTGCGCACCCGATTCGGTCAACTCGGCCGAGGCCGTTGACGCGTACTCCTTTTCGGTCGGCGCGAACGCATAGGCCGGGATGGCCATGGTCGCGACGAGGCCGCCGGCGAGAGTCATGAACACGATGTTCGCCACGGCGCCTCGGCGGCGTGACCGCCGGCCGGAACGGGGACTGGCGGCCCGATAGTGGCTGAGCTCCGCGTGTTCATTGTCGTTGGTGATGGGAGGGCTGGTGATGGATCCGGTGGTGGCTACCGAGTTCGGGGCTCGACGGAAGATCTTCTTACCTAATGCGGCCAAAGTGATTACCTCCGACGCCTCGACAACACTAGGTAGTTGCCCCGTCCACTGCGCTCGTCGCGTGTGTAAGGAACGAATCAAGAGACGGGCAAGAAAGGCGTCTTGATCCGTGTCCGTCGACCGGAATCTGGACTGTGGACGACTCCAAGCTAACTGACGCTCATCCGTTTGTCACGCCGCAGGCTACTTTTTCTAACATATTGATAACAAAATTGTGGGGCGAGTGATCAATGGTGACGGGGCAGGCGGTGACCGCCGAATGGCTAGGCGACCGCTGCCGGCGTGGCGACGAAGATGTGGCCGGCGACCTCGTTGGGCAGTTCCAGTCCGTCCTCGAACCCATGCACCTGCACGAGCACATAGGAGCCCACGGCGGAGAAAACCCCCGTGGCCCCGGGGAGCACACCGGAGTTTTTCAGCTGGGCCAGGAGCTCGGGGTCGACCTGAACGGGTTCGCCCAGACGGCGCACCACGGCGGTGACCGGACCGGCAGATCCGGCGACCAGGTCGACGAGGCTCGTCACCCCGGCCATGAACGCGACGGCCGGCGAATCGCCCAGCTCATCGAGGCCGGGGATGGGGTTGCCATACGGAGACTCGGTCGGGTGATCGAGCATCTCCAGGATTTTGCGCTCCACCCGCTCACTCATCACATGCTCCCAGCGGCATGCTTCGTCGTGGACGAATTCCCATTCGAGCCCGATTACGTCGCTGAGCAGGCGTTCCGCAAGCCGATGTTTGCGCATCACATGCACGGCCTTGCTGCGTCCGTCGACGGTGAGCTCGAGGTGCCGGTCGCCGGAGACGACGACGAGGCCATCCCGTTCCATCCGGGCCACGGTCTGCGACACGGTCGGCCCGGAGTGCCCGAGGCGTTCCGAGATGCGTGCTCGGAGGGGAACGATGTGCTCCTCTTCGAGATCGAGAATCGTGCGGAGGTACATTTCGGTGGTGTCGATGAGATCCGTCATGCCCAGCGTTCCTCTCGGCTCGGTACGTACTGCCCAACCTTATCGCCGCGAGAGCGGCCGTTAGAATCGCCCTATGTCGAACCTGATAATTCCCACGGAACTTCTGCCCGATGATGGACGATTTGGCTGCGGCCCGTCGAAAGTTCGAAAAGGACAACTCGAACACCTCTTAGAGTTCAGCGCGAGTGTGATGGGCACCTCCCATCGCCAGGCACCCGTCAAGAACTTGGTCGGTCGCGTGCGCACCGGCCTCGCGGACCTCCTTCGCGCCCCTGCCGGTTATGAAGTCATTATCGGCAACGGCGGGTCCACCGCGTTCTGGGACGCCGCCGCGTTCTCCCTTATTCTCCGCCGCAGCCAGAACCTCGTCTTCGGCGAGTTCGGCGGCAAGTTCGCCGCGGCCGCGGCCGCTCCGTTCCTCGAAGCGCCCGACGTGGTCAAGGCCCCGGCCGGATCGCGCAGCGAGTTCGTCGTGACCGAGGGTGTCGACGTCTACGCCTGGCCCCAGAACGAGACCTCGACCGGCGTCATGGCTCCGGTCACCCGCGTGGTTGCCGACCCCAACGCCCTGACGGTGATCGACGCCACCAGCGCGGCGGCCGGTATCGACTACGAGGCCGACCAGGCGGATGTCTACTACTTCGCGCCGCAGAAAAACCTCGCCTCCGACGGAGGCCTGTGGATGGCGCTCTTCTCCCCCGCCGCGATCGAGCGCGTCGAGCAGATCGCCGCGAGCGGGCGCTACATTCCCGAGTTCCTCAGCCTGAAGAACGCGATCGACAACTCGCGCCTCAACCAGACTCTGAACACTCCGGCCGTGGCCACGCTTCTTTTGATCGAGAACCAGCTCGACTGGATCAACGGAAGCGGCGGCCTGGCGTGGGCGTCCGCGCGCACCCTTGAATCGTCATCCGTTCTCTACGACTGGGCCGAGAGCGTGCCGTTCGCGACGCCGTATGTCACCGACCCGGAGCACCGGTCACAGGTGGTCGCGACGATCGACTTCGACGACGCGATCGATGCCGCCGCCATCGCCAAGACCCTGCGCGCCAACGGGATCTCCGACACCGAGCCCTACCGCAAGCTCGGCCGCAACCAGTTGCGGGTTGCCACTTTCACCGCGATCGAGCCCGGAGACGTGCGCCAGCTCGTCCGCTCGATCGAGTTCGTGGTGCAGAACCTGGGCAAGTAGGCCTCGACATGCGGCTCTGGCTGAGAGACAGTGAGCGTCGGCCAGACCCGCTGCCGGCTCGAACGAATTCCCGCAAGGCTTTCCTTGCGGGCTCCGCCGGCTGGCTAGTGGCGCTCGCGCTCGCGCTCGTCTTCCGGGACGAGCTCGCCGCCGCCGGGGTGGGCTGGTGGCTCTGGGCTGCCCTCATCGGCCTCGGCCTCGGCCTGCTCGGGATTGCCTGGGTACGGTTCCGGCGCCGTTAGGGCCGCACCGAAGTCGATCCCGTCAAGCACATCTTCGCCGCGGTCTTCGTCGTCGTCTGACTCGTCGCCGTCGTCGCCGTCATCGTCGTCGTCGTCAGATTCGTCCTCGTCGTCAGATTCGTCCTCGTCGTCAGATTCGTCGTCGTCGTCCGATTCGTCATCATCGCCCAACGCCTCGGCGTCGGCCACGGCCGCAGCCAGTTCCTGGGCCGTGCGGTAGTCGGCCAGGCGGTCAGACCACGGCACCCACTCCGGCGCGATCAGGGCGTCGTCGCCCGGCGTGAGCTCGGCTTCCAGAACCGACGGCTCGGAGCTCTTGTCCACCCGGGCGAGGGTGACCGTCCAACGCCAGCCCGGGTAGCCGGACAGGTTGCAGTCGAACAGCAGCGAGAGCACATGCTCGCCTTCGACAAGGTGGCCGAGGGGTTCGCCGATGCTGTCGGCCGGCGTGATCTCCAGCAGCGCGGTGCGCGCCTGGTCGACCGCGGACAGCAGGCGCTCGTCGGCAGCGGCCTCAGGCATCGAGTTCCTCCGCGACCTTGCGCAGCATGGCCGCGATCTTGTGGCTGTGGGTTTTGTCGGGGTAGCGGCCGCGACGCAGGCTCGCTCCGATGCCGTCGAGGAGTTTCACCAGGTCCTCGACAATGACGGCCATGTCGTCAGCCGGCTTGCGGCTGAGTTTGACCAGGCTCGGCGGTGCCTCGAGAACGCGAACGGACAGCGCCTGAGCGCCCCGCTTGCCGTCGGCGATGCCGAATTCAAGCTTCGTTCCTGCCTTGACCGTGACTCCGGCGGGCAGTGCAGAAGCGTGGAGAAAGACCTCGTGGCCGTCATCAGAGGTGATGAAGCCGAAACCTTTCTCCTCGTCGTAGAACTTGACCTTGCCGGTGGGCATCTGGACCTCGCTGGATTCCGGGCGCGCGGATTGCGCGCCAACCACCCCCAGCCTATTCGGTCGGACCGGTTCCCGCCCCGTATCCTTGAGTCTGTGACCAATCAAATTCCACCCGCCGCGAGCCGGCTCGAACGCATCCTTGCTTACATGGTTGCGGGTGTGGTGGGTCTGTCCATCCTCGCGTTCCTTGCCGTCATCCTCGGCACAGCGGCCGGGGCCGGGGCGGACAACGGTTTCGGCCAGGGGGTCTGGCCGGCGGTGCTTGCTTTGCCGCTGTTTGGATTGCCTCTCGGATTCGTGCTGATCATCGTCCTCATGGTGATGTCCGGAATGCGTCGCGCTCGTGAGGCACGACAGAATAAGGAGTAGCAATGCTCACACTCGCTTCGCGCCTTCGGGCGCTGGATGACGCAACGTTGCGTCGCACGATCGACATCCGCATGGTCTCGGCCACGGGCATCCGTGATTTCTTCGACCTGGCCGAGGCTCTCCTCGAACCAACCGCAATCCAACGGGTGCTGGCACGGCTCGATCGGGCTACCCTCGCCGTTCTCGCCGTCGCCGGTGAGCTCAGCCAGGGAACGGAGGTCGGCACGGCTGCCGCGCCGTCGCTGTTCGACCTCGCCGAGCGCCTGTCCGAACTGGCAGGTTCGCCCGTCGACGTGGCCGAGGTCGCCGGCCGTGCCGCCGAATTGGACTCCCTCATGCTCGCGCGCCTGACCGACGGGCGTTTCAGTTCCTACCCGGCGGTGGCCGCGCAACTGCTGACCTGGCCGGACCTGGGCCTGCCGACCGCGCTCGAGCTGGCTTCGACGCCAGCACCCGCGGCGCTGGCCAGTGTCGACACCACCGATACCCGCTTCACAGACCGTCTCGCGGCGGAGCGTGCCTTCGCCGCGGTGTCCTCCATCGCCGAACTGGTCACCGAGCTCGCCCGCGAGCCGGCCAGGGAGCTCAGCCGGGGCGGGCTCGGCCTGCCCGACACCAAGCGTCTGGCCGCCGTGATGGGGGTCGAACTCGAATTCGTGCCCTCCTTCGTCGCGACCGCGGCCCGAGCCGAACTCATCGCCCATTCCGACGGCTACTGGAATGAAACCGAAGCCGGCGAGGCCTGGCTGCTCGAGAGCACCGCCCGCCGCTGGGCAACCCTGGCCGACGCCTGGCATGCGGCCCTGCCGCCGGATGTGCGCGGGATACTCGCCCGCCGGCCCGGCGTGTCCTGGGGCGACGTGCTGCGCAGCTTCGTGGCCTGGCTCTACCCGGCCGGCGGCCAGTGGATGGACGACCGGGTCACCGAGTTCGCCGAGGACGCCGAACTGATCGGCATCACCGCCCACCAGACCACCAGCCCGGCCGGTGCATCGGTGCTGGCCGGTGACCTCGAGGCGGCCGTCGCCACCATGGCGGCCGCGCTGCCGGCGACCGGCGGCGCGGTGTACCTGCAGAACGACCTGTCGATCGTGTCCCCCGGACCGCTCGCCCCCTCGATCGACAGCCGCCTGCGGGGGCTCGCCGACGTGGAGAGCCGGGAACTCGCCCTGAGCTACCGCATCACCGCCAACTCCGTGAACCGCGCCCTGGCGGCCGGCGAAAGCGCGGAGTCACTGCTCGATTTCCTGCGCACGGTCTCCCTGACCGGCATCCCACAGCCCGTCGACTACCTGATCCGGGAATCCGCCGCCCGCTACGGGCGCGTGCGCGTCGGCCCGACGGACCCGATGGAGTCCCCGGCCCAGGCCTATGTCCAGTCCGACGACGCGGCCCTGCTGAGCACCATCGCCGTGGACCAGACGCTCGCCTCCCTCGGCCTTGTGCCTGCCGAGGGCAGCCGACTGACCAGCCGGTTCCCCTCCGACGTGGTCTTCTGGGCGCTCAGCGATGCGCGCTACCCCGTCGCCGCGGAGGACGCCACCCATGAGATCGTGCACCTGCGCCGCCACCAGCTCGCTCGGGTCGTGCCGGTGGACGCCCCGGATCCGGCCGTCACCCTGGTCGAGAGGCTGCGTGCCGCCGATGGCGGCGAGGGCCAGGCAGCGGATGCCTGGCTCGCCCGCCAGCTCGACCTGGCAATCAAGGCGAAGCAGACCGTCGTCGTCAGCATCGCCATGCCCGGCGGTGTGGTGGTCGACTATCTGCTCGAGCCGGCCAGTGTGGGCGGCGGGCGTTTCCGGGCCCGAGACCGTCGCGCCGACATCGAACGCACGCTGCCTCTGTCCAGCATTATCAGCATCACGCCGGCGCCGTAGGTGCGGGCCTTCACGCTGACCGGGCGTAGGATTAACGGCTATGTCTGATGGCCCTCTGATCGTCCAAAGTGACCGTACAGTTTTGCTCGAAGTCGCCCACCCTCTTGCCGAGGATGCGCGCCACGACCTGGCCGTGTTCGCCGAGTTGGAGCGTGCCCCCGAGCACATCCACACCTACCGCATCACCCGGCTGGGGCTGTGGAATGCCCGCGCCGCGGGGCACGACGCCTCCAACATGCTGGCCACGCTCGAAAAGTACTCGAAGTTCGCCATCCCGCAGACCGTCAGCGTGGACATCACGGAGACGGTCGGCCGGTATGGCCGGCTCATCATCGAACGTGACACCGAGGGTCAGCTCATCCTGCAGAGCAACGACCAGGCCGTGCTCACCGAGATCGCCGGGGCCCGGCGCATCGCGCCCCTCCTGATCGGGCATCCGTCGCCGGACTCGTTCCTGGTCGAGCCGTGGGCGCGCGGCCAGCTCAAACAGGAACTGGTGAAACTGGGCTGGCCGGCCGAGGACCTCGCCGGCTACACGCCGGGAACGCCGCATCCGATCGGTCTTTTGGAAGACGGTTGGGCGCTCCGGGACTACCAGAACAAGGCCGTCTCCAGCTTCTTCGACGGCGGCTCCGGCGTGGTCGTGCTGCCCTGCGGGGCCGGAAAGACGCTGGTCGGCGCCGGGGCCATGGCCACCGCCAAGACCAACACGCTCATCCTCGTCACCAACACGGTCTCCGCCCGTCAGTGGCGCGACGAACTGCAGAAGCGCACGACCCTCACCGCCGACGAGATCGGCGAGTACTCCGGGCAGGTCAAGGAGGTCAAGCCGGTCACGATCGCGACCTACCAGATCCTCACCGCCAAACGGAAGGGCGAATACGCGCACCTCGAGCTACTCGACGCCATGGACTGGGGCCTCGTCATCTACGACGAGGTGCACCTGCTGCCGGCCCCCGTGTTCAAGCTGACCGCGGAGTTGCAGGCCCGCCGCCGCCTCGGCCTCACCGCCACCCTGGTGCGCGAGGACGGCCGCGAGGGCGACGTATTCAGCCTGATCGGCCCGAAGCGGTTCGACGCGCCCTGGAAGGAGATCGAGGCCCAGGGCTTCATCTCCCCAGCCTCCTGCTTCGAGGTGCGCATCGACCTGCCCCAGTCCGAGCGACTCAGCTATGCCGCCGCCGCCGACGACGAGCGCTACCGGATGGCCGCGACCGCACCCGCGAAGCTCGACGTCGTCAAGCGCCTGGTAGCCAAGCACCCCGGAGAACGCATCCTCGTGATCGGACAGTACCTCGACCAGATCGACGAGCTCGCCGAGGCCCTGAATGCCCCCAAGCTCACCGGTGCGACCCCTGTCGACGAGCGCGAGCGCCTCTACCAGGCCTTCCGAGTCGGCGAGGAGAACCTGCTCGTGGTGTCAAAGGTCGCGAATTTCTCGGTCGACCTGCCGGAGGCCACCGTCGCCATCCAGGTTTCGGGTTCCTTCGGCTCACGCCAGGAGGAGGCGCAGCGCCTCGGCCGGCTTCTGCGGCCGAAGGAGTCCGGTCTGTCCGCGAACTTCTACACGCTGGTGGCCCGCGACACCGTCGACCAGGACTTCGCCCAGAACCGCCAGCGCTTCCTCGCCGAGCAGGGCTATAGCTACACGATCCTTGACTCGCAGAATCTGGACGCGCAGGTCGTCTCCGTCTGACCGGCGGTGAAACGGCCGGTCAGGCGGTCGGAGAGGAAGCCTTCCGGCGGGCATAGCGCAGGAACAGCATGTCCCCGGCGGTCAGCACGTGCAGCAGGGACATGTCCCGGGTGATGGCGGCGGGACCGGCGGAGATCCGTCCGGCCGGGCCGCCCTCGAGCACGGGGCTGACGGTGAGGCACAGCTCGTCGACGCAGTCGGCGTCGATCAGCGCACCGAACAGGTTCGGCCCACCCTCGCAGAGTATCTGCGCCAGACCGCGCCGAGCCAGCTCCGCCCGCATCAGCCGCGGGTCCACGACGTCCTCCCCGCAGACCAGCACGTCCGCCACCTCTGCGAGCTCCGCGCGTCGCCGCAGCGGTGACGCCGCGTGCGTCACGACCAGCGGCCGCACGGCGGCGTCCGCGAACAGCGAGTGGCTCGGCTCGAGGTCCAGCCGTGAGGACACGATGGCGACGGGCAGCTGCGCCGGAAGTCCGTGCCGGACCCGCCACGCGGCATCCGCGGGGCCCTGACGGATGCCGACGTACCCCTCGGCGCGCACCGTGCCCGCACCGACCACGATCACGTCAGCGAGCATCCGAAGGGTATCGAAGACGAGCCTGTCGTCGGCGTTCCCGAGCCCGCCACTCACACCCTCCCGGGTGGCGGCGCCGTCGAGGCTGGCGATAAAATTCACTCGCAGGTGCGGCAGAGTGCGGTCAGGCACCCGGTAACGGATGATCAGCTCGTCACGATCCAGCATCATCAGGCCAGGTTGTGGCGCACGTACGCCGGTTCGCGGAAGCCCAGGATCGCCTCGGTCATCCGCACGGCGTCGACCGCGGCGACGACGTTGTGCATCCGCACGATCCGGGCGCCCTGCAGGATGCTGTAGACGGCGGCGGCGAGCGATCCCGCGATCCGGTCGCCCCGCTCACGGTTCAGCGTCTCCCCGATGAAGTCCTTGTTCGAGACTGCGACCAGAGTGGGGTAGCCGAGGGCGGTGATCTCGCCGAGCCTCCGGGTCAGCTCGAGCGAGTGGTAGGTGTTCTTGTTCAGGTCGTGCCCGGGGTCGACGATGATGCGGGATGCCGGGACGCCGCGACTCCGGGCCAGCTCGACCCGTTCATCCAAGAAGGTTGCGACCTCGTGCACCACGTCGCCGTAGGTGGGCCCCGGCCACGGTGTGCGCGGCGGCGCGAGGCTGTGGGTGATCACCAGCGTCGCGTCGCTGTCCGCGACGACGTCAGCCATGGCCGGGTCGTGCACCCCGGTGGTGTCGTTGATCACGTGGGCGCCGGCGGCCAGGCTGGCGCGCGCCACGGCGGGATGAAAGGTGTCGACGGAGATGACGACGCCCGAGCCGCGCAGGGCCTCGACCACCGGGACGACCCGGTCGATCTCCTCCTCGATCGGAATGGACGGGCCGGGCGCGAATCTCGCCCCGCCGATGTCGACCCAGTCGGCGCCGTCCAGGATGGCGCGCCGGGCGGCCGTGACGGCCTCGTCAAGAGCGAAGGTCGCCCCCTTGTCGTAGAAGGAATCCGGCGTGCGGTTGACGATGGCCATCACGGCCACCTCACGGGAAAAATCGAACAGTCTCTCCCCGATCAGTCGCCGTGGATGGATCAGGTCGAGCAGCGCCGGGCCAGGTCGAGTGGTCGCGTTGTCCATGTCAGGTCCTTCAGTCGGGTGCTCCGGCGAGAAGTTCGTCCAGTTCAATGCTCTCATCCGCAAGCCGGGTCATGTCGACCCGCACCTCCGTCCGGATGAAGCGCTGCACCGTCTCGTTGACGTCCCACACGTTGACGTTCATGCCGGCGACGACCCTGCCGTCCAACACCCAGAACGCGATGAATTCCCGCCTCGCCGGGTCACCGCGAAACACGACCTCCGCATCCCGGGCAAGTGCGCCGTACCCCGAGTATTCCATCCCGAGGTCGAACTGGTCGGTGTAGAAGTACGGGATCGCGTCGTAGCTGACCGCCTGGTCAAGCATCGAGCGGCCGGCCGCGGCGCCGGCCCGCTCGGCGTTGTCCCAGTGCTCGACGCGCAGATGGTGCCGCAGCACGGGGTGGAAGACCGTGGCGACGTCACCCACCGCGTAGACGTCCGGGTCGATGGACCGGAACGCCGCGTCGACGACGATGCCGTCGTCGACGGCCAGGCCCGCGTCCCGGGCCAGGTCCGTGTTCGGCACCGCGCCGATGCCGATGACGACGACATCGGCCGAAACGACCTCGCCGCCGGGGAGTCCCACTCCGGTGACCCTCCCCTGCGTCCCGATCAGTCGGTCGGCCTGAGTTTCCATCCGCAGATCCACCCCGTTCACGCGGTGCAGCTCCGCGAACACCGACCCGACCTCGTCGCCGATCAGCGGGGCCAGCGGCACGCCGTCCCGCCCGAGCACCGTGACGGTGTTGCCGTAACCGCGGGCGGCCGCGGCGACTTCGAGACCGATCCAGCCGGCCCCGACGATCACGACCCGGCGGTTTCCCGGCTCCAGCTCGGCTCGGAGCGCCTGCGACTCGCCGACCGTGCGCAGATGGTACACCCCGGCCAAGTCTGCGCCCGGGCCGGGAAAGCGCCGTGACGACGCCCCCGTCGCGAGGAGCAATCTGTCGTAGCGCACCGATTTGCCCTCCCGCAGGGTCAGCTCGTGGGTGTCGAGCGCCAGCCCGGTCACCCGGGCACCCAGCCGTACGTCGATGCCCCGCTCGTCGTACCACGGTGCCGGGTGCACGTCGATCGTGTCCCGGGCGGCCCGCCCGGCCAGGTAGTCCTTGGAGAGGGGCGGCCGCACGTAGGGGTACTCAGTCTCCCCGGCCAGCAACACGATGCTCCCGTCGAACCCCTCGGAACGGATGGCCTCGGCCGCTCTGGCCCCGGCCAAGCCGGCCCCCACAATCGCAAAAGTCGGAACAGTCATTCTGGTCTCCCCACGCCGCGGCAGTCTGGTTTGATCACCAATCTACTCGCCAGCGCGCATACCGGGCATTTTCAGTAAACCTTCAGCTAACGCGCAGATAATATGTACATGACTGACGGCCCACGCATCCTTATTGTCGACGACGAACCCAATATCCGGGATCTCCTCACCACCAGCCTGCGTTTCGCCGGATTCGCCGTGCGAGCCGTCGGAAACGGCGCGCAGGCGATCTCCGCCGTCCTCGAGGAAGAACCCGACCTCATCATCCTTGACGTCATGCTGCCGGACATGAACGGTTTCGGAGTAACCAAGCGCCTGCGGTCCGCCGGCTACACGGCCCCGATCCTCTTCCTCACGGCGAAGGACGACACCGAAGACAAGATCACCGGCCTGACGGTCGGCGGCGACGACTACGTCACCAAGCCGTTCAGCCTCGACGAGATTGTGGCCCGGATCAAGGCCATCCTGCGCCGGACCATGCAGGCCGACGAAGACGCGATCATCCGCGCCGGCGAACTCACCATGGACCAGGACACCCACGAGGTCCTGGTCGGCGACGCCCCCATCGAACTCAGTCCGACCGAGTTCAAGCTTCTGCGCTACCTCATGCTGAACCCGAACCGGGTCCTGTCGAAGGCTCAGATCCTGGACCATGTCTGGGAGTACGACTTCAACGGTGACGCCGGCATCGTCGAGTCCTACATTTCTTACCTCCGCCGCAAGGTGGACGCGCACTCGACCGAACCCCTCATCCAGACCAAGCGCGGCTTCGGCTACATGCTCAAGGCCGCCAAGGCGTAGACACAGGCTGCGCTCATACACTGGTTTCCTATGCATCAGTCACTTATGGAGCGGTGGAGCCGCATTTCCCTGCGTTCCAAAATCACGGGCGTCACGGTCCTGATGCTGACGCTTGGCCTGCTCGTCTCCGGCATCGGCACGATGGCCATGCTTCGCCAATACGTGGTCCAGCAGGTCGATTCGCAGCTGCAGATCGACGCCCAGTCCGCCTCGAACAGCTATTCGGCGGCGGCTCTCGGCCAGGGCACTACAGCCGTGGTCTCTTCGGACTACTACGTCGCCCTGTATGACGAGCACGGCAGCCTCGAGGACCACACCTGGCGGGATGTCCCGCGCAGTGAGCTGCCGATCCTGACCGCACCGCTCGACCTGCAGACCGTGATGGAGCTCGACGGCAAGACGATGACTCTGGTGGACTCGGCACACGACACCGAGTTCTTGGCGGTCGCCGTGCCGCTCGTGATCTCGCCTCAGGGAACCTTGGGCACGCTGGTCATGGCGGTCTCGTTGAGGCCGACCGAGAACACCATGGCCACCTACCTCACCATTTTCTTGGGGTTCGGGCTCGGGGTCGTGCTGGTGGGCGCCCTGCTCACCCGGCTGCTGGTGACCACCACCTTTGCACCGCTGCGAGAGGTGGAGCGTACGGCCGCGGCCATCGCCGATGGCGACTTCAGCCAGCGGCTCGGCGGCGCCACGCCCAACACCGAGGTCGGGCGCCTCAACCGATCGCTCAACACCATGCTGAGCCGCATCGACCGCCTGTTCAAGGACCGCGCCCGCACCATCGACCAGATGCGCCGCTTCGTCGGCGACGCCAGCCACGAGTTGCGCACTCCCCTCGTCTCGGTGCGCGGCTACGCCGAGCTCTACCGAATGGGTGCCTTGCAGGCCCCGGAAGAAATCGCACTGTCCATGGAGCGCATTGAGAAAGAAGCGATCCGCATGGGCGGCCTCGTCGAAGACCTGCTCGAGCTGGCCCGGCTCGACGAGACAAAGCCGCTTGCCCTCGCGCCGGTCGACCTGATGCCGCTCGCCCGTGACGCGGCCCTCGACGCCATGGCCTCCTCCCCCGGTCGCACCATCACCGTCGTCACGCCGATCCCCGCCGAGATCGAGGACAGCACCGAACGCCCCGCCATCGACCTCGCTCACTCAACGGGAGAAGTCCCCTCCGCTGCCGCACCAGGTTCGAAGCCCGACGAGCCGAACCAACCGGCGGGCGGATCCGTCTCTTTCGCCGGGGCAACCCTGGCGCGGCTGCGCACCCGCAAACCACGCAAAGCGGATGTTGCGCCGCCGGCTCCGGAACAGACTCCGGTGACCGAGCCCGGCACCGTGCAGGCCGTGGTGATGGCCGAGGAGAACAAGATCCGCCAGATCATCACGAACCTGATGGGCAACGCGCTACGCTTCAGCCCGACGGACAGCCCGGTCGAGCTCGAGGTCGCAGTCGACCGCCGAAACCAGCGCGCCTCCATCGCCGTCATCGACCATGGTGAGGGTATCCCGCCGCAGATCAGGGAGAAGATCTTCCAGCGCTTCTGGCGTGCGGACACCTCCCGTGCACGGGAGACCGGCGGCAGCGGGCTCGGCCTGGCGATCGTCGCCTCGATCGTCGCCAGCCACAACGGCACCGTCCAGGTCGTGGACACCCCCGGCGGCGGCGCAACGTTCCGGGTCTGGTTCCCACTGGCCTGTTCTCCGAGCGCGCCCCAGCGCGTCGCCCCCGTCATCACGTCGTAGCGCGTGCCGCGGCGTCAAACCCCCGCGGTTCCTCCCCCGCGGTCCGGGAGGATGATTCGCCATGGCACAACGGCAGCCAACGGGAACGGCTGCAGGCGGCTCCGTAGTCTGATCGGTATCTTCCCCTGCCGAAAGGACCCCCATGACCCGCTATCAGGTCGACAGCGAAGCAGTGCTCCACACCACCTCCGTGGCGCGCGCCACGATCGGGCGCATCCAGGGCGAGGTCGCCGGGCTCATCGCCCAGCTGACCGCGCTGGAGGGCTCGTGGACGGGCCAGGCCGCCACCGCGTTCCAGGCGGCGGTCTCGGACTGGCGTGCCACCCAACAGCAGGTGGCCCAGAGCGCGGAGGGATTGAATCTGGCCCTGAACCAAGCCGGCCAGCAGTACGCCGAGATCGAGCAGGCCAACGCGCGCCTCTTCCTGCGTTAGCCGCGACGGCCTGCGCATTGGCGACGCCTGTTTTGACGACGCCTGTTTTAGCGAGGCCTGTTTTAGCGAGGCCTGCATTAACGACACAGGGCGCCTCCCGGCGGAGGCGCCCTGTGTTGTGAAGCGGTGAAGCGGTGTGGACTTAGAAGTCCATTCCGCCGCCCTGGTCGCCGGCCGGAGCAGCGTTCTTCTCCGGCTTGTCGGCGACTACGGCCTCGGTGGTGAGGAACAGTCCGGCGATCGACGCTGCGTTCAGCAGCGCGGAACGGGTGACCTTCACCGGGTCATTGATTCCGGCCGCGAGCATGTCGACGTACTCACCGGTCGCGGCGTTGAGGCCCCAACCGATCGGCAGGTTGCGCACCTTGTCGGCGACAACGCCCGGCTCCATGCCGGCGTTGAGGGCGATCTGCTTGAGTGGAGCGTCGATGGCAACCTTGACGATGTTCGCTCCCGTTGCCTCGTCGCCGACCAGCTCGAGCTTCTCGAACGCGGTCTTGCCGGCCTGGATCAGCGCAACGCCACCACCGGCGACGATGCCCTCTTCGACGGCAGCCTTCGCGTTGCGGACGGCATCCTCGATGCGGTGCTTGCGCTCCTTGAGCTCAACCTCCGTCGCGGCGCCGGCCTTGATGACTGCGACTCCGCCAGCGAGCTTGGCGAGACGCTCCTGGAGCTTCTCGCGGTCGTAGTCACTGTCGGTGTTTTCGATCTCGCTGCGGATCTGCTGGACACGTCCGGCGATGGCTTCGGGGTCTCCGGCGCCTTCGACGATGGTGGTCTCGTCCTTGGTGATGACGATCTTGCGCGCGTTGCCGAGGAGGTCAAGCGTGACGTTCTCGAGCTTGAGACCGACCTCTTCGCTGATGACCTGTCCACCGGTGAGGATGGCGATGTCCTGCAGCTGGGCCTTGCGACGGTCGCCGAAGCCGGGAGCCTTGACGGCGACCGACTTGAAGATTCCGCGGATCTTGTTCACCACGAGCGTGGCCAAGGCCTCGCCGTCGACGTCCTCGGCGATGATGAGGAGCTGCTTGCCGGTCTGGATGACCTTGTCCACGATGGGGAGCAGGTCCTTGATGTTGGAGACCTTGGAGTTGACGATCAGGATGTAGGGGTCTTCGAAGACCGCTTCCTGACGGTCGGGGTCGGTCACGAAGTAGGCGGACAGGAAGCCCTTGTCGAAGCGCATGCCCTCGGTGAGCTCGAGCTCGGTGCCGAGAGTGTTCGACTCCTCGACGGTGACAACACCCTCCTTGCCGACCTTGTCGATGGCCTCGGCGATGATGGCGCCGATTTCGGCGTCACCGGCGGAGATGGAAGCGGTGGCCGCGATCTCTTCCTTGGTCTCGACCTCTTTGGCGTTGGCGATGAGCTCAGCGATCACGGCGGCCGTGGCCTTCTCGATGCCACGCTTGAGGCTGATCGGGTCTGCTCCGGCCGCGACGTTGCGCAGGCCTTCACGAACGAGCGCCTGAGCCAGGACGGTGGCGGTGGTGGTTCCGTCGCCCGCGACGTCATCGGTCTTCTTGGCGACCTCCTTGACGAGCTCGGCACCGATCTTCTCGTACGGGTCGTCGAGTTCGATCTCCTTGGCGATGGACACGCCATCGTTGGTGATCGTGGGAGCGCCCCACTTCTTTTCCAGCACCACGTTACGTCCGCGCGGGCCGAGGGTGACCTTGACAGTGTCAGCGAGGATGTTCAGGCCACGCTCAAGGCCGCGACGGGCCTCTTCGTTGAAAGCAATGATCTTTGCCATATGTGTTTCTCGTCCCTCCCGGACGTTACCAAAACGGTGATGGGTTGGCACTCAAACAGAGAGAGTGCCAAGTAGATTCTGGCACTCTGGGGTCGAGAGTGCAAGTGAACGGCAAGGTGCCGCGGCCGCGGCTACGGCACCAGCACAACCGTGCCTCGGTCCGACGGCACCAGCTCGATCCAGGTGTTACCGGCGGCGAGACGAATCGTCACGCCGAAGTCATCGACGAGACGGATGGGAGCGGTCTGGTCGGCCTTGGACCAGACCGCATGCACGGACTTGCCGCCGGCCGACACCCAGGCTTCCCCCGAACCAATCATTGTCGTCGTGGGAACATCTCCGTAGGTGCCGTCGATCGCGACCCGCAGGACCAGGACGTTGGTCGCCCGCAGCTGCGCACCGGTGGCGTCGAGGTCAGGTGCGCCCTCCTGCGAGCGCAGGTAGGCAGCACCGGCCGCATCCCACGTCCAGCCGGGCCAACGGGCGGTGGAGAAGGTGGAGTTGATCGCCGCGACGGGCGCGCCGTCGACGGCCGCGGACGATCCCTGCACGGTCGCGGAGTAGGCAAATTGCTGATTCGGCGGCGGCACGGTGGCGTTCCGCGCGACGAGCGCTGAGGCCTGGAGGATGACGTTGTGCGGGGCTTCCCGGTCATCCGAACGCGCGAAGAGGCCGGTGTCGTCGGTATCGAAAGCGGCGCTGACGACATCCGTCGCGTCCATCAGGTCGATGAATTTCTGTTGGCCGCCGGAATAAGCCATGATTCCGCCGAAGGGCGCGATGATGTCCGGGTCCATGGGTCGGATCGATCGCACCGGCCCGACGAGTTCAGGCACGTCGGAATGCCAGACCGCGACATAACGGGTCAGCCCGCCCTCGACCAGTTCTTCGAAGACGATGTCGGCGCGCTCGAGAGAGAGCTGCGGCCTGGCCGCTTCGTGGTTGTCGATCTTCACCGAGAGGGCAGGGTTCTGGAGGCTCCCGGCCGGCACACTCGTGCCACGCAATGGGGCGACCGCCGGGTCTGCGGCCGACTCGAAGGTGGAGTTCCAGGGCGTGCTGGTCGAGC
Source organism: Cryobacterium sp. Sr3 (assembly GCF_004402835.1). Classification (NCBI taxonomy): domain Bacteria; kingdom Bacillati; phylum Actinomycetota; class Actinomycetes; order Micrococcales; family Microbacteriaceae; genus Cryobacterium; species Cryobacterium sp. Sr3. Next base: position 60,841 of record NZ_SOFA01000007.1, on the reverse strand, counting down.
TTGCCGGCGGCTTCGGCGCGTCACTGGCGCATGCGGAGACCAGCAGAAGGGGCGGCAGAAGGACGACCCCGAGCATCCGGATGGACCGGATTCTCGGTGCCGCACTTCGTCGCTGCGCTTGAACCACTATTTTCGTTGTCACGCCCCAAACCCTAACGCGGCTGCACTGCCGCGCACACATGCCTGGGAGCGACCCGACCCTGCGGTCGACCGCTGGAACATCCCCCGCTGGATCAGATCGGACGAACCGCTTCTGCCTGGGGCCCCTTTGCCCCTGTACCCAGTTCGAAGATGACGTGCTGTCCCTCTTCCAGAACCTTGTAGCCGTGCATGTCGATGGCCGAGTAGTGGACGAAGACGTCCTGGCCACCTCCATCGACGGTGATGAAGCCGAAACCCTTTTCAGCGTTGAACCATTTGACGGTTCCGTTCGCCATGTATAACTCCTTGTTGCTGTGAATTCGTCGACACGCGCCCGCTGGCCGTACCGGGCCTGGCGCAAGGATTGCGTCCATTGCATTCGACCGATGGAATACGTCTCTTGCGAGAACGCCCGGACAAACAAAATGAGGGACCAACGCCCAATTTACGGAAGCTCCGGAAGAACGAAAGGGGGTTGACGCGCGAGCGCCGGACGTATAGGCGACGGCTATTCGGCCGGCTCGTAGTCGGCGCCGACAACAACGGTCAGGTCCGCTGCGGAATCGGCGAAATCGCTTGAAAGCAGCACCTCCGAGCCGGGCAGTGACTCCGCGACTCCGCGGGCCGCTCCCTCCAGGTCCGCGTCGGCGTAGTAAACCGTCGTCGTCTGCACATCCTCCGTGCTCGCGTTGTCCAGCTCTTCGATCGTCCAGCCCTCCGCCTCGAGGAGATCGCCAACGGACCGGGCGATCCCCTCGCCGGCGGTCCCGTTCAAAACGGTCACGGTCGAGTCAGGGTCCACGGTCGCGGCCGGCGTCGGCACCGGCGCCGGAGTGTCACTCGCAGTGGCGCTCGGCTCGGCCGTGCTGTCAGCAGTCGTCGCCGTGCCCGGCAACTCGAAGTTCAGGTTGTTGTTCAGGACGGCCAGGCCGACGACTCCGATTCCGACCAGCAGCACGGTTGCGCCAAGAGACCACCACACTGCGACCCAGCCGCGCCCTTTCTTGCCGGGCGCGCGGTGGGCCCCCACCCGCTCCAGGAAGTGCGGGAAGTGGTCGAAGCGGTCTTTAGCGTAGGAATTCGGCATCGTGAGGCTGGTCAGATCCTTTGTAGTGGTGATGAGACACGGGAAGGGTGCAGGTCAGGGAGTCAATCGGTGGACTGTAGCGACCGGCGGCCCCTTGCCTGCGACCGGGCGTCGCGCAGCCGCTGCAGGCGTTTCACCAGCATCGGGTCGTGGGCCAGGGCCAGCGGCGAGTCGATCACAACCCCCAGTAGTTGATAGTACCGGGCGGCCGAGAGGCCGAACTCGGCCCGGATCGCCTGTTCCTTGGCGCCGGCATGCTTCCACCACTGCCGCTCGAAGGCGAGGATCAACCGGTCGCGCGCGGACAAGCCTGCCGGCGAGGAGGACTCCGAGGCAGGCTCCGCGGGAGTCGACGAGCCGGGAGCTCCGTCCACGTGCCACCTCCCTCGATCTCTGCAATCCTAATTGTCGATGCCTGCGTACTCGCTGGGCCGTTGGCCGTGCTGTCCAAGGTGGAAAATCCTGCCGGGCTCCTGATCGAGGAATACCACCGCGGTCTGGCGAGTTTAGTGTTGATACGGACAGATTTCGGCCTCTCCGGGGTCGAGCAGGAAGGAACGGAACATGGACTACGAGGTCGAGAAGTCGGATGCGCAGTGGCGCGCGGAGCTGAGCCCCGAGCAGTACGCCGTACTGCGCGGCGCCGCCACCGAGCGGGCGTGGGCCGGCGAGCTCCTCGATGAGGGCCGCTCCGGGATTTACACCTGCGGGGCTTGCAATGCCGAGCTGTTCAAAAGCGGCACGAAGTTCGACTCCGGTTGCGGCTGGCCGAGCTTCTACGAATCGGTGCGTCCCGAGGCCGTTGAACTCCTCGAAGACCGCACCCTCGGGGTTGTGCGCACCGAGGTGCGCTGTGCTAAGTGCGGCTCTCACCTGGGCCACGTTTTCGACGACGGATTCGGAACGCCCACCGGCGACCGGTACTGCATGAACTCCATCTCGCTCAATTTCAAGCCGGTCGAGTAAGCGTTGCCCGACCTCCTTGATACGGTCAATCATCGACGCTCCCACTCCAAGGTCACCGGGCAGGCACCGAGCCATGCGGAACTGCTGCCTTTGGTGGCTGTCGCGGCCCGTGTCGCCGACCATGGCGCTCTGCGTCCGTGGCGGCTGATCGAGTTGCGCGGTGACGCCCGGCGCCGCCTGGGCGAGGCCATGGTCGAGGCCGCCGGGCTGAACGGCGCCGAAGCCGCCAGGCTGGCCGCTAAGCCGCTGCGCGCCGAACTTCTGATCGCCGTGGTCGCGAGCCGTCGCGAAAGCGACACGGTGGCGGTCTGGGAACAGGACGCCGTCGCGGCCGGTGTCGCCCACATGCTGAGCCTTCTCCTCGCCGCCCAGGGCTGGGGCGTCATGTGGCGTTCCGGCGCCCTGGCCCGCACGCAGCCGGTGAACGAAACCCACGGCCTCGCGGCCTCGGAAGAATTGCTCGGCTGGCTGTACGTCGGGGGCATTCCGGCCGATGCAAAACCGGGCGTGCGCTCGCCGATCGATCCGACGGATTTTCTCAGCGCCCTCGAGGAAACCGTCACCGAGAGAATCACGATCTGAAGCGATGAGAGAACAGGGCCGGCCACGGGACTTGAACCCGTAACCCCCACTTTACAAGAGTGGTGCGCTACCAATTGCGCCAGGCCGGCATGAGGCGATTGACGCCTTGACTAATCATCCTAAATGACGAACCCGTGCTGTGCCGCCATCGAAGCGGGGCGACTACCCTGCCGGTGCCGGCTCGGGGGTCGGCGTCGAGGTGGAGTAGGTCGCGCCGGCCGCCTGTAGCACGAAGGCCGCGAACTCCCTCGGGTCGTCGAGTGCGCCGACGTACTGCTTTCCGTTGACGAGCACGGTGGGTGTGCCGGTGATGGCCTCGACCTCGGTGTTCGGCAACGGACCGGACAGAGCCCGGTCGGTGGATGCGATGACCCACGATTTGAAGGTCGTATCGTCAATGCACGCGTTGATCTGCGACACCCGGTCGCTCACGCCGGCGTCCTTCACGAGGCCCTTGATGGCCGCGTCGTCGTGACCGGCAGTGCCCTCCTTGGGCTGTTCCTGGAACAGGATGGCGTTGAAGTCGTAGAAGTTTGCGGGGGCGTAATTGGCCACACATGCGGCGGCGTTCGCAGCCCGAAGCGAGTATTTCGTGCCGGAGGACTTGTGGGTCAGGATCGAAACCGGGTGGATCTCCACGGTCGCGGCACCCGACGTGACCCATTGGCTGATCTGCTCACTGTTGGCGGCATCGAACTCGCTGCAGAACGGGCAGAGGTAGTCGGCGTAGACGCGAATGTCGGCGACCGTGCCGGTCGCATCCGGCTTGGACGGTATCGGCTTGGCCTCGGGCTGGAGTGCAGAGGTCGTGACCGGGGTCATCCCCTCGGAGATCAGCACGCCGTCACTGGCCATGTTCGCCGGACCGGGGCCGACCGGGGGAATCGAGTTGATGATGACCACGACGATGACCGCGGCAATGGCGACGCCGGCGACGGCGATTCCGCTGCGCAGGGCGACCCGGTAACGGCGGTCCTTCTTCTTCTGCTCCTCGCGGATCCGCTTGGCCTTGGTGCGCACCGCGTCACGTCGCTGATTCTTAGAGGGACGGCTGTCGCCCGATCCGCCAATAGTCATGAATGCTCGCTCCGAGTAGTTAGTGCAGAGGCAAGCCATTTGCGAATGCCTCCCAAATAGTAGGTCCCCTTTCTGGGAAACGTCCAGACGGGGCCTGTGGGCGGGCTCCGCCGCAGAATTCCCGCCGTCGCCGCGATCCCCCGACATGACATACTTAGAAAGTTGACCTGTGGCACATGACGTGTGGCAGGCGTAGTAACCCATCACAACGGATCGTCCGGCACGTACCTGCCGGTGAAGGAGTAATCAACCATGGCTTCAGTCACGTTCGACAAGGCGACCCGCCTGTATCCGGGTTCCTCTATTCCCGCCGTTGACAAGCTCGACCTGTCGGTTGCCGACGGCGAGTTTCTCGTGCTGGTCGGCCCGTCCGGCTGCGGCAAGTCCACGTCCCTGCGCATGCTCGCCGGCCTTGAAGAAGTCAACGACGGCAACATCTTCATCGGTGAGCGCAACGTGACGGATGTCCCGCCAAAAGACCGCGACATCGCCATGGTCTTCCAGAACTACGCTCTGTACCCCCACATGACGGTTGCCGAGAACATGGGCTTCGCGCTCAAGATCGCCGGCGTCAACAAGGATGAGCGCGCCGCCCGCGTTCTCGAGGCCGCCAAGCTGCTCGACCTCGAGCCGTACCTGAGCCGCAAGCCGAAAGCACTCTCCGGTGGCCAGCGTCAGCGCGTCGCCATGGGCCGTGCCATCGTGCGTCAGCCCCAGGTGTTCCTGATGGACGAGCCTCTGTCGAACCTCGACGCCAAGCTACGCGTGCAGACCCGCACCCAGATCGCTTCGCTCCAGCGCCGCCTCGGCGTCACGACGGTCTACGTGACCCACGACCAGACCGAAGCCCTCACCATGGGCGATCGCATCGCGGTCCTCAAGGATGGCGTGCTCCAGCAGGTCGGCACGCCTCGCGACCTGTATTCGAAGCCGAACAACGTCTTCGTTGCCGGCTTCATCGGCAGCCCGGCCATGAACCTGTTCCTGGCCGACACCGTCGACGGTGGCGTCAAATTCGGCACCGCAACGATCCCCGTGCCCCGCGAGACCCTGACCGGCTCCACCGGCAAGAAGGTCACGATCGGCGTTCGCCCCGAGGACATCCACCTGTCCACCACGCATGGCGAGGGCCTCGAAGTTGCCGTCGACCTGGTCGAGGAGCTCGGCGCCGACGGTTACCTCTACGGTCACTCCACGGTCGAGGGCAAGCGCACCGATATCGTCGCTCGCGTCGATGGCCGTTCGCACTCGTCCGCCGGCGACACCGTTTACCTCACCCCGACGCCGCACCACATGCACGTTTTCGACGCCGAGACCGGCCTGCGCCTCGGTGGAGCAGTCGCCGACTAGGCACCCGCTCCTCAACGAACGGCCGGACGGAGCATGCTCCGTTCGGCCGTTTTGTCGTTCCCCGACTGCGGAGCACACCGGTAAACTCGACGGATGAGCGGTTCACTCAACATCACATCGGCCACTGCCGATCCAGCCCTACTTGACCTTCCCTGGCACCTCCCGCTGGATGCCTGGCCGAACGAGAACATCGCAGCCCTGCCCAAAGGCATCTCCCGCCACCTTGTGCGCTTCGCTCATTTGAGCGGTCGTGTCGTCGCCATCAAGGAGACCACCAGCGAGATGGCCAAGCGCGAGTACGAGATGCTCCGTACCCTGCAGGGCCTGGAAATTCCCTGCGTCGAGCCGCTCGCCGTGATCACGAACCGCACCGATGACGACGCCGAGCCGCTGAATTCGGTGCTCGTCACCCGGCACCTCAAGTTCTCGCTCCCCTACCGCGCGCTCTACTCGCAGACCCTGCGGCCCGACACCGCCACCCGGCTGGTCGACGCCCTGGCCCTGCTGCTGGTACGCGTGCACATGGCCGGCCTCTTCTGGGGTGATGTGTCGCTGTCCAACACCCTCTTCCGCCGTGACGCCGGCGCGTTCGCCGCCTACCTGGTCGACGCCGAGACCGGGCAGCTATATCCAGGCGGGCTCTCCAACGGCCAGCGCGAGAACGACCTGGAGATCGCGCGCGTCAACATCGCCGGTGAGCTCATGGACCTCGAGGCCGGCGGTCGAGCGGCCGACGAGCTGGATCCCATTCGGGTCAGCAATGGGATCGTGGCCGCCTACCGGCTGCTCTGGAAAGAGCTCACCGGGTCGGAATCCTTCTCCAGCTCCGAACGCTGGCGCATCACGGAACGCGTCGAACGCCTCAACGACCTCGGGTTCGACATCGAGGAACTGGCCATCAAGACGGACAACACGGGTACGACCGTGCGCATCCAGCCGAAGGTCGTCGACGCCGGCCACCACCAGCGGCGCCTGCTGCGGCTGACCGGGCTCGACGCCGAGGAGAACCAGGCCCGGCGCTTGCTCAACGACCTCGACTCCTACCGGGTCTCCTACGGCGACCCGGAGGCCGACGAGGAGATGCTGGCGCACGAGTGGCTGGTGCGCGTCTTCGAACCCGTCATCCGGGCCATTCCCCGCGATCTCAAGGGCAAGCTGGAACCGGCCGAGGTCTTCCACCAGCTGCTCGACCACCGCTGGTTCATGGCCCAGAACCAGTCCAGGGACATCCCGCTGGCCGAAGCCGTCACCTCCTACGTCAAGAACGTGCTCCGGCACCGCCGCGACGAGGCCACCGTGATCGAGCCGGCCACCGGCGAGATCACGATCCCGATCGACGTGACCGACGATGAGACCGCCGCACTGGCGGACGCGGCCGAGTCGGCCGCCGACGACGCGGCCGACTGGCGCCTCAAGGTCTGATTCGGCCGGCGCTCCGCCGGGTCCGTGTACCCAGCCGAACCGTGAGAAAAGGCCGCCAATTGTGGGATTAAGGGGCTTTTCTCGCGGTTCGGCCTGCCTGGCGGGCGCCCGGCCGGCGGGTCGGGTTAAGAGGCTGCGGAGGCGGCTGCCGCCGTCGCGGCGGCTGCCTGCTTCGCGACCTTGGCGGCCTTGGCAGCCGCGCGCAGTCGGGAGACCTCGTACAGTGTCACGCCGGCCGCAATCCCCGCGTTGAGGGATTCGGTCGAGGCGCTGATCGGGATCGACACAATCGCGTCGCAGGTCTCGGTGACGAGGCGGGACAGCCCCTTGCCCTCGCTGCCGACCACGATCACGATGGGGCGCTCGGCGAAACCGATGCCGAGCTCGGGCAGCTGGGTGTCGCCATCACCGGCGAGGCCGATGACGAGCACGCCGCGCTCCTTGAGCGCCTTGAGCGACTGGGTCAGGTTGGTGGCCATGGCGACGGGAAGTCGGGCAGCGGCGCCGGCCGACGTCTTCCACGCCGACGCGGTCACGCCGACGGACCGACGCTGCGGCACGATCACGCCATGTCCGCCGAACGCGGCCGTCGAGCGGATGATGGCGCCGAGGTTGCGGGGGTCGGTGATGCCGTCGAGGGCGACGAAGAGCGGCTTGTGGCCGCGGCTGATCGTCAGTTCCAGCAGCTCGAGGGGCTGGGCGTACTCGTAGGACGGCACCTTGAGCGCGAGACCCTGGTGCACCGAGTCCCGGCCGGCCAGGCGGTCGAGCTCCGGGCGCATGACCTCGAGGACGGGGATGCCGCGGGTCGTCGCGAGGGTGAGGACCTCCTTCACCCGTTCATCCATTTCGATGCGCGTGGCGATGTACAGGGCCGTGGCGGGGATCTTCGCCCGCAGCGCTTCCAGTACGGAGTTGCGCCCGGTCACAACCTCATGCTCGTCGATCTGCTTGGCCCGGCGGGTGGACGCTCCGCCGCCGCCGGTGTTGCCGGTGGTGGCGCTGCGCGGCGCGCTCTTGGGACCCGCGGAACCGCGGCTGCGGCCGCCGCCGGCCGCGACGAAGCGGTCCTGGGCGAGCTTGCGTTTGCCGGCGGGGTGGTAGGGGCGGTCTTCCGCTTTGGGCGTGGGCTTCTTGCCCTCGAGCGCCTGGCGTCCCTGGCCGCCGGAACCGACCTGTGGTCCCCGGCTGCCCTTGCGCACGGCCCCGGTGCGGGACTTACGGTCTGTGTTCTTCATCAGTCAAAACTCCAATGGGCACCCGAGGGGGTGTCTTCGATGGTAATTCCGGCGGCGACGAGCTCGTCCCGGATACGGTCTGCGGCCGCATAGTCGCGGCCCTGCCTTGCGATTTCGCGATCGTCGAGCAGGCGCTCGACGAGGGCGGTGAGTGCGATCATGGCCGGTTCGTCCGTGGCCACGGACCAGCCCGGTGAGAGCGGGTTGATTCCGAGAACCTCACTCATGGCGAGCACGTGACCACGCGCGGCGGCGGCCGCGTGCAGATCTTCGGCGTCCAGCGCCGCGTTGCCGGTACGCACGGTGTCGTGCAACACGGCCAGAGCCTGAGGCACCGCCAGGTCGTCGTCCATGGCGGACGCAAATTCGTCCGGGACGATCTCGACGCCGGATCCGGCGAAGCGGGTGTCCGCCAGGCGGCGGTCGGCGCGGTCGAGGAAGCTCTCGATTCTTTCGAGGGCCGCTTCGGCCTCCACGAGGGAACCCTCGTGGTAGTCGATGGTGGAACGGTAGTGGGCCGCCCCCAGGTAGTAGCGCACGACGATGGCGCGCGCCTGGTCGAGCAGCTCCGCCGCGAAGACCGAGTTGCCCAGCGACTTGGACATCTTCTGTCCGTTCACGTTGACGAGACCGTTGTGCACCCAGTAGCTCGCGAAGCCGTCGCCGGCGGCGGCGGACTGGGCCAGCTCGTTCTCATGGTGCGGGAAGCGCAGGTCGAGCCCGCCGCCGTGGATGTCGAAGTGGGAGCCGAGGTAGCGGGACGCCATGGCCGAGCACTCGATGTGCCAGCCGGGACGGCCGGCTCCCCACGGGGACGGCCAGGAGGCGGACTCCGGTTCGTCGACTTTGCGACCCTTCCACAGGGCGAAGTCGCGTGGGTCATTCTTGCCACGCGGGTCGGCATCCGCTGCCGGTTCCATGTCGCCGCGCCGCTGGCGGGTGAGGTCACCATAGTCGGGCCAGCTCGCCGTGTCGAAGTAGACGTCGCTGGAGGCGTCATCGGCCGGGTAGGCGTGCCCGAGTTGGATCAGTCGGGTGATCAGGTCTTGCATCTGCTGGATGCTGGCGGTCGCCCTGGGTTCGTAGCTGGGGGCGAGGATGCCGAGCCGCTGATATCCGGCGGTGAACTCCAGCTCGTAGCGGTAGGCGAGCGCCCACCACTGCTCGGTGCCCCCGACCGCGTGGGCCAGAATTTTGTCGTCGATGTCGGTGACGTTGCGCACGAAGGTGACATCGAAGCCGCGGTAGGTGAGCCAGCGGCGCAGCTGGTCGTAGACGAGGGCGCTGCGCAGGTGGCCGATGTGGGGCGAGGACTGCACGGTGGGTCCACAAACGTAAATACCCACCGCGCCGGGCGTGAGGGGTATGAAGTCGCGGAGGGCCTGGGCCCTGGAATCGTAGAGTCGCATGGTCACGCTTCCCAGCTTAGGTCAGGGTCTGCCGGGGGTTCGGGGAGAATGAGCGCCGTCGCGATGGCGGCGAGGCCCTCGCCGCGGCCAGTGAAGCCCAGGGCATCCGTCGTGGTCGCCGACACGGCGACCGGCGCCTTCAGCAGCGATCCGAGCAGCGCCTCCGCCTCGGCCCGGCGCGTGTTGAGTTTGGGCCGGTTGCCGATGATCTGCACCGTGACGTTGCCGACCCGGAACCCGGCGGCCGCCAGCAGGCGCAGGGTCTCGCCGAGGAACACGTCGCCATGGGCGCCGACGAGGCGCGGATCGGATGTGCCGAAGACACCACCGATATCGCCCAACCCGGCGGCGCAGAGCAGGGCGTCGCAGATGGCGTGCACGGCGGCATCGCCATCGCTGTGCCCGGACAGTCCGCGCTCCCCCGGCCAGTGCAGGCCGGCGAGCCACAGTTCGGAGTCGTCGTCGAAGGCGTGCACATCGAGCCCGGTGCCCACGCGGGGCGCGGTGTCGGTGCGGGGCGCGGACTGGGCCGGCACGCGCGCGCCGAGCAGGGCCTCGGCCCGGCCCAGGTCCCACAGGGTTGTGATCTTGAAGGCGAGCGGGTCCCCGGCGATCACGCTGACCGGGTAGCCGGCGGCGGCCACCACGCCCGCGTCATCGGTCGCCGCGAGCGACGAGCCGGCGGATGCCGCGGCGGCCGCGGCGGTGAGCATCTCCCTCGGGAAGCCCTGCGGGGTCTGCACGGCCGAGAGTGCGGCGCGGTCCACCGTGCCCAGGATCTCGCCGGCAGCGGAGATTTTCTTGATGGTGTCGACCACGGCCAGGCCGGGAACGATGCCGTGACCGGTTGACTGCACCGCGTCGACGACGGCGTCGCAGAGCGCGGCGGGCGTGAGGGCACGCGCGGCGTCGTGCACCAGGACGGTGCGCACGCCGGGGTGCAGCGCGGCCAGGCCGCGGTTCACCGATTCCTGTCGGGTGGCGCCGCCGGCCACCACGTCGACGGATGCTGCCCCGCCCGCCCTCGAGGCGACCCGGCGGGCGTGAGCCAAGTGGGTGTCGGGCGCTACGACGATGACCTGCACCGGGTCCCGCATCCCGAACACAGAGGCAAGCGCGCGTTCGAGCAGCGTGCGTCCGGCCAGCGAGACGAACGCCTTCGGCTCGGCGTGCCCGAGTCGGCTGCCACTCCCGGCGGCGACGACGATGACTGCGACCTGGGGCGCAGGGGTTTCAGTCATATCTGGACGCTATCTGGTGAGGTCGGCGACGAATGGACGCGAGACGGTGAGTACGAAGTGGTGCGGGAGGTACTGCGGCAAAAGACCGCGTCGGTGCGGGCGTCGGAAGCACGAAATGCGAAAGGCGGCACCTCGCGGCGCCGCCCTCCATCGAAAGCAAGTCTGGTTACGTGGGTTCTGATTCTGCCGGTTCCGGCTATGCCGGTTAGGACGCCAAGACCTCGTCGAGGACCGTGGAGGCCTTCTCTTCGTCGGTCTTCTCCGCCAGGGCCAGCTCTGAAATAAGTATCTGACGGGCCTTGGCCAGCATCCGCTTCTCGCCGGCGGACAGGCCCCGGTCCTGGTCGCGGCGCCACAGGTCACGAACGACCTCCGACACCTTGATGACGTCGCCGGATGCGAGCTTTTCCAGGTTGGCCTTGTACCGGCGGGACCAGTTGGTGGGCTCTTCGGTGAAGGGAGCGCGCAGTACCTCGAACACCTTGTCGAGACCCTCTTGGCCGATCACGTCGCGAACGCCGACCAGGTCGACGTTCTCGGCGGGAACCTCAATGGTCAGATCGCCCTGGGTGACATTCAGCTTCAGGTACAGTTTCTCTTCACCCTTGACCATGCGCGTCTTCACCTCGGTGATCGTCGCAGCACCATGGTGGGGATAAACGACAGTTTCGCCAACCTCAAACAGCATATGTGTATCCCTTCAGCAACGTCGAGGATACCACAGCCGCCAGTGGTAAGGTGCGCCGCGCCCGGGCGCGCGCGGCTCAGCCCGACGGGAGCCGGTAGGCTGAAGGGGAAAGCTAAATTTGCAGCGTTTGGCCGTCAGGCGGAACGGTGATCTGTTGGAGGCGTTGTGAAAGCTCGTATCATCGTGTCCGTCGTTGTGGCGACCGGCATCCTTCTGGGGACCAGCGGTTGCAATCTCCTGGCACCGCAGTCGACGACCGCGAAATACGACGCGAGCGACGGAGTCAGCGGCAATGTCGGCGACCTCGCCATCCGCAACGCCATGCTTCTGTCGGACGACGGCAACATCGCCAACCTCGTGGTCACCGTCGTCAACTCGGGCGATTCGGCACACAGCCTGAACGTGCAGTACGACGACGGCACCGAGAAGTTCACCCAGGAGGTGAACGTGGACGCGAACTCCAGCGTCACGTTCGGCACACCGGATGCCCCGACCGTCACCGTCGCGGCCGACGTCGCGCCGGGATCGCTGTTCCCCGTCTTCTTCCAGTACGGCAACGAGACCGGCGTCGAAGTTCTCGTCCCGGTGCTCGACGGCTCGCTCGAGGAGTACTCGACGCTGCTGCCGACCTCCGCCCCGTAGGGCGAGGGCGACCGGCCGCTCCGGATCGCGGCACGCATTCCCGCGCGGGCGCCCTCCGTCGCCCCCGGCCTCAGGCGTCGAAGCGGTAGCCCAGGCCGCGCACGGTGACCAGCATGGTCGGATCCGAGGGGGCGGCTTCGATCCGCGACCGGATCCGCTTGATGTGCACGTCCAGGGTCTTGGTATCCCCGAAGTAGTCGCTGCCCCAGACCCGGTCGATCAGCTGACCTCGAGTGAGCACCCGGCCGGCATTGCGGAGCAGGAACTCCAGCAGCTCGAATTCTTTCAGCGGCAGGTTCACGATCTCGCCGGTCACTGTCACGGTGTGCCGCTCGGTGTCCATCCGCACTGTGCCCGCCGACAGCAGGCTCAGGTCCTCCCCGACCTCGTCGGTGTGGCGCCGGGAAACGGCACGGATGCGGGCGAGCAGTTCCCGGGTCGAATACGGCTTGGTGACGTAGTCGTCGGCGCCGAGCTCGAGCCCGACCACGATGTCCACCTCGGAGTCCTTGGCGGTCAGCATGATGATCGGCACTGACGACCGCGTGCGGATCTCCCGACACACCTCCGTGCCTGGGATGCCGGGGAGCATGAGGTCGAGCAGAATCAGGTCTGCACCGGTGCGGTCGAACTCGCTGATGGCGCTCGGACCGTCTTCGGCGACGGTGACCTCGTACCCCTCCCGCTCGAGCAGGAAGCTCAGCGGCTCACTGAGCGCGCTCTCGTCTTCGACTAGAAGGATGTGGGTCATGGGGTGTCTCCTATCGCCGCCGAAGCGGGGTGCGGCGCCTCCGGGAGGCGGATGGTGAAGGTCGAACCGCTGCCCGGCTGCGACCAGACGCGGATGTCGCCGCCGTGGATCTGAACGATGTGCTTGACGATCGCGAGGCCGAGCCCCGTACCGCCGGTGTGCCGCGAGCGGGCCTGGTCGACCCGGAAGAAGCGTTCGAAGATCCGATCAAGATCGGCTTCCTCGATGCCCACGCCCTGGTCGGTGACGCTGATCTCGACGACTCCGGCGTTCTTGCGCACCCCGACCCCGACGCGGGAACCCTCTGCTGAGTAGTTCACGGCATTGGCCACGAGATTGTGCACGGCCATCACGAGGAGCCGCTCGTCGCCGCTCACCTCAGCCCCCGATTTCTTGCCGAGGGCGATCGTGATCCGGTCCGCCTCCGCGGTCACCCGGCTCTGGTCCACCGCCGTGGCCACGATGACGTCGACGTTGACGATCTCGGGCTCGGTCAGGGAATCCTGCGCCTGTAGGCGCGACAATTCGATGATCTCCTGGGTCAGGCGGCTGAGGCGACCGGACTCAGTGGTGAGGCGGTTCGCGAAGCGGCGCACCTGCACCGGCTCGTCCGCCGCCTGGGTGAGCGCCTCCGCCAGCAGCCCCACGGCGGCGATGGGCGTCTTCAACTCATGGCTGATATTGGCGACGAAGTCCCGGCGCACCTCGTCGAGCCGGAAGGCCTCGGTGCGGTCCTCCGCCAGCACCAGAACGTACCGTGTTCCCAGCCGGGCCAACCGCACCCGCACCCGCATGCTGGCATCACCGAAGGGCCCGCGGGAGAGGACCAGATGGTCCGAGATCGGCTCGCCGGAACGGCGCACCTGGCTGATCAGGTTCAGGAGCTCGGAGTGCACCAACTGCCGGTTCCAGACCAGTCCCATCGACACCGCGGCCTGGGATGCCTTGATCACGTTGTTGGACGGGTCGACGACGGCACCGGCCGTCTCCAGCGCGTCGAGCACCTGGTCGATTCCGTCGGGGACGGCCGGGTTGACGACCTCGGCGGCGCGCCGACCGTGACGCTCGGCCACGTGCAGCAGCGTCATGAAACCGGCCCCGACAGTCAGGCCGAGGGCCAGCGCCAGAAGCACAAGCCCTGTCGATTCCATTCATCCAGAATACTGACGTTTATTCCGGGTGGTGACAGGGCCGTCCCGGCGCGCAGGCTACTTTAGGTAGAGTTCAAGACCACGGCACCTGCCGTTAACCTCCCTCCCCCATGATTCGGTGGGGCCAGGTGGGTCTCACGCGTCTGCGTGTTACGCGCGCCCAGGAAGGACCACACACCATGCGTGAAGTATTCCAGCAGGAACTCGCCGAAGTGCAGGATCGCCTTGTCGAGATCTCCCGACTCGTGGCGATCTCCATCGACAAGGCGACGCGCGCCTTCAACGAGTCCGATGTCGGTCTGGCGGAAGAAGCGATTTCCGAAGACGAGAAGATCGACGAGCTGACCATCGAACTCGATGAGCTGGCCATTACGATCCTAGCCCGCCAGCAGCCGGTCGCACGCGACCTGCGCATCGTCGTCAGCGCCCTGCGCATCAGCGCGTCGCTCGAACGGATGGGCGATCTGTCCACGCACATCGCCCAGCTGGCCCGTTACCGGTTCCCCGACAAGGTCGTGCCGAAAAGCCTGCGCGCCACCTTCGCCGAGATGGGCACGCTCGTCACGGCAATCGCGCACATGCTCACCGCGCTTCTGACCAATGAGGACATGAAGCTGGCCGAAACCATCCGCAACGAAGACGACAAGGTCGACGCGCTGCACCTCAGCGTGTTCGACGCCGTGCTCGGGGCGACCTGGAAGGGCCAGGCGGCCGACACGGTCGACTCCACCCTCGCCAGCCGCTACCATGAGCGCTTCGCCGACCACGCGGTCTCGATTGCGAAGAAGGTGCAGTACCTCGGCACCGGCGCCTGGCAGCAGAACACGAACGCCTAGAGTCCAGGCGCTCCGGCGTCACCAGGAACGAGAAAGCCCCGGAAGCAGTTGCTTCCGGGGCTTTCTCGTTCCTGGTGGGTTGGACGCTACTTCTTGTTTCCCTGGGCCGCGACGGCGGCAGCACCGGCGGCGGCAGCCTCGGGGTCAAGGTAACGGCCGGGGCCGAGCGGCATCATGTCCGCGCCGAGGCGGTAGACCAGCGGGATGCCGGTGGGGATGTTCAGCTCGGCGATGTCCGCGTCGCTGATGCCATCGAGGTGCTTGACCAGCGCGCGCAGCGAGTTGCCATGGGCGGTGACGAGAACCGTCTTGCCCGCACGCAGGTCGGGGGTGATGTCGGATTCCCAGTAGGGCAGCATCCGGTCGACGACGTCGCTGAGGCACTCGGTGCGGGGCAGGTCGTCGCCGAGCGCCGCGTAACGCGGGTCGTGCGCCTGAGACCAGCGGGAATCGTCGGCCAGCACGGGCGGCGGAACGTCGAAGGAGCGGCGCCACAGCTGGAACTGCTCGGGCCCGAACTTGTCGAGGGTCTCCGCCTTGTCGAGGCCCTGCAGGGCGCCGTAGTGGCGCTCGTTGAGCCGCCAGGAGCGCTTGACGTCGATCCACAGCCGGTCGGCTTCTTCCAGAGCGATATTCGCGGTCTGGATGGCGCGGGTAAGTAATGAGGTGTGCAGGATGTCGGGCAGCAGGCCCGACTCGGCGAGAAGCTCGCCGGCGCGCTTGGCTTCGCCCGCGCCCTGCTCGCTCAGCCTGACATCCACCCAGCCGGTGAAAAGGTTTTCCTGGTTCCATAGGCTTTGGCCGTGACGGAGAAGGATGAGATTGTATGCATCTGACATGAGTCCAACTCTACCGACGTGGCGAGCGCGCCGGGGCTGGGTCGGCGGCCCGGGTCAGTGGCCGGGGTCAGTGACCGGCGTCAGTGGCCGGGCGTGCGGATGCCGAGCCGGGGCAGGCGCGGGATATCGGCCACCGAGCCCGCCGACTGAGGCACGATGACCTCCTGCGCGGCCGCGACGAGGATGTCCTGGGAGGCCACGTACAGGGTGACCGTGGCGGGAACGGTGCGCTTCACCGTGGCGAGCGCGATCGGGCCCAGCTCGTAATGGATGGCGCTGGAGGTGATCCGGCCGATCCCGCGGTGCTCGGTGGTTCCGTCGGCCAGCTGCTTCACGGCCTGCACTTCGTCCCCGTGCACGGGGAGCACCGCGTCGGAGCCGTCCAGGTGCAGCAGCACCAGGCGGCGGGGCGGATGCCCGAGGTTGTGTACCTTGGCCACGGTCTCCTGGCCGCGGTAGCAGCCCTTGTTCAGGTGAACGGCGCTGCGCAGCCAGTCGAGTTCGTGCGGCAGGCTCTTCTCGTCGACCTCTGTGGCCCGGCGCGGGCGCCACGCCGCGATCCTGAGGGCCTCGACGGCGAGAAGGCCGGCCGCGGCGACCCCTCCGTTCCGCACGGCGTCGCGCAGAGCCGGCAGGGACGCGCGGGGGACGAGGGTCTCGGTCCAGTGCCACGCGGCGGCCGGGTGCGCCGGTCCAGGCGCGTACTGGTATCCGCCCGCGGAGACCTGGGTCCAGGGGTCGTGCCACACCAGAGGCACTCCGCTCGGCGCGGCCGGTGTGAGCGGCAACACCGACGGGTCACCCATCGACCCGATCACGGCGTAGGCGAGAGTGTGGTCGACGACCTGCACCCGCAGTGTGAAGCGCATCGTGTCGAGCCACGCGTGCAACCCAGGAAGTTGGGCTGCCTCGACCAGCAGCCAGGTCTCCACCCCGTCGTCGATGACCGCCATGGCGTATTCGACGTGGCCGTTCGGGTCGAGCAGGAGCGTCTCGGTGGATTCCCCCGGCGCCAGGCGGCGCAGCTCCTGGCTGGAGATGGAGTTGAGCCAGGTCAACCGGTCCGGTCCGGCGACGCTCAGCACGCCGTGGTGGGACAGGTCGACGACGGCTCCGCCGGCGAGGAGCCGGCGCTGCTCCGTGAGAGGTCCGCCGTAGTGCGCGGCCACGCCGGCGTCGATGCCCTCGGCCTGCACCGCGCCGTCGAGTTCGAGCAGCGGGGATCTGAGCGGCGAGGACGGGAGAGGGGACACGGGTGCATCGGTCATGGGAACTCTTTCCAACGGACGGTTCGGCGCCGGGGCGCCTGGATGTGACGCGCAGGGATGCCCGGTTTATTCGACGCGCTTGAGGCGGCCGGACGCGTGGGTGCGCAGGCTCTGACCTAAGGCGGCCATGTCCCAGGCCCAGAGCAGATGGCCGTCGACCAGACCATAGAGCCTCGTCGCCGCCGAGTAGGGTTTGGCACCCTGGGTGCGCATCACGGCATCCGTCGCCAGGTCGATGCGCGGACCCTTGACCTGGCCGAGGTAGATTTCCGCGACTCCGCCGGGGTGCACGATGGTCACGTCGATATCGAAGCCGTTGTCGGCGTTGCGGAGGGTTTCGACCGCCGCAGCGGTGACGAACGGATGCTCACCCACGGCCGGCAGCAGACCCGGACCGGGATCGCCGAGCCCTTGGGCACGGCTCAGCCGCCAGTACCCGGTTTCCGTCATCAGCGGCGTCGACTCACCGCCGTCGGAGTCGGGCGTCGGCTCGAGCCAGGTGTAGGAGCTGTAATTCAGGTGCGGCAGGCCGTCGTGGCTGAAGCTCAACCGGTGACCGAACTCCCGGCTGACGGACTCTTCGCCGATCTGATAGTCGATGATTCCCGAACCTTCCCACACCCCGAGGAGCCACGACAGCGGCACCAGTTCGGAGGGGAGCTGAGGGGGCAGCTCAAACATCGAGGGCTACCGCTGCCCCCGGTACAGCTTGAACAGAACCAAGCCGGACACCCAGGCGATCGACAGGCTCGCCAGCGCGAGCAGCCCCAGGAAGAAGATTTCGATAGCGAGGATAGACATACGTCTTACTCTAGCCCGCTCGCGCGCGATAACCCCTCGGCACGCCTCAGCAGAACCACACGAGCACGGGCTGACTCAGATCAGAGTCAGAGGAGCCCGGCGAGAGCGAAGATTCCGGTGGCGGCGGCGAGCACGGCCACGGCACCGACGAGGCTGGTCGTCACCCGGTCCACGTAACCTTCCTTGCGTCCGGTCGCGAGCTGTACGCTCAGGGTTCCGATCGTGCAGCCGGCGAAGGAGAGGCTCATCCAGATCAGATGCTGGCCGGGCAGGGACAGCCATCCGGCCAGCACGGCGCACGCGAACGCGAACAACCACACCACGACGACGCTCTTCCACTGCCAGCTCACCCTCTCATTCTGCCCTGCCCGGGACCCTTTCCGCGGCACGCTAGGATGGGGCGCACAATCCTTGGAGGGTGAGTGTGGCCCAGTTGTTGATCCTGACCTCGGCGGTCAACAGTGACGTTCTTCCCGCCCTCGCCCTGCTGTCACACGGCACGCGCACCATCCCCGCCCAGCCGGACCAGCTCGTGACGGCGCCCGACGCCGACCTCATGCTCGTCGATGCCCGCTCCAATCTGATGGCGGCCAAGTCGCTCTGCCAGATTCTGCGCACCACGGGAAACACCGTTCCGCTGCTGCTCGTGATCACGGAGGGCGGCCTGGCCGCGGTGAGCCCGGACTGGGGCGTCGACGACGTCATCCTCGAGACGGCCGGGCCGGCCGAGGTGGATGCGCGCATCCGCCTCGCCGTCGGGCGCGTGCCCCGCACGGAGGAATCCGCCACCATCCGCGCCGCCGGGGTCATCATCGACGAGGCCAGCTATTCCGCCAAGGTGCACGGCCGGCCGCTGGACCTCACCTACAAGGAATTCGAGCTCCTGCGCTTTCTCACCGCGCATCCGTCGCGGGTCTTCACCCGGGAACAGCTACTCAGCGAGGTCTGGGGCTACGACTACTTCGGCGGCACCCGCACGGTGGACGTGCACGTGCGGCGACTGCGGGCCAAGCTCGGCGACCAGGAATCCCTGATCGGCACCGTGCGCAACGTGGGCTACCGCTTCAATGTGCAGGAACAGGACGGCACCCGTGGCATTCATCCGGTTTGCGCCTGATCTGACGGATGCCGCCTTCGCGGCCGAGTTCCACCGGGTCAGCGCCACCGCTACCCAGGGCGACGGCTACGCGCCGTTCAACGAACAGTCCCTTTTCGACGTGGCCGCGGGGCACCGCGCCCCGTTCCTGGTCGTGGAGAAGGACGGGAACGTCGTCGTGGGTGCGGGCATCCTCGGCGCCGGCGAACTCGACCTCGTCGTCGACCCGGCCCGACGCCGGCACGGGTACGGCGCGGCCGCCCTGGCCGAAATCCTGGCCGACGCGCCCGGGGAGCTGACGATCTGGTCGCACGGCGACCACCCCGCTGCCCGGGCGCTCGCCGAGCGGTTCGCTTTCACGGCCGAGCGCACCCTGCTGCAGCTGCGGCTGGACCTGTCGAAGGAGACAGCCGGCAGCGCGCCGGCCGAGCCCGGAGCCCCTGCCCGCACCGGCATCCGTGCCGCCGTCCAGATCGACGCGTTCCGGCCCGGGCCGGACGACGCGGAATGGGTGGCGCTGAACGCGCTGGTGTTCGCCGCGCACCCGGAGCAGGGGGCTCTGACCGCGAGCGATCTGGCCGCCCGCTGTGCCGAACCGTGGTTCTCGGCCGGTGATTTCCTGGTGGCCCGCGACGCCAGCACTGGCACCGGTCGGATGGTCGGCTACAACTGGTTGAAGATCGAGTCGGGCTCCCCGGTGGGCGAGATCTACGTCGTCGGCGTGCACCCGGATGCCGCCGGTCGCGGCGTCGGCCGCCGCCTCATGTTGGCCGGGCTCGACCGCCTCCGCGAACGCGGGTGCCGTACCGCGGACCTGTATGTGGAGGCCGACAGCGCCGCCGCGGTGGCCCTATATCGTTCGCTCGGGTTCACCGAGCGAACGATCGATGTGCAGTACCGCCGCAGCCCGCATTGACCAGTGTTCATCCAAGATCGTCGCATTCGCGCGGTCCGCAGTGTCAAGATGGTTGAATGGACGGCGATAACATTCAGACCGACTCGGGCCTGGGCAGCGACTTTGACGATGATTTCGATCCCCTGATCGGCGTGAACGATCCGGCGCTCCTCACCGAGCGCTACCTCGACCGGGAACTGAGCTGGCTGGCCTTCAACCAGCGGGTGCTCGAGCTCGCGGAGGACCCTGATCTCCCGGCTCTGGAACGGGCGAACTTCCTGGCCATCTTCGCCAGTAACCTCGACGAATTCTTCATGGTGCGGGTCGCCGGCCTGAAGCGCCGCATCCTCACCGGGCTGGCCGTGCCGACCAACATCGGGCGCGCCCCGCAGGACGCCCTCTCCGACATCTCCACTACGGCCCACGTTCTGCAGGCCCGGCACGCCCACGCCTTCCAGGACCTCGTCAGCCCGGCCCTCGCCGAGGCCGGAATCGACATCGTCAACTGGGACACCCTGGACGATGCCGACCGCCGTTCCCTGCGCGACTACTTCTCGAACCAGATCTTCCCGGTGCTGATGCCCCTCGCGGTCGACCCGGTGCATCCATTCCCCTACATCTCCGGGCTCTCGCTGAACCTCGCGGTCCGGGTTCGCAACTCCAAAACCGGCAAGCAGGAGTTCGCCCGGCTCAAGGTGCCCACCATGCTCCCCCGCTTCGTTCGCGTGGACCGACGCGAGAAGGCAGATAGCGTCCGCTTCATCACGCTCGAGGACCTGATCGCGAACCATCTCGGAGATCTGTTCCCGGGCATGGACATCCTCGAGCACCACGTCTTCCGGGTCACCCGCAACGAAGACGTCGAGATCGAAGAGGACGAGACCGAGAATCTGATCAAGGCCCTCGAGAAGGAGCTGCTGCGCCGCCGGTTCGGCCCGCCCATCCGTCTCGAGATCACCGAAGACATGGACGAGGTCACCCTCGGCCTGCTCGTGCGCGAGCTGGACGTCACCGATCAGGAGGTGTACCGCCTGCCGGCCCCGCTCGACCTGGGCGGCCTGTTCGACCTGCGGATCGACCGCCCGGACCTGCGCTACGTGAAGCACGTGCCGACGACGGCCGTTCAGCTGCTCGCCCCGGAACCGAACGCGGAACCGGACATCTTCAGCGCCATCTCGCGCCGGGACATCCTGCTGCACCACCCGTACGAGTCGTTCGCGACCAGCGTGCAAGCGTTCCTCGAGCAGGCCGCGGCCGACCCGGACGTGCTCGCCATCAAGCAGACCCTGTACCGTACCTCGGGCGACAGCCCCATCGTCGAGGCGCTGATCGCAGCCGCCGAGTCGGGCAAGCAGGTGCTCGCCCTGGTGGAGATCAAGGCCCGCTTCGACGAACAGGCCAACATCACCTGGGCCCGCAAGCTCGAGAAGGCCGGCGTGCACGTGGTCTACGGCCTCGTGGGCCTGAAGACGCACTGCAAACTCGCGCTCGTGGTGCGGAACGAAGACGGCGTTTTGCGCCACTACAGCCACATCGGCACCGGCAACTACAACCCCAAGACCAGCCGTCTCTACGAAGACCTCGGGCTCCTGACCGCGGACCCGCAGGTGGGCAAGGACCTCACCCGTCTGTTCAACGAACTCTCCGGCTACGCGATCGAGAAGAAGTTCAAGCGCCTGCTGGTGGCGCCGCTGCACCTGCGCCGCGCCCTGCTCAAGAGCATCGCGACGGAAACCGCGGCCGCCCAGGCCGGCAAGCCGTCGGGCATCCGGATCAAGGTGAACTCCATGGTCGACGAGGCCATCATCGACGCACTGTATCGGGCCAGCCAGGCGCGCGTGCCGATCGAGATCTGGGTGCGCGGCATCTGCAGCCTGAAGCCCGGGGTCCCCGGGATGAGCGAGACCATCAAGGTGCGCTCGATTCTCGGGCGATACCTGGAGCACTCCCGGATCTTCTCGTTCCACACCAACGGTGACCCGCAGGTCTACATCGGCAGCGCCGACATGATGCACCGCAACCTCGACCGCCGGGTCGAGGCGCTGGTGCGCCTCGTCGACCCTGACCACCTGACCGAAATCGACGCCCTCTTCACCCGGGCCATGGACGACCGCACCTCATCGTGGTGGCTGGACAGTTCGGGCGAATGGACGCGCCACCACCTGGACGGCTCCGGCCATCCGCTCGACGACATGCAGAACAGGCTCATGCAACAAATCTCCCTCCGCAAGCGCCCGGCGGGGCGCCGATGAGCGACCCTGCCATCTACGCTGCGGGCGCCGTCTGCTGGCGCCTGATCGACGGCAAGATCCACGTTCTCCTGATCCATCGCACCGTGTACGGCGACGTGACCATTCCCAAAGGGAAGGTCGACCCAGGCGAGACCCTGCCGCAGACGGCCGTGCGCGAGATCGGGGAGGAGACCGGCCTGGCCGTGGCCCTCGGCGTGCCACTGGGCATCTCCGCCTACTCGCTGCTCAACGGCCGCGAGAAGATCGTTCACTACTGGGCCGCAGAGATCACGCCCGCGGCCATCCAGCACTCGACCTTCGTGCCCAACGGCGAGGTCGCGGCGATCGAGTGGGTCACCATCAAGAAGGCCCGCACCTACCTCAGTTACACGCCCGACGTGGAGATCATCGATGCATTCGCCAAGCTCGTCGACACCGGTGTCACCCGCACCTTCGCCCTGATCGCGCTCCGCCACGGCAAGACCGTGCAGCCCGGCAACTGGGACGGCCCCGACTGCAGCCGGCCGCTGACCGAGCGCGGCGTCAAGCAGGCCGCCGCCATCGTGCCCACGATCACCGCCTGGCAGCCCCTGCGGATCGTGTCGAGCACGGCGACCCGCTGCGTGACCACCGTGGCCCCGCTCGCGGCGGCCACCGGCATCCAGATCAAGCGCACCGAACGCTACAGCCAGGACGCCTTCGAGCAGGGCCTGGCGGATGTCCGTTCCGGCATCGGCAAGCGGGTGCGGTCGCGAAAGACTGCTGTGATCTGTAGCCACGGGCCGGTTCTCCCCGAGATCCTGCACGAGATCGCCCTGGCCACCGGCACCACCCACGGTGCGTACATCTCCGACGCGGCGGCCCTCGAAACCGGGTCGTTCTCGGTGGTGCACCTCTCCGCCGACAATCCGAGCGCGGGAATCGTCGCGATCGAAACACACTCGCCTGCCCTCTGACCACGGTATTCGGTGAATGCCCCGCTGCTTCTTTCGGCCTGCCCCGCCGCGTTCACCTTCCGTTAACCTTTTCGCAGGGGTGTCGTTAACCAGGCGGAATATGGTCACGGTGAGGCCAGCACCGGCCTCGAACCTGCAGTCACTTGTTATGAAGTCAACCCTCGAAAGGGATATCTGTGAATTTCATGCGTTTTGGCCGACCCGCGGTCATCGCCGTCGTCGCCGCACTGGCACTGTCTTCCTGCGCCGCGAACGAGGGCGCTGCACCGGATTCCGACTCCGCCAGCGCCCTCACCGGCACGATCAACGCCGGTGGCGCGTCCTCCCAGGGCTCAGCCCAGGAAGCCTGGATCTCAGCGTTCCAGACCGCGAACCCGGACGTCACCATCAACTACGACCCGTCCGGTTCCGGCGCAGGTCGGGAGGCGTTCATCGCCGGTGGCTCCGACTTCGCAGGCTCCGACTCCTACCTGAGCGACGACGAGCTCGCCGGCACCTTCGGTTCTTGCGCAGCGGACACCACCGCGGTCGACCTGCCCGTCTACATCTCCCCCATCGCCGTGATCTTCAACGTCGATGGGGTCGACGACCTCAACGTCGACGCCGACACGCTGGCCAAGATCTTCTCCGGCGCCATCACCACCTGGAACGATCCGGCCCTGGTCGCACTGAACGAGGGCGTCTCGCTCCCGTCGACCGCGATCACCGCCGTGCACCGCTCGGATGACTCGGGCACCACGAAGAACTTTGCGGACTACCTCGGCCAGAACGCCCCGGACGTGTGGACCGAGAAGGCTTCCGACACCTTCCCGTTCCAGACCGGTGAGGGTGCGCAGGGCACCTCGGGCGTCGTCGACGCCGTCACCAACGGCGTGGGCACGATCGGCTACGCCGACGCGTCGCGCGCCGGAGACCTCGGGGTCGCCAAGCTCAAGGTCGGCGACGAGTTCGTCGCGTACAGCGCCGAAGCCGCCGCCGCCGTCGTCGACGGTTCTCCTCTCGTCGAGGGCCGCGAAGCCAACGACCTCGCGTTCGACCTCAACCGCATGACCGACAACCCGGCCGAGTACCCGCTGGTCCTGGTCAGCTACGCGATCGTTTGCACCGAGTACGCCGACCCCGCCCAGGCTGAGCTCGTCAAAGCCTACGTCGGCTACATGGCCAGCGCCGAGGGCCAGGCCGAAGCGGTAGCATCCGCCGGCGCGGCATCGATGACGACCGAACTCCAGGACAAGGTCGCAGCGGTTCTCGAGACCATCAAATAACTCCTGTTTCGCCGTTCCTCAGCTGCCCGATCCGGGACTCGCATGGCTTGCGAGCACCGGGTCGGGCAGACTGGGGTTCGTGGCCTGTGACCTGAACCTCTCTTTCTTAGCTTTTGCCCCAACCCTCCCAGGGAGATACCCGGCATGACGACCGCAGTAGAGCGACCCTCGCTCAAGGCCAAGGAACGCCCCGGCGACCGCATCTTCGCCACGAGCACGATTGTGGCCGGCAGCCTCATCCTGGCAATTCTCGCGGCCGTCGCGGCCTTTCTGCTCGTGCAGAGCCTGCCGGCCTTTCTCGCCGACCCGGAGGAGTTCAAGGGCGACACCACCAACTTCTGGTCGTATGTCTGGCCGCTCGCGTTCGGCACACTCTGGGCGGCGTTCCTCGCGCTGATCATGGCCGTGCCCGTCGCCATCGGCATCGCGCTCTTCATCTCGCACTATGCCCCCCGCAAGCTCGCGCAGGGCCTGGGCTACCTGATCGACCTTCTCGCCGCCGTGCCCTCCGTCGTCTTCGGGCTGTGGGGCATCGGCGTGCTCGCGCCGCTCGTGCAGCCGTTCTACACGAACCTGGTCGAGTGGTTCGGCTGGATCCCCCTCTTTGCCGGCCCGGTTTCCGGCACCGGGCGCACGACGCTCACGGTCGCCATCGTGCTGGCTGTCATGGTCTTGCCGATCATCACGGCGCTGTCCCGGGAGATCTTCCTGCAGACCCCCGTGCTATACGAGGAGGCATCACTGGCCCTCGGCGCAACCCGCTGGGAAATGATCGCCATGGCCGTGCTGCCCTTCGGCCGTGCCGGGATCATCTCCGCCTCGATGCTCGGCCTCGGCCGGGCCCTGGGTGAAACCATGGCCGTCGCCATGGTGCTCTCACCGAGCCGGGACGTCATCTTCCAGCTCCTGACCTCGCAGAACCCCACCACAATCGCCGCGAACATCGCCCTCAACTTTCCGGAGGCGCACGGCGTCGGCGTCAATATTCTGCTCGCGACGGGCCTCATTCTCTTCGTCATCACGCTCGTGGTGAACATGATCGCCCGCGTCATCATCAACCGCCGCAAGGCATTCTCCGGAGCGAACTGATGAGCCTGACGACCACGACCACGAACACGGCCGCGCCCCTGACGAACTCCCTCACCGCGGGCAAGCTTCCTCGGCACACCTCTCTGGCCGTGCTCCTGGCCAGCTGGCTGGTCACAGGCGCGTTCTTCTTCGTGGTGATGCTCTCCGGCGCTGCCGAGGGATTCAACATCGTCGGAACGCTCTTCTTCGGCACCGTCGTCTACTGCGTCGCCATCTACCTGCTCTCGTACTTCGTCGAGGGCGTGCGCAAGGCCAAGGACCGCCTGGTCACCGCCCTCGTGACCGTGGCCTTCGCGGTCGCCCTTCTGCCGCTCTTCTCGCTCGTCATAACCACCCTGGTCAACGGACTGCCGGCGTTCCTCACCCCGAGCTTTTTCACCCAATCCCAGCGCAACGTCGTGGGCGAGGGCGGCGGCGCCTTGCACGCCGTCATCGACACGCTGCTGATCACCGGTGTGGCCACGCTCATTTCGGTGCCGATCGGCCTCCTGGCAGCGATCTACCTCACCGAGTACGGCCGAGGCCGGCTGGCTCGGGCGATCACGTTCTTCGTCGACGTCATGACCGGCATCCCGTCGATCGTCGCGGGACTCTTCGCGTTCGCCCTGTTCTCTCTTCTGTTCGACGACCCCGGCATCCGCTTCGGATTCGGCGGCGCCATCGCCCTCACAGTGTTGATGATCCCCGTCGTCGTTCGTTCGAGCGAGGAAATGCTCAAGCTTGTTCCCAACGAGCTTCGCGAGGCGGCGTACGCGCTCGGTGTGCCGAAATGGCTGACCATCGTCAAGGTCGTGCTGCCGACATCCCTCGCCGGGATCGTGACCGGGATCATGATCTCGATCTCCCGCGTGATCGGTGAGACGGCGCCGCTGCTGATCATCTCCGGGTTCACGGCCAGCATGAACTACGACCTGTTCAACGAGCGCATGATGACCCTGCCCGTGTTCGTCTACACCCAGTACGCCAACCAGGGCGCAGACACCCAGTCCTACCTCGACCGTGCCTGGGCCGGCGCCCTGACGCTCATCTTGATCGTGATGCTATTGAACCTGGGCGCGCGCGTCATCGCCAAGATCTTCTCCCCCAAGCTCGGCCGCTAGGCTCCACCTCCCGGCCTCGGCCGTCTGATCCAAAGGAATGCATGTCCAAGCGCATTGAAGTCAACGACCTCAACGTCTACTACAGCAAGTTTCTGGCTGTCGAAGACGTGTCGTTGGTGATCGAGCCTCGAACCGTGACGGCCCTGATCGGGCCCAGCGGATGCGGCAAGTCCACGTTCCTGCGCACGCTGAACCGCATGCACGAGGTCATCCCCGGGGCGTACGTCACGGGCGATGTACTCATCGACGGCAACAACCTCTATGGTCAGGGAGTCGACCCGGTGCTCGTGCGGCGCCAGGTGGGCATGGTGTTCCAGCGCCCGAACCCGTTCCCGACCATGTCGATCGGCGACAACGTACTGGCCGGCGTGAAGCTCAACAACCGCCGGATGGCCAAGTCCGACGCCGACGACCTGATCGAGAAGTCGCTGCAGGGCGCAAACCTCTGGAAAGAGGTCAAGGATCGCCTCGACAAGCCCGGCTCGAGCCTCTCCGGAGGCCAACAACAGCGCCTCTGCATCGCACGCGCGATCGCGGTGCACCCCGACGTCATCCTGATGGACGAGCCGTGCTCGGCCCTCGACCCGATCTCGACGCTGGCGATCGAGGACCTGATCGAGGAGATGAAGGCCGACTACACGATTGTGATCGTCACTCACAACATG
Source organism: Cryobacterium sp. Sr3 (assembly GCF_004402835.1). Lineage (NCBI taxonomy): Bacteria > Bacillati > Actinomycetota > Actinomycetes > Micrococcales > Microbacteriaceae > Cryobacterium > Cryobacterium sp. Sr3. The sequence goes on along the minus strand of NZ_SOFA01000007.1, from coordinate 34,055 downwards.
CAGCAGGCATCCCGGGTCTCCGACCGCACCGGATTCTTCAACATCGCCGGCACCGGCAAGCCCGGCAAGCTGATCGAGTACGACGACACGACCACGATCTTCTCCAACCCGAGCGAGCAGGCCACCGAGGACTACGTCTCCGGCCGCTTCGGCTAAGCCCGGTTCCGTGCCTGGCGCGCGGACAGCAGTGCGCCCTCGCTCCGCGCCCCGAACGAATTCGACGGAGATTCTGCCCTGAACGCGCCGATTACGCGTGAAACGGCACGATTAGAGCAGAATCTCCGTCGAACTGGTTAGCAAGCCGGCTGCGGGGCGACGCGCTGCGGTGGGGCGTCAGACGGTGCGGGCGAGCAGGGCGGCGTTGAGGGTGCGGGTGCGCTCGGAGTCGACGGGCATTGGTCTGCCATCGAGTTCGGTCACGTGCACGGCCAGGCGCAGGCTGGAGAGCAGCCACACGGCATCCGCCGACCGTAGCTCGTCGACGCTCATGTCGCGGTATTCCGTGCGCTCCCCTGCCGCCCGAAGGTGCTCGAACGCGCTCTGTTGGGTGGTGCCGTGCAGGATTGCTCCGCTCGGCAGGGGAGAGACGTAGACATCGCCCCTGCAGAGCATCACGGTCGAGGTGGGCCCCTCGAGCACGAAGCCGTCGTGGGTGAGGAAGATCGCGTCGTCGGCGCCGCGGCGGCGGGCCTCCCTGAGGGCGGCCATGTTGACCGCATAGCTGAGCGTCTTCGCGCCCATCAGGAGCCAGGGCGCCTGCTCTGCGACGCCGTGCGGGTAGCCGCGGTCCAGGGTGACCGCCCGGATGCCGTCCTCGCGGACGACGGCGAAGTCGGGCGCGGGGGTCGCGTGAAGCCAGGCCGTGGGTGCCGGGCCGGAGTCGACGCCGCGGCTGTAGACGAGTTTGAGCACAACTTCGCCCTCGTGCGGGACGCGATCGACCACGTGCGCGATCGCGGCCAGCCACTGAGCCGTGTTCGGCTCGGGCAGCTCACAGGTCGCGGCCGAGGTGCCCAGCCGGGCAAGGTGTGGGCCGACCGCCTGAGGGTGGCCGCCGACCACGCCAAGTGTCTCGAAGACGCCGTCGCCCCGCTGGGCGCTCAACTCCCCCACCCGCAACGCCGGGGCATCCGAGTCCACCTCGTGGAACGTGTCGTCGAATTCCGTCTGCGGCGCGTCGGCGGGAACCGGGTCGAGGAGCAGGGTGAAGGGCAGCGTCGTTCGCCGAACAGTCATTTGACGAGCATAGAGGATCGGGTCAGGAGCAGGTCAGGATCAGGTCGGGATCGACTCAGATCAAGCAGCTCAGGAGCTCTGGATGGCGAGGATCGGGTCGCTGGTGGGCTGCTCCGAGCCGCCCTTAGGCTCGACCGTGACGCCGATCGTGTCGCCGGCGGTGAGGCTGCCGTCGAGCACGCGCCAGACGGTGCCGGTGCCGGTGCCGGACGAGTCGAAGATTCCGGCGGGAACCGGGCCGGAGCCGCCGATGTACCAGAGCTGGTAGTCCCGGTCGGACGGCAAGTCCGGCAGGTCGTCGACCAGGAGCGCTGAGAGTCCGCTCTCTTCGGACCAGACCAGGGTGGCTTCCTGACCGTCGGCGGTGGTCGCCGACGCGCGCTGGATGTCAGCGGCCGCCGTGATTTGCACGAGACCGGCCGCCTGGTCCTGTTCGAATTGGTCGGACTCCAGGGACTGGCCGACGAAGGTGCCGCCCGCGAAGAGGGCGACGGCCGCGGCGGCCGCCGCGAGAACGCCGACGGGCCGCTGGAACCAGCGCAGGCGGGCGCGCTCGGAGGCGCTGCCCGCTGCAGTGGCGCCTCGGATCGGAGCGGGATCGACGCGCGGCACGGGGGTGGCCGGTGCCGTCTGATCGGCCGGCAGGGGCGCGAGCTGCGGCGTGGCGGCAAGTTTGGCCATCAGGGAGGCCCTAAGTCCGGCCGAGGGCTGCACGGGGGTGGCGGCAAGGCCCAGCGCCACCGCGGTGTCACTCAGCTCGGCCGCCTCGATGCGGGCCGGCTCGGACGCCTTGAGGTGCTCCTCATAGACGGCGGCCTCTTCCGCGCCCAGGGCGTGGAGGGCGTAGGCGCCGGCGAGCTCGCCCGGGTTCTGCCCGGCGGCGTTGCGGGTGTCGTCATTCCGGGTGTTGTCGCTCATGACGCCACTCCCAACTCGTCGCGCAGGCGGATCATGCCGTCGCGCAGCCTCGTTTTCACAGTTCCGAGAGGGATCTGCAACCGCTCGGCGACTTCACTCTGGCTGAGGCCGCCGTAGTAGGCGAGGCTGATCGCCTGGCGTTGCAGTTCCGTCAATCTGGACATCGCCTTTTCCACTCTTTCGTGCTCGATTCGTACTCCGACCGTTTCGGACACCTCGTCGTAGGCAACCGCAAGATCACGGATGCCGATTTTGATATCCCGGTCGCGGCTGGCCTGCGACGACCGAATTCGGTCGATCGCACGGCGGTGCGCCATGGTCAGGATCCAGGTCGCCGCCCCGCCGCGCTGGGCCTCGTACCTCGTCGCCGTCTGCCAGATCTCCAGGAAGATCTCCTGCGTCACTTCCTCCGACTGCGAGGGGTCAACCAGAAGACGTCGAACGAGACCGAGAACACGCGAGGCCATCCGGTCATACAGCTCTCCAAATGCTCCTTCGTCTCCCTGCGCCACCCGGCCCAGCAATTCCTCATGGGAGACAGGAACAGTCCCCTCCCGGTTGACGTTGAATTCAGCACTCATGAGAACAAGCATCTCAGGTCTTGTCCACGTCCATGGTTCGGCGCGGAGACCGAATCGGATTGGTGTGTCACGCCAGGCAGAGGAGGAGTGAAGGCCGGACCGCAGAACGCCTCTCGGCGCGAGGCCGCTCACAGCGGCGAATATTGGAGCCCGGGGTTACTGCGGCCCGACCAGACTCCAGTGTAAACGACCCGGATGCGGATCGCGCACCCGGCTGGACGACTCGCGGCCGATCAGTTAGACAGGTCAGTCCAGCGAGTCACTGCGCCAGAGCCGGGCGCAGGAGCCGAACTCCTGGGCGGTGGTGGAGAACCGGAGGGCACGGGTAGTCAGTTCGGTGGACCGGAGCGGTTCGGTCGTCTCCAGGTCGTCCGCGACGCTGGTGCAGCCGACGGAGATGACGCGGCAGAACGCCGCCGCGCGGTCGAGTGCCACGGCGAAATCCCCGGTGAAGATCCCCCGCAGGATCTGGTCGGCCAGGACGATGATCTCCGCCGTGCCCGTGGGCACCGCGGCCCCGGCAATGACCGGGTCGATCGCCACCGTGACTTCGGTTCCGCGCTGGTAGAAGAACGCCGTGCCCTCGGGATCCTGGCGGATGAGCAACCGCACCAGGTAGATCCGCCAGAGCGCCCCGGGCAGGCTGCACGGCGTTGCCCGCGACCAGAGTTCGGCCACCGCGTCGACGCCGTTCTCGTCGGTGTAGGTCACGAGCCGCTCGACGATGTCGGGGTCAGGGTCGCTGCGCACGCGGGCCAAAAGCGCGTGCGCGGTTTCATGCGCCACCCGGCTGATCAGTGCCGGGTCTTCGCCCCCCTGGAAGGACTCGAATTTGCTGCCGGAGAACTGGGTCGGCTTGTGGAAATTCTCGGCCATGGCATCCTCCTGGGCTCGGTTTCGTGTTCGCTGTGGGCACATCCGTCTCGTCTGCAGAAAACCCTCTCCCACGGTACCTAGAAAAACGGATCCGAAATCCCCTGTACATTATTAACCGCGGGCCTCTAGCTCAGTTGGTAGAGCAAAGGACTTTTAATCCTTGGGTCGTCGGTTCGAGCCCGACGGGGCCCACTCACAGGATCAGCGTCGGTGCAGACCCGGGTCTCGCGTGGGCCCAGCATCGACTCCGGACTCCCGGCGAGCACCCAGCGATGATTCGGGCGGCGTTCGGGTAGCTCCTCCATACTTCTCTGACATGGTGCCGGCATGCCCGATGCCGGCGACCTGAGAAGGAGGCCCCGTGGGCAGAGTGAATGAAGAAGTTGAAATCGAGACCGGGATCATCACCCGGTACCGGCGTCACCCCAACGGACGCGGCCTGGTGTCCCCCAGCGCACGCGTGCACCCCGAGGCGTTCGTATCCCGAACCGCCTACGTGGAGAGCGGCGCGCGGGTCGGGGCGGAGGCGTGGATCGGCCCCGGCAGTTGGATTGACCAGGACGCGGTCATCGGTTCTCACGTGTTCATCGGCCAGAACGTGCACGTCGGCGCGGACGCCGTCGTCGGCAGCGCCGCGCGGCTGGGCAGCTATGTGCGGATCGGTCGCGGGGCACGGCTCAGCCCCGGAGCGGTCGTCGAACGCGATCTGCGGGTTCCGGACAACGCCGTGATCGGCGCGGCCCCGCGCACGCGCCTGTCGCCCGGATCGGCACCCGCCGGTGTCGCCCACGCCGCCTAGGGGTGCGTCTACGGGCGCGTCTACGGGCGCGTCCGCTACTCGGAGGTGAACGGGCTTGCGAGTTCTCGCTGCACCATCAGCGCCAACTCGCGCAACAGCACGAGGTCGATGGTTCCTGCCGCCCTCGGCTCCGAGTCGAACACGCAGAGAGCCCCGATGAGCTCCCCCGACGGCGACTCGATCGGGAATCCGGCGTAGAACCTGATCTTCGGCTCGCCCACCACGAGTGGATTGTCTCGGAAGCGGTCGTCGAGGAGGGCATCCGGTATCACCATAGCCGCGGTGCCCGTGATGGTTACCTCGCAGAACGAATTGGACCGCGGCGACTCGGCATCGGCCACGCAGATGCGGGCCTTATGCCACTGGCGATCGCCATCGATCACCGTGAGCGCCGCGGACTGGGTGCCGAACAGGGTGCGCGCCAGTGCCGCGATGCGGTCGAAGCGCTCCTCGGGCGGGGTGTCGACGATCCCGAGCTGGTCGACCGCGAGCTGGCGCCGCGCCTCCTTCGCCCTCGCCTGGCCGTCGGAGGGCACCGGTTCGGCGTCAGGGGTCGCGACCCGGTCGGCGCCGAGGAGCGGCGCCATCCGGGAGGCGAGAACGTCGGCCCAGTGCGCATACGTATCCGTGGACCGGTATCGGCCCGGCGGCGGCGTCGGCGCCGCACTGGACGGTACGAACACGACCCCGTCGCTGCTGTCGGCGACGAGCCGTATCGTCACCCGGTTCAGGAGCCGGCCGTGGTGGTCCGCCAGATTTCCGAGCCTGGAATCGAACACCGGGATCGACCGGATGGGCTGGATTCCCGCCACGATGATGCTGGTGCTGCGGGGCGATGACGCCGTGAGGAACCGGAGCAGATTCGCCAGATCGCGCCGCCAGGCCCGGGCGGAGACCAAGTTCACGGCCTCGTTCACGCCCAGGACCAGCACGATCGCTTCGAAACGGGTGAGCCGCACCCCGGTCAGCTCGAGGAGGGCCGTGGCGACGGTCATGCGGGAATTCGCGATGAGGTCGACGTCGACCCCGCGGCCGGTCTGCGCGGACAGGGCGCGGGCGAGCGAGCCGGGCAGGGCCAGGTTGTGGCTCACGACCCCGCGGCCGACCGCCAGCCCCGAACCGAGGATGAGGATCCGGTCGGGATCAATGCCCGCGGAGTGCGCTTGCGGAGCATCCGTGGGCATGGGGACATCGCCGAAGCCGCGCTCGGACGCGGCGGCCCAGGTGCGCATGGCGGGAGCCAGCGCCCATCGTATGAGTTCCCGCACAGATGCCCCTTTGTTGCTAAGACACAAGGGTGTATCCAAGACCGAATTTCAAGTATCCCCCATTCGGGGCGAGAGTCCAGGGCCGCGTCACACCAGTGCCACAACGGCCTGGGCGAGCGCGAAAATGACCAGGCCGGCGAGCGCGCCCACCACGGTGCCGTTGATGCGGATGAACTGGAGGTCCTTTCCGATCTGCAGTTCGATCTTCTCGGCCGTCTCGGCCGCGTCCCACCGCGCGACGGTTTCGGTGATCACCTCGGCGATCTCGTGCCGGTACCGGCGCACGATGTAGCTTGCACTGTCGGCCAGCCACCGTTCGACGCGGGCGCCGAGGGCCGGGTCGGTCGACAGTCTCCCGCCGACCTCCATGACGGTCGAGCGGATGCCCGTGCGCAACCCGCTCGAGGGGTCGTTCAGCGCCGCCGTCAGGGAGACCTTCACGGCCTCCCAGGTTTTGCTCGCGAAATCGCGCAGCCGGGCGCTGTCGAGCAGTTCGAGCTTGAGCGCCTCCACCCGTTCGATCATCGCCGGCTCGTGCTGCAGGTCGTCGATCACCTCGACGAGGTAACGATCGATGGCCTGGCGGAGCGGATGCGCGGCATCCGCACGCGCGGTGGCCACGAAGGCGAGCACCTCCCGGTGCGCCTTGTCGTCGACCAGCTTGTCGACGAAACCGGGGAGCCAGGTCGGCAGGCGCTGGGACACGGCCCGCCCGAAGGCCTCCGGATGCTCCAACAGCCAGCCCTCGGCCCGTTCCAGCAGCAGGTCGACGGCGGCGTGCTGCTGCCCCGACTCGACCAGCCGCGCCCCCACGTGCCCGATTGTCGGACCCCACTCCGGCTTCAGCAGGTTCTCGCGGGCCACGGTTTCGATCAGCTCCTGGATCGCATCGTCGCTGAGCAGGTTGAGCAGACCGGCGCCCGCCACCGCGACCTCGTCGGTGAGCCGACGCGCGTTCTCCTCCTGGGAGAGCCACGCGCCGAGCCGACGGGACGCACCCAGCGATTCGAGCTTGCCACGGATGACCGCCTCGGAGAGGAAATTCGTCTCGACGAATTCACCTAGGCTGGCCCCGATCTCGTCCTTGCGGCTGGCGATGATGTTCGTGTGCGGGATGCGCAGGCCCAGCGGGTACCGGAACAGGGCCGTCACGGCGAACCAGTCCGCTACGGCGCCGACCATGCCGCCCTCGGCCGCGGCGCGCACGTACTGCAGCCACGGGTAGCTCTCCTGCAGCGCGAACGAGGTGGCGAACACTACCGCCATCAGGAGAAGCAGGCCGATGGCGAGCCGCTTCATGCGGATCAGGGCCGTCAGGCGCACGGCGTCCGGCAGGCTCAGCGGCGGCCGGGCGGCGGCCGCCGCCCGTGCTGCACGTGGACCGGTCTCGGTCTGGTCTTTCTGCCTCATCTTCTCGGCCATCCTCCCAGACTGCCGGATCGGGGCCGGGGAGGGAAACCCGTCTTCCCTCGACCCCGGCGCGCTGCACACTCAGCAGTGGCAGTGTCCCTCTTCGACGGGCGTCGACGGCGGCACATCGAGCACCGGGCTGCGGTCGAAGAAGCCACCGGGCTTCAGCTTGAAACCAGCGGTGTTCACGGGCAAGATCGGCCAGTCCTCGATGCGCGGATAGTAGGTGAGGCCGAACGTGTGCCAGAGCACGATGTCCTGGCCGTCGATGTCGCGGTCGGCTTCGATGTAGGCAGGCAGGCCGGCTCCGCCGCCTCGAACCTCAAGAAGATCACTCTCAAACTCGGGGGCAAGGCCCCCTCCATCATCACTGCGGACGCCGACATCGACGCGGCCGTCGGCGGCAACCTGGCGGGCGGCACGCTCAATTCCGGGCAGGTCTGCGCGGCCTACACGCGGTTCTATGTCAACAAGAAGCGCGAGGCCGAATTCGTTGAGAAAATGGCGGCCGGGGTCTCCGGCATGAAGCTTGGCGCCAGGATGGACCCCAGCACCCAGCTGGGTCCTCTGGTCTCTCAAAAACACCTCGACCACGTCGAACGGATGGTCACGGTCGGCCGTGCCGAGGGCGCGGAACTCGTGACCGGTGGCGCCCGGGCCGGCGAGGTCGGCTTCTTCTTCCAGCCGACGATGTTCGCCGGTGTGCGCGACGACATGGCCATCGCGACCGACGAGGTCTTCGGGCCGGTGCTCTCGATCATGTCCTAGACAATGACGACGACCTGCAGGAGCTCATCAACCGGGCCAACGACACCGACTATGGGCACGCCGCCACGGTCTGGACGAAGGACCTCGAGAAGGCACACCGCCTGGCCAACGGCATCCGTGCCGGTGCGAACTTCGTGAACATGCCACCGGTGCCGGATATGGCCGCGCCGTGGGGCGGGTTCGAGACCGGCGGCTGGGGCAACGAGATGGGTCCGGATTCGATCGACGCGTACACGCAGGTCAAGGGCGTCTGGATGCACTACGGCAGCTAGCCGCACGGGTTTTTCGCGGCATCCGTTCGTTTTCACTCACTCGTCGACTCAATGAGGAGTAAACCCATGACGACCACTCGCAGTACCCCTCAGTCCGACTCCCGGACCACCCTACGCACGGGACGCCTCGGTGTGATCGGCATCGTCTTCTTCGTGGTCGCGGTGGCCGCACCGCTCGTGGGCATGACCGGTGCGGTCCCGGTCGCGATCGTTCTCGGTAACGGCGCGGCCGCCCCGGGCGCCTACCTCGTGGTGGGCGTCACCCTGCTGCTGTTCAGCGTCGGCTATGCCGCGATGAGCCAGCGCGTCACCAATGCCGGAGCCTTCTTCGCCTATATCGGCCGAGGCCTCGGCCACCAGCTCGGCAGCGCGTCGGCCTTCGTCTCGATCCTCGCCTACCTCGCCATCCAGCTCGCGATCTACGGGTTCTTCGGCGGACTGCTCGGCGCCCAGGTCGGCCTGCTCCCCTGGTGAGAGTGGACGTCGGCGCCAAGGTGCTCGGCGTGCTGATGCTGCTCGAACTCCTGGCACTGGTCGTCACCTCGGTCGCCATCCTGGCCGACGGCGGGCCGGAGGGCCTGAACTTCTGGGCCTCGTTCGACCCGGCCGCGATCCTCGCCGGCGGGCTGGCCGGCTCGGCGGGCATCGCGTTCGCCTTCGCGTTCGCGTCCTTCATCAGCTTCGAGGCCACCGCAATCTACGGCGAGGAATCCAAGGACCCGAAGACGGTGGTCCCCCGCGCCACCTACCTGACGGTCGGAGTGATCACGGCGCTGTTCGCCCTGACGGCGTTCGCCATGGTCACGGGAATGGGTGCATCCTCGGTCGTCGAGAAGACCGTGGAGCTGTCGAGTCTCGACGGGGTTCCCCTGGCCGACCCGGCCGCGGTGCTCTTCTCCCTCGCGACCCAGTACGTGGCACCGTGGATGGCCACCGTGATGGGCGTCCTGGTGATCTCGAGCCTGTTCGCCGGACCGCTGGCCTTTCAGAACGCGGCCAGCCGGTACCTCTTCGCCCTCGGCCGCGGCGGCGCGCTGCCCGCGCCGCTCAGCCACGTCAACGGTCGCGGCGCCCCGAGCACCGCCTCCCTCGCCACGTCGGTCCTCACGGATCTCGTCATCGTCACCTTCGCCGTCTTCCGGCTCGACCCGGTTCTCAACATGTTCTACTGGTTCAGCGGTCTCGCCGTGGTGGCGATCGTGCTGATCGAGATCCTCGTCTGCATCGCGGTGATCGCGTTCTTCCACCGCAATGCGGGCAGCGAGAACGTGGTCCAGACCATCATCGCCCCGGTGCTGGCCACCATCGGTCTGATCCTCGGCGAGTACCTGCTGATGAGCCGCTTCGGGCTCCTCGCCGGCACGGTGGCCGAGGGCGTGGACCCGACGATGTCATCGTGGTGCCTGAGCCCGATCGGCTGGGTGCTCGTGTCCCTGCCCTTCGTGCTCCTGCTCGTCGGCTACCTGCACTCCCTCTGGTCGCACACCGAGAACGAGGCCCTGGTCAAGGACGTCCTCTCGTAGCCGGCAAGCCGTGAAACGGGGTGACCGCCGCGAGGCGGACACCCCGTCTCTCTGCCCGTCGGACCGTGATGGGCGCGGTGATGCCGGGTCAGAGGCGGAATCCCTGGTGGCGGATGCCCCAGCGCACAGACCACGACTCCCCTGGTTCGACCCAGCGCAGCCCCGCGCCCGAATTGAAGGCATTCGCAGGGGCCGTCATCGGCTCGATCGCCACCGCCAGGCCCAGGAACGGGCCGCCCGGCCCCGGGAAGGGGAAGTTGCGCGGCGTGAAGACCTGAACGTTGCGGATGTTCCGGTCGCCCCAGATCGTGACGCTGCGGCCGTCAGGCGCGGTCAAGGAGGCCACGCTGGCGGTGCCGGACTCCTCGCCGGTCACGTCGGACCGCACCTCGGGAGCCTCAGGCCCCACCCCGCCGAAGCCGTCGTCGAGATCGACGTCGCCCACCCGGCACCCCGTGCGCAGGTCGAACCTGGTGCCGACGACGGAAGATTCCCCGACGGGGTTTTGCCGGTCGTCGACGTCGATATGGGTGCGCGCCGCGATCGTGAGCACGAGGTCCTCGGTGGGAACGCCGCCGATCTTCGGGTACGGATGCGCGCCGAGCGCTACCGGGGCCGCGTCCCGGCCTACGTTCCGCACCGTGTGGGTGACCGCAAGACCGTTGTCGGTGAGCGCATACCGCACGGTCGTGTCGAGCAGGAACGGGTATCCGGCCTGCGGAAAGACCGTGGCGGCCAGAGTGACCGAACTCGGGCTGCGGTCGAGCATGCGATAGGACGAATACCGAAGCAGGCCGTGGATCGCGTTTTGCTGTTCCGGCTCGGTGAGCGGCAGGCGCTGCACGACGCCCTGGTGCCGCCAGAGGCCGTCCCGGATGCGGTTGGGCCACGGCATCAGCACGATGCCGGCGCCCCACGGTGGGGTGGCCTCGGGCGCGAACGGCTCGACGAGGTCTATGCCGTCCACGGAATACAGCCGGAGGCCGGCGGCCACCTCGGTGACGATCGCCAGCGCAGGCCCACTCGGCGTGGCTACCCTCAACTCATACTGGAAACCCGTTGTAGCGCGCATAGTGTCAACCTACTCCGGCTGCAGAACGGTCAGGCCGGCCTCGCGGAGGGGCGCCAGCATGACCTCGTCGGCCGCGGCATCCGTCACCAGGGTGTCGAACGCGCGCAGCGGGCCGACCTGCCCGAGGTGCACCTGGCCGAGCTTGGAGGCGTCGGCCACGACGACCGCCCGGGTCGCGGCGGCCAGCATGAGCGTTTTGACCCCAGCCTCGGGGAGGTTGATGTTCGTGACCCCATAGCCGGCATCGACGCCGTTGCAGCCGATGAAAGCCAAATCGGCGTGAACCTGGCTGAGCACCGTCCGTGCGAGTGGCTCGACCAGGGAGTGCTGCAGCGGGCGGAGCGAACCGCCCGTGACGATCACGGTGAACCGAGGGATGGCCGGCTCGAGGGCGAGGGCGATGCTGAGCCCGTTCGTGATGATGACGACGTCGGTCAGATCGGTGCGGGCCAGCAGCGCGTGGGCGATAGAGAGGGTGGTCGTGCCGACGTCGAGGAGGATGCTCTGCCCGCTCGTGACGAGGGCCGCGGCGAGCACGCCGATCTGCTGCTTGGGCAGCACGGATGACGCGAGGGCCTCCTCGAAGGAGAACTCCCGCAGCGGGCGGCCGCTGAGTGGCGCGGCCGGAACCGCCCCGCCGTGCACGCGCTGCACCGTCCCGGCGGACTCAAGCACGTCGAGGTCGGCCCGCGCCGTGACGCCGGACACTCCGAACGCCTCGCGCAACTCGCGCACTCGTACGAAACCGCGCTCCCCGACGAGGCGCTGGATCTGCTCCCGCCGCTGGTGGGCCGGGAGCGTGTCGCGGTCGCCGGGCCGGTCGCTTACGTCGATGAGGTCGGCCGTGGCGTTCGATTCGGTCGATTCGCGAGAAGCCATACTCAATCTTCACTTAGTTTACTTTGATTATCAACCTGAAAGACCTGGTTTCACATGTGCAAATCAGATAACGTTGTTTTCGCCATGAACACACCAGACTTCGTAGCCGACACCGGCATCATCCGTCACCGCCACACCCTCGCCGATGGCCGGGACCTCATCTACTTCGATGACCCGCAGTCCAGCCTGCCGCCGGATCGGGCGGCCGACCTGCGCGAACTCGACCCGCGCCCGGCCACCGCCCGGATGCGCCAGGACCCGCTCAGCGGCGAATGGGTCTCGATCGCCGCCGCCCGCCAGAACCGCGTGTTCCTGCCGCCCGCGCACTTGGACCCGCTCGCCCCGTCGACGCCGGGGAACCCGTCAGAGGTGCCCAGCAACTACGACGTGGCCGTGTTCGAGAACAAGTCGCCCTCGTTCGGGCCCCTCCTCACCGACGCCGACGCCCCCGCCGGGCTCGACGACCTGAACACCATCGGACTGAACCGCGTCCGCACCTCGGTCGGCCGCTGCGAGGTCGTCTGCTTCAGCCCCGAGAACGAGGGCTCGTTCGCGAGCCTGTCGGTCGTGCGCGCCCGCACGGTGATCGAGGCCTGGGCCGAGCGCACGTACGCCCTGTCACAGCTACCCGGCGTGGAACAGGTCTTCCCGTTTGAAAACTGCGGCGAGGCGATCGGCGTCACGCTGCACCACCCGCACGGCCAGATCTACTCCTACCCCTACGTCACGCCGCGCACCCAGCGCGTGATCGCCTCCCTCGACCAGTACGGACCAAACCTGTTCGCGGACATCCTCGCCAGCGAGCAGGCCGGGGGCCGGGTCATTCTGACCGGCGAGCACTGGACCGCCTTCGTGCCGTTCGCCGCGCGCTGGCCCATCGAGGTGCACATGCTGCCGCACCGGCACGTGCCCGACTTCGCGGCGACCAGCCTGGCTGAGCGCGATGAGCTCGCCGTGCTCTTCCGGCGGCTGTTGCGCGGCATCGATGCCCTCTACGACACCCCGACGCCGTATATCGCGGCCTGGCACCAGGCCCCGGTCTCGGTGCGCCGCGACGAGATCCGGCTGATGCTGCAGGTGACGAGTCCTCGCCGGGCCGCAGACAGACTGAAGTTCCTGGCCGGGTCGGAGGCCGCCATGGGCGCCTGGATCGGAGACGTCACGCCCGAGCAGGCGGCCGACAACATTCGCCGCGCGGTCGAACGCTCCGCCGGGACGGACGCAACCGAAGCGGCGGCCGGCGCCGCGGCATCCGTTCCCGCTAGCAGCACCACACTCGAAAGGCAGGCCCACGCATGACCGATCTCATCCAGACCGTGACGGATGGCTTCACGAGCCGCTTCGACGCGGCCCCGGCCGGACTCTGGTCGGCCCCCGGCCGCGTCAACCTGATCGGCGAGCACACCGACTACAACGACGGGTTCGTGTTTCCCTTCGCGATCAACCGGCGCACGCTCGTCGGGCTCGGCCTGCGCGGCGACCGCCAGCTGCGGGTGGCGAGCTCGTTCGCCGCGGAAACGGTGGAGCTCTCCCTTGACGACCTGACTCCGGAGAACCTGGCCGGCTGGTCGGCGTACCCGCTCGGCGTGGCCTGGGCCCTCGGCCAGTTCGGCGCCGACCTGGCCACCCGGCCCGGATTTGACGTGTTCATCGACTCTGACGTGCCGATCGGGGCCGGACTGTCGTCCTCCGCCGCGATCGAGAGTGCGGTTGCCGTGGCCCTGAACGACCTCTGGCAGCTCGGACTCGACCGGCGCATGCTCGCCCGGGTGGGCCAGCTGGCCGAGAACCGGGCCGTCGGGGCTCCCACCGGCATCATGGACCAGTCCGCGTCCCTGCTGGGCGAGGCCGACTCCGCCGTCTTCCTGGACTGCCGCACCCTCGAGGCCGAGGTGATCCCGCTCGGCTTCGACGGGGCCGGCCTCGACCTGCTGATCATCGACACGCGGGTGAGCCACGCGCACTCGACCGGCGGGTATGCCTCGCGCCGGGCATCCTGCGAACTGGGTGCACGGATGCTGGGGGTCCCCTCCCTGCGCGACCTCACCGTGGACGACCTCGGCCGGGCCGCCGACGTGCTCGACGACGAGACGTTCCGCCGGGTGCGGCACGTGGTCACCGAGAACCAGCGCGTGCAGGACACCGTGCGCACCCTGCGCGAGCAGGGACCGACCGCGATCGGCGCCCTCCTGGACGCCTCGCACCTGTCAATGCGGGACGACTTCGAGATTTCCGTGCCCGAACTCGACCTCGCCGTGGAGACCGCGCGCGGCACCGGGGCGATCGGCGCCCGGATGACCGGCGGCGGCTTCGGCGGCGCCGCCATCGCCCTTACCCCGCGCGCCCTGATCCCCGCGGTTACGACGGCGGTCACGGCCGCGTTCGCAGCCCGGGGCTTCGCGGCCCCGGACCTGTTCGTGGTGCGCGCGGCCGACGGGGCGGCGCGGGAGCAATAACACAGCGGGAACTCGCCCCACGTGGCTAATTCAGGAGAAGTCGTGCCGCCGCCCGTGCGCATCCGCAGACCTGTGCGGGTGCGAACGAGGTTCGGCGGGGATCTCCTGAGTTAGCCACGCACGCGACGGCCGAAACCGGTGCCCGGGGTCGAGGCGGCGCCCAGCGGCGGCGACGTGCCTAGCCCCTCGCGCCGGCGTTGAGTGTGATCGTGTCGAGGCCGCCGTCGACGACCCCCCAGTCGTCCAGAATCGCCTCGTAGGTGCCGTCGTCGACCAGCGACTGCAGCGCGGCCTGCACGGCCTCGGCCATCCCGGAATCCTTCTGCACGGCCATACCGTATGGTGCCGCCTCAAACGTCTCTCCCGCGGTCTGCAGCTTGCCCGTCAACTGTGCGATCCCGTAGAGGGTGACCGGGGAGTCGGCGCTAAAAGCGTCGGCCTGGCCCAGCGCGACGGCATTCGCCGCGGCATCCTGCGTGTCGAGGGGGACCTTCTGGATCGGCGGTTTGCCGGCGGCGACGCAGGCGTCACTCTTCGCCGGGATCTCGACGGTGTCCTGGTAGGTCGTGGACTGCACGGCGACCTTGAGTCCGCACGCATCGTCGGGGTCGACGGTCGTGCCCGCGGGCGAGGCCCACTGGATGCCTGCGAGGTAGTAGTTCACGAAATCGACCTGCTTTTCACGCTCCGCCGTGTCGGTGAAGGACGACATGCCGACGTCGATCTTGCCGCCGACGACATTCGGGATGATGTTCTCGAATTTGGCCACCGTGTACTGGGCCTCGAGCCCGAGCTTGGCGGCGATCGCATCACTCAGGTCGATCGCCCAGCCGATCGGTTCACCGGCGTCGTTTTTGAACTCGTTCGGCGCGTAATTCGGGCTGGTGCCGAAGACGAGCTTGCCCGGGGTCGCGGTCGTTTCCGGGAGGAGCGCGGCGGCCTCCTCGTCGGTGGTCACCACCTCGGCCGCGGATCCCTCCGTGACGCCAGTCGTCGGAGTGGAGTTGTCCACGCAGGCGGTAAGCAGGAGGGCGGCCACGGCGGCCAGGGCCGGGAGAGCATGTCGAGCGCGCATTGAGCATCCTTTGTGAATTTTTCGCCATCGAAGTGATCAGAGGTGCAACTCTGCCGAGTCTATGTTCAGTGCCGGTCGCGCCCGGGACGTGCCGGGCATCCGTCGCCGTACGCCGCCGAACTGTGACTTTGCCCACCGGCGAGGGAGCCATTCTCCCGGCCCGGCGGTGCGCGAGTGGCGGAGATCAGGCCGTCGGGATCTAGGGCGAGACGGCGGTGGGCTCGCCGCCGGTGATTCGCACGAGTTCGTCGAACGTGGTCGGGAACACGGTGTGCGCGTGGCCCGCAGCCGCCCAGACGACCGGGAATTCGGCGAGGGCGACGTCGACCAGGGTGCGCAGTGGCGACGGATGTCCCAGCGGCGCGACCCCGCCGATCACCTGACCGGTGGCCTGCCTGACGACATCCTTCGAGGCACGTCCGATCGTGCCGCCCAGTCTGTCCCCCAGCCACGCCGCATCGACCCGGTGAGCCCCCGAGGTGAGCACGAGCAACGGCTCACCATCGAGGGTGAAGACGAGCGAATTCGCGATGGCGCCGCGCGAAATACCGAGCGCCTCCGCGGCGGCGGCGGCGGTTGTGGCCGCATCGTCGAACCAGCGAATTTCCGGGTCCAGGCCGTGGGCGCGGAGAGCCTCCCGAACCCGATCGACGGACGGATGCGCGGAATTGACCATGCCGAAATCCTAGAGCCTGCACGCGAGGCAGCCCGATAGGCTGACGCGTATGACTGCCGACAGCGCCGCCCGCATCATCACCCTGCCCGACCGACCCGGACCGGTCGTGGCCGAGACCGCCTACGTCGCCCCGGGCGCCGTGGTCGTCGGCAACGTCACCCTGGCCGAACACGCCAGCGTCTGGTACAACGCCGTGCTGCGCGCCGAGGCGGAACCCATCCGGATCGGCCCCGGCTCCAACCTGCAGGACAACGTCTCCTGCCACGTGGACCACGGATTCCCGCTGATCGTCGGCCGGAATGTGTCCGTCGGGCACGGGGCAGTGCTGCACGGCTGCACGGTCGAGGACGGCTCGCTGATCGGCATGATGGCGACGGTGCTGAACGGCGCCGTCGTCGGTTCCGGGTCCCTCGTCGCCGCCGGAGCCGTCGTGCTCGAGGGCACCGTCATCCCGCCCAGATCGCTGGTCGCCGGCGTTCCCGCCAAGGTGCGGCGGCCCCTGACGGATGAGGAGGTGGCCGGCCTCGGCCACAACGCAGCGGAGTATCTGCGTCACTGCGCCCTGCACGCCTCGGTGACGGCGCTGCCGCAGCGCTGAGCCGGTCTGCCTCACGGTCGCGGCGCGGGCTACGGCTCACGGCGCAGGGAATACCGTGCGCCGGCTTCCACAGCGTGCGCCGCGACGGCGGTACCACCGAGCCTCGCCCGCACGGCCACCTGCGCGAGCCCCGAGAGGCGACCGTTACGAGGCGACCGCCCGTGGCGCCCGACTACCTGCTGAGCGACAGCTCGGCTGCCTTCACCACGTTGCACAGCAGCATGGCACGGGTCATCGGGCCGACGCCGCGCGGATTCGGGGACAGGAAGCCGGCGACGTTCGCGACACCCGGGTGCACGTCACCGGTCAGGGTGCCCTTGCCGGTGATCGGGTCGGTCACCCGGGTGATGCCCACGTCGAGCACGGCGGCGCCGGGCTTCACCCAGTCCGCCTGGATCAGGTGCGGCACGCCGACGGCGGCCACGACGATGTCGGCGCGCCGCACCTCGCCGGGCAGGTCTACCGTGCGGGAGTGCGTCAGGGTGACGGTGGCATCCAGACCCTTGCGGGTGAACAGCAGTCCGAGCGGGCGCCCGACGGTGAGGCCGCGCCCGACGACGACGACGCGCTGGCCGACGATCGGCACGTCGTAGCGGCGCAGCAGCTCGACGATGCCGGCCGGAGTGCAGGGCAGCGGCGAGTCCAGCTCGCCCTCGATGCCGAGCACCAAGCGGCCGAGGTTCGTCGGATGCAGGCCGTCGGCATCCTTCGACGGGTCGATCAGTTCGAGCATGGCGTTGTCGTTGTGGCCGACCGGCAGCGGCAGCTGAATAATGTAGCCGGTCACCTCGCGGGCGGAGTTCAGGTCGGCGATTGCGGCGCGCACATCGGCGCTGGTCGCCGACGCGGGCAGGTCGACCCGGATCGATTCAATGCCGACCTCGGCGCAGTCGCGGTGCTTGCCCGCGACATACGAGCGCGAGCCCGGGTCATCGCCGACCAGGAGCGTGCCGAGCCCGGGCACGATCCCGTGCGCGCGCAGCTCCGCGATCCGGTCGATGAGCTCGGTCTTGACCACGGAGGCGGTCGTGACTCCGTCGAGGGTTATTGCCGTCATTGTGGATCCATTCAGTCGGTCATTCTGACGTTTGCAGGTGCGCAGGTGCCGAAGGCGCGTGCGAATCCGACGGGGATTTTGGGCAACACGCCGGTGACGGATGCCTTCAGCGGGCTTTCGCAGCAAAATCTCCGTCGAAATCGTTCACAGGCCGTACGCCAGGGTGCGGAGCCTGCGGCGTTGACACCCGGGTCGAGGGCGGCCGGGTGCGCGGCGGACGTTACTGCTGCAGACCGGGGTACAGCGGGAAGGCCTCGGTAAGCACCTTGACGCGGGCGCGGAGGCCCTCGATGTCGGCGTCGGGCTTGAGCGCCTCGGCGATGACGTCGGCGACGACCGTGAACTCCTCATCGCCGAAGCCACGGGTGGCCAGGGCAGGGGTTCCGATGCGCAGGCCGCTGGTGACCATCGGCGGGCGCGGGTCGAACGGCACCGAGTTGCGGTTGACCGTGATGCCGACCGCGTGCAGGGCGTCCTCGGCCTGCTGTCCGTTGATCGGCGAGTTGCGGAGGTCCGCGAGCACGAGGTGCACGTCGGTGCCGCCGGTGAGCACGTCGACGCCGCCGGCGCGCGAATCATCCGCCATCAGACGGTCGGCGAGGATGCTGGCACCGCGCAGGGTGCGCTCCTGACGTTCCTTGAACTCGGGCTCGGCCGCGAGCTTGAACGCGGTCGCCTTGGCGGCGATCACGTGCATCAGCGGGCCGCCCTGCTGGCCGGGGAACACGTTGGAGTTGAGCTTCTTCGCCAGCGCCATGTCGCGCGAGAGGATCAGACCGGAGCGGGGACCGGCGAGGGTCTTGTGCACGGTGGTGGACACGACATCCGCGTAGGGAACCGGCGACGGGTGCAGGCCGGCGGCGACGAGTCCGGCGAAGTGGGCCATGTCGACCCAGAGCAGGGCGCCGACCTCGTCGGCGATGCTGCGAAAGGCCTCGAAGTCGAGGTGGCGCGGGTAGGCGGACCAGCCGGCGATGATGACCTTGGGCTTGGTCTCGAGTGCCGTCTCGCGCACGACGTCCATGTCGACCAGGAAGGTGGTCGGGTCGACGCCGTAGGCGACGGGATTGTAGAGCTTGCCGGAGAAGTTGAGCTTCATGCCGTGGGTGAGATGGCCGCCGTGGGCAAGTTCCAGACCGAGGATGGTGTCGCCGGGCGTCGCGATGGCCGAGAGCACGGCGGCGTTCGCGGTGGCGCCGGAGTGCGGCTGCACGTTGGCGTACGCGGCGCCGAAGAGGGACTTGGCCCGGTCGATGGCGAGCTGTTCGGCGACGTCCACGTACTCGCAGCCGCCGTAGTAGCGGCGTCCCGGGTAACCCTCGGCGTACTTGTTGGTGAGCACGGAGCCCTGCGACTGCAGCACAGCGCGCGGCACGAAGTTCTCGCTGGCGATCATCTCGAGGTAGTCGCGCTGGCGTCCGAGCTCCTGCTCGAGAACGGCGGCGATCTCGGGGTCGACGACCTCAAGGGGCTCGTTGAATGTGGACCGCAGAACGGTGGATGGCACGGATTCGGGCACGGGGTCTCCTCAGACTTCTTGTTTAACGACGTGATGATCAATCGTCGTGGCCCAGGCGTGCGGTCACTAACCGTGTCAGTCGCTCCCCGATGGTGACCCATCTTTCGTGCTACGCCAGTCGCGACAGAGACGATCTTATCATTCGGGCCGGGTACCGAGCTCATCGATTATGAGCACATCGACACGCACATGGTGGGTGTCATAGGCGGCCCGGCCCACCATGTGCGCTGCGACCGGGGCGGTCAACGCCTGGAACACGACGATGGCCATGACGAGGGTGACGGTGCCCACGGTAAAGTTGTTCAGAGCGACGTCGGCCGTGATCGCCATGAGGCCGAAGATCTGCGGTTTGGTGGCGGCGTGCAGCCGCGATAGTACGTCGGGGAAACGGATGACGCCGATTCCGGCCGCGAAGCACATCACGGCCCCGGCGAGCACCAGGACAGCCGAGATCACGTCGCGCAGTTCGTCGGTCATTCGGTGTCCCGCACGGGCAGGAAGCGGGCGACGCTCAGCGAGCCGAGCACCGCGAAGAGGGCGAGGACCAGCAGCACCGGCAGCGTGTCGGTGTGCCGGTTGAATGCCATCTCCGCGCCCATGGCGCAGATCACGGTCGCGACCAGGACATCCGAGGCGATCACCCGGTCCAGCACGGTCGGTCCCCGCACGATTCGATAGAGGGCGCACAGGGCACCGGCCCCGAACAGCACCCCGGCAATGACGGCAACGATGTGCATCAGGCGGTTCCTCCCCGCTTCAGTTTCTCATTCGCATGCTGGTCGCGTGCGCGCTGGTCTTTCTCACTCCGGTCCTCGCCGCTCACCCGGTGGAGCCGTTCCACGTCTTCCCGGGACCCGAGGGCCATCACGATCCGGCGCTCCTCGGCCAGCACGCCGTTCCGGAACCGCTCCACCTGTTCCGGATGCGCCACGTTCAGCACGTGCAGATAGAGGGTGGACTGCACCCGGTCCACATCGACCACGATCGCCCCGGGAACGATGGACGTCGACACCCCGGTCAGCGTCAGGATGAAGTCGCTGCGGGTGCGCAGGTGCACCGCCACGATCGCGTTGCTGGGTGTGTAGCGCGGGGAGAGCGCGAGGACGGCCACCTGCAGCGAGCCCCGGACGATGTCGAACCCGAGCCGGATCAGGTAGAGCACGGTGTACCACGGGTTAAGACGCAAACCCAGCTCCACGGCCGGCAGGTAGAAGCCCACGGAGACGAGGGTGGCCAGCAGCGTGCCGGTGAGCAGGTTGAGCCAGGAGAACGAGCCCCAGAGCAGCATCCACAGCAGCACGAGCCCCAGGAACAGCGGCGCCTGGTTGGCGATGGCGACGAGGCGCTGCTTCGGGGTGCTCATGGCGTGCCGTTCGGGAAGACGGCGTCGATGTACGTGGCCGGGTTCTCGATGTTGGCCGCCGCACGGGTGGTGAACGCGAACACCGGCCCGGCGAACACGGTGAGTGAGACGGTCAGCAGCAGCAGCGCCGTCGTCGCGCCGGTCATCAGCGGCGAGATGGTGCGCGTCGTGACCGTGCCCTCGTCGTCCGGGTCGTCCAGGAGCGCATCGAGCATCGGCGACTCGTAGTCCTCGACCTCGCCGGCCCCCCGCCAGAACGCGATGTTCCAGACGCGGGCCAGGGCGTAGAGCGTGAGCAGCGAGGTGGCGGCGCCGGCGCCCATCAGGATGTAGGTCACCGGTTCGGCGATGTCCGCGCCGGCCTGGAAGAGGGCGATCTTGCCGAGGAAGCCCGAGAACGGCGGGATGCCGCCGAGGTTGAGCGCCCCAACGAAGAACAGGAAGGCTACGAACGGCGCCGCTGTCAACAGTCCGCCGAGCCGGGCCAGCGAGGTGGTGCCGCCCACCCGCTCGATCAGCCCCGCGCAGAGGAAGAGGGTCGTCTGCACCGTGATGTGGTGCACGACGTAGAAGATGGTGGCCGCGATCGCCAGCGGCGTGCCCATCGCGATGCCGAAGATCATGTAGCCGATGTGGCTCACCAGCGTGAACGACAGCAGCCGCTTGATGTCCGCCTGCGCGAGCGCCCCGAGGATGCCCACGATCAGGGTCAGCAACGCCACCACCATCAGCGGCACCGACAGCGGGCTCTCGGGGAAGAGCAGGGTCTGGGTGCGGATGATCGCGTAGATTCCGACCTTCGTGAGCAGCCCCGCGAACACCGCAGTGACCGGCGCCGGGGCCGTGGGATAGGAGTCGGGCAACCAGAACGACAGCGGAAACACGGCGGCCTTCACGCAGAAGGCCAGCAGGAGCAGCAGGTTGAGGATCAGCTGCACGTCCGGCGGGAGGTCCGCCACCCGCTCGGAGATGAGCGCCATGGTGACGGTGCCCGTGGCCCCATAGATCAGGGCGATCGCGCTGAGGAACAGGATGGAGGAGACCAGGCTCACCACGATGTAGGTGACACCGACACGGATGCGCGCACCCGTTCCGCCGAGCGTCAACAGCACGTAACTAGCCGAGAGCAGCATCTCGAAACCAACGTAGAGGTTGAACAGGTCCCCCGCGATGAACGCGTTGAACAGCCCGGCCGCCAGCACGAGATAGGTGGGATGGAAGATCGAAACCGGGGTTTCCCGGTCTCCGTCGACGATGCCCTGCCCCACGGCGAACAGGAGCACGCCGAGCAGCATCAGCGCGGAGACCAGAAGCATGATCGCCGAGAGCCGGTCGACGACGAGCACGATGCCCCACGGCGCATCCCAGCCGCCCACGTGCACGACGGCGGGGCCGGTCTGATCGACCTGCACCAGCAGGACCGCGCCGATAAACGCCACCAGCGTCAGGGCGATCACGCTGACCACGATCTGCTGGGGGCGACGGCGGCCGAGGGCGAGGGTCAGAGCGCTTCCGAGCAGCGGGATGGTGACGACCAGAGGCACGAGGAGATTCATAGCTTCATCCCCTTGTCCGGCGCGTTGGCAGGGGCACCGAGCTCGCTCTCGCGCTCGCTCGCGTCGAGGTCTTCCTGGCTGGCTGCCTCGTCCTCGGTGACCGAGCGGAAGGACTCCTCCGTGCTTGCCACGGTCTCGGCCGCATGCTCGTCGGTGACCGTGTCACCCTCGTCGCCCAGCCGGGCCAGCCACCAGGACCGGTAGATCAGCGCGAGGATGAGCGCCGTGATGCCGAAGTTGATCACGATGGCGGTGAGCATGAGCACCTGGGGCACCGGGTCGACCATCGCAGCGTCGGCGGCCGTGCCGGTGACGATGGGCGCGTTGCCGGGGCGGCCGCTCATGATGAAGATCAGCAGGTTCGTGGCGTTGCCCACCAGGAGGAATCCGATCAGCACCCGGGTGAGACTGCGCTCCAGCATCACGTAGACGCCGGCGGCGTACAGGACCGCCATCACGATCACGAGGGTGAGGGAGGCGCTCATCCGGCTACCACCGCGCCCTGCTCGGGCTGCGGGTGCGGCTCGGTCTCGCCGGCTTCCTGCTGTCGATCGACTTCGCTGCCGAGGCTGCGCAGGATGTCCAACACGAGACCGACCACGACCAGGTACACGCCGATGTCGAAGATGGTGGAGGTGCCGAAAGAAAGGGGGCCGAGCACGGGTACCGTGGTTTCGAAGTAGGCGGATTCAAGCGGGATGCCGCTGAAGAAGAGCGAGACCACGGCCATCCCGACCGCCAGCACGATGCCGAGCCCGAGGATCTTGCCGGGATCGATGGGTACCGCCTCGCCCAGCTCGTAGCGGCCTCCCGCGAGGTAGCGGGAGACGAGCGCCAGCCCGGCGATCAGGCCACCGGCGAAGCCGCCGCCGGGCGCGTTGTGGCCGGCGATGAGCAGGTAGACGGAGACGATCATGGCCGGGTAGAACAGCAGCCGCACGAGCACCTCGAGCATGATCGACCGGTCCTTCTCGGCAACCGTACGGCCGGCCAGGAGCCAGGACTGGCGAGTGACCGCATGCCCCTCGGAGGACGCGGCCGGGTCGGCGACGACCTTGCGACGGTGCGGCAGCGACCGGCGTTTGCGGGAATCGCGCAGCCGGGGCACGACCGCGTTGCGGCCCGAGACGAAGAGGAGGCTGGCGACGCCGGTGGCCACCACGATCAGCACGGAGATCTCACCCATCGTGTCCCAGGCACGGATGTCCACGAGCATCACGTTCACGATGTTGCGTCCGTGCCCCTCCTCGACCGCGAGGCGCGGAAGCTCCGCCGCGATGCTTGGGGCCTCCCGTGCACCGAGCGCGATCACGCCGATGGTGCCCATCACGGCGCCCACCAGCACGCCGATCAGCACGCGCCGCCGCCGGTGCATCGGCCGGTTGTGCTGGGCGATCTTCTGCGGCAACCGGCGCAGCACCAGCACGAAGACGACGATGGTCATCGTCTCGACCAGGGCCTGCGTCAGGGCCAGGTCGGGAGCGCCGTGGAAGGCGAAGAACGCGACGAGGCCGTAGCCCGTGACGCCGGCCAGCAGCACGGCAGTGATGCGCTCACCGACGCGAGCCGCCATCACCGCCGCGATGCCCATGATGAGGGCGATCACGACCTGGCCCGGGTAGTCCCAGAGCACGACCTCCTCGGGCCAGCTGCGGTTGACGAAGGCCGCGAAGCCCAGGGCCAGCACGAAGACGACGAGGATGGTGGACAGGTACTGCGGCAACCCGCCCTGCTGGGCGAAGTGGGTGATGCGCGCCGCGGCCCGGTCGATGCCGCGCACGGTGGAGCCGTAGCCCTGACCGGCGTCGATGTAGGCCGGCACCGTGCCCTGCAGCCGGGCCACGCCCGGCCGCTTCCAGAACAGCACGGCGCCGAGCAGGAGAACAACGGCACTCAGGGCGAGCGCCGGTTCGAAGCCGTGCCAGAGCGCGAGGTGGTAGTCGCCGCCGCCGGGAACGGTGTCGGCGTAGGAGACCAGCACCGGGTCGAGCAGGAAGACGAGGGGGCCGAGCAGGAGGGTGGCCACGGCGAGCAGTCCCGGCGCCAGCTGGAAGTCCCAGCGGGCGGGGTGCAGGGCGGTGTCTGCGAGGCTGACCCGGGTGCCGAAGGCACCCCAGAAGAAGCGGGCGCTGTAGGCGACCGTCAGCACGGAGCCGACCACGGTGCCGACCAGGGCCACCCAGCCCCATCCGTCGCCGGCCAGGCCCGCCTCGAGGAATGCCGTGAACACGGACTCCTTGGCGACGAAGCCGAGCAGCGGCGGGATACCGGCCATAGATGCGACCGATAGCAGGGCGATCACGGCCAGCACGGGCGCGTTGCGCCCCACGCCGGAGAGCTGTCGCCAGTCGCGGGTGCCGGCCCGGTGGTCGATGATGCCGACGGTCAGGAACAGCGCCGACTTGTAGAGGGCGTGGGCGAGGAGCAGTGCCACCCCGGCGAGCGCGGAATCCCGGGTGCCAAAGCCGACGACGACCATCAGGAACCCGAGCTGGCTGACCGTGCCGTAGGCGAGCACCAGCTTGAGGTCGTACTGGCGCAGCGAACGCCACGCGCCGACCAGCATGGTGACGACGCCGAGGGTGACGAGCACCGGCATCCAGCCCGGCGTGTCGGCATAGCCGGGGGCGAGGCGCGCCACCAGGTAGATGCCGGCCTTGACCATCGCGGCCGCGTGCAGGTAGGCGCTCACCGGGGTGGGCGCCGCCATCGCGGCCGGCAGCCAGAAGTGGAAGGGCACGAGCGCGGACTTAGACAGCGCGCCGACCAGGATGAGCAGCACCGACCAGGTGGTAGCCGGGCCGGTGACGGGGTCGGCGACGATCGCTGCGAGCGACGTGGTTCCGGCCTCCACCGCGAGGATGACGACCCCGATCAGCATGATCAACCCGCCGAAGGTGGTCACCAGCAACGCCTGCAGGGCGGCGCCGCGGCTCGCCCGTTTGAACGTGTAATGCCCGATCAAAATGTAGGAGAGCACGCTCGTGATCTCCCAGAAGATGAACATGACGACGATGTCGTCGGATGTCACCAGGCCGTACATCGCGCCGGCGAACGCCAGCAGGACCGCGGCGAAGCGCCCGAGCGCCGGCTCGTCGGCGCTGAAGTAGCGGGCGCAGTAGACCAGCACGAGCGCGCCGACCCCGGTCACGACGAGGGCGAGCAGCCAGGCGAGGGTGTCGACGCGGAACGAGAGCGAGATACCCAACGCGGGAATCCACGGGACGCTCTCGGTGATCGCTCCGCCGGTCGACACGGCCCGGGTCTGGGTGAGGGTATAGCCGGAGACGGTCGCGGGGAGCAATGCGATGACGTAGAAAACACGCAGCGAGAGCCACCGCGTGAGGATCGGGGTGAGCGCGGACAGGGCAGCAAACGTCAGGAGGATTGTCGCCATGCGGCCTCCCGGCTCTCGTGAAGTCAGAATGTCGAATTCAGTCTACCGGAGGCCGTGGACGCAGGCCCCGTGCGCGGGCGGCTAGGGTTGGGCAAAACCGGATCTATCGGAAGAGCCCCATGACGCGTGCAAGCCGGGGACCACAACTCCCCCTTAAACCTGACCATCCCGAGTACCACGGTCGTGGCGTGGAGACGCCGTTCGAGCACATCTCGGACGCCCTCAATGTGCACGAGGATGAGGGGCTGCACAAGGGCCTCAAGGCCCGCCAGGTGCAGATGATCGCCATCGGCGGGGCCATTGGCACCGGCCTGTTCCTCGGGGCAGGCGGACGCCTGGCCATCGCCGGGCCCTCCCTCGTCTTCGTGTACGCGATCTGCGGTTTCTTTGCGTTCCTGATCCTGCGCGCGCTCGGCGAACTCGTGCTGCACCGCCCCTCGTCGGGCTCGTTCGTCTCCTACGCCCGCGAGTTCTTCGGCGAGAAGACGGCGTTCGTCACCGGTTGGCTGTACTGGCTGAACTGGGTGATGACCGCCATCGTCGACGTCACGGCCGTGGCGCTGTACATGAACTTCTTCGCGAAGTACTGGGCACCTTTCGGTGATGTGCCGCAGTGGCTGTACGCGCTCGCCGCCCTCGCCGTCGTGCTCTCCCTGAACCTTCTGTCAGTGAGCGTGTTCGGCGAACTCGAGTTCTGGTTCGCGCTGATCAAGGTGCTCGCCATCGTGGCCTTCCTGCTGATCGGCACCTGGATGGTCATTTTCGGCACGCCGATCCCCGGCCAGGAGACGGGCTTCAGCCTGATCGGGGACAACGGGGGCTGGCTGCCGAACGGGCTGATCGCATCCGTTCTCGTGGTGCAGGGCGTCATCTTCGCCTACGCCTCGATCGAGCTGGTCGGCACGACCGCCGGGGAGACCCAGAACCCGGAGAAGGTGATGCCGAAGGCGATCAACACCGTCATCATCCGCATCGCCGTCTTCTACGTGGGCTCGATCCTGCTGCTCTCCCTGCTGCTGCCCTACACCGCGTACAAGGCCGGCGAGAGCCCGTTCGTGACGTTCTTCGGCACGATCGGCGTCGGCGGCGTCGACGTGATCATGAACCTGGTTGTGCTCACCGCGGCCCTGTCCTCGCTCAACGCGGGCCTGTACTCGACCGGGCGCATCCTGCGGTCGATGGCGCTGGCGGGATCGGCGCCGCGCTTCGCCGGCAAGGTGAGCCGCACGGGTGTGCCGTTCGGCGGCATCCTGCTCACCGGCGTGGTCACCCTGCTGGGCGTCGCCCTGAACGCCGTCGTGCCCGACAGGGCCTTCGAGATCGTGCTGAACATGGCCGCCATCGGCATCATCAGCGCCTGGGGCATGATCGTGCTCTGCCAGCTGCGCCTGCACGCCTGGTCGAAGCTCGGCATCCTGCGGCGACCGGCGTTCCGGATGTTCGGAGCACCGTATTCGGGGTACGCCAGCCTGGTCTTCCTCGTCGCCGTGCTCGTGCTGATGGCCTTCGACTGGCCGGTCGGCACGCTCACGATCAGCTCGCTCGTGATCATCATCCCGCTGCTGATCGTGGGCTGGTACGCCTGCCGCGGCCGCATTCTCGAGATCGCGAGCGCCCGCGAGGGGTTCACCGGCCAGGTGCCGATCCTTCCCAGCCGCCCGCTGTCGGACCAACTGCGGGGCGCCGACCGGAAGGACACCGACCGCGAGGAGTAGCCGCCACGCCACCGATCGCCGATTCCCCCATGCGTGGAGCCGGGGCGGCTAGCATGGCCGATTGATCACTGCGCGGCAGATTGCCTCGCGATTTACGGAGAACTCTATGACCACCGAATCGGTGTGGCTGCCACCCCGCTCGCTCGCCCTCCTGATCGAGGAACTCGCTGTGCTGGGCAGCGACCCCACCCCGAACGCGGCCACGTCCGAGCGAATCCGGGAGCTGCGCACGACCCTCCGCCAGGCCGAGGCCTCGGTCAAACCGGACGACGGCCTGGTCGAGCCCGGGATGAGGATCACCGCGATGCTCTCCGGCGACACCCGGGCGACCGTGTTCCTCCTTGGCGAGCGTGAACTTGTCTCCCTCGACCCTGAGGTGAAGGTAGACGTGTACTCCCCCTCGTCACCGATCGGCCAGGCCATCATTGGAACCCACGTCGGCGACACCGTCGCGTACACGACGCCGACCAACGTCAGCATTCAGATCGAGATCCTCGCAGCGGTCCCGTACACCGGCGGCCGGTGAACCGACATGATTGAGGGGTGCGGATGCTTCCGCGCCCCGCAATCGTGTCGTCTCAGCCGTTTCAGGTCGACACGCCGCCGGTCAGGCCGCCCGGCGGCGCACGACGACGTCGCTGACGATCACCAGCACGAAGGCCAGCACCAGGATTCCGACGTAGACCAGCGGCACGGCCTGCATTCCGGCCGAGCCGAGCAGCGCGGCGCCGAGAAGGGCGCCACCGCCGATCCCGGCGTTGAACGCGGTCGTGTAGATGGCGCTGGCGGTGTCACGGATGCGGAGCGAGGCCGTACGCAGCAGCCGCGTCTGCAGCAGCGGCGGCAGCATGCCGAAGGCCAGACCCCAGAGCACGAAGGCGGTGATGGCAACCGGCAGCGTCGCCGCGAAGAGGGCCAGCACGGTCACGCTCAGCGCCGACACGGCGATGCCGATGACGAGCCCGAGCTGCGGCCGGGGGCCGAAGACCGTGCCGGAGAGCACCAGGCCGACCGCACCGGCAATCCCATAGGCGAACAGGAGCGGGGCGACCGCGCCGGAGTCCACGCCCATCTCGTCGATCAGGAACGGGGCGATGTACGTGTAGAACGTGTAATGCCCGACCATGGTCAGGCCGGTGATCACGGAAAGCAGGATCACGGCGCGCATGGTCGGGTCGCGACGCGGTTCAGCGATAGCAGTGGCGGCATGTGCGGCGGCGGCCCCCGCGTTGCCGGCCGCGGTCGGATCGCTTGCCGTGGCATCCGTCACGCGAGCACCATAGTGCGACACCGGCGGCAGGAACCGCCAGACGACGACCGCGCCGATCAGCATGAGGGCGGCGAGGGCCAGGAACGACAGCCGCCAGCCGAGCAGGTGCCCGGCGGCGGTGGCGATGGGCACCCCGAACACGAAGGCGAGCGTGCCGCCCGAGACGGTGATGGCCACGGCACGGCCGATCTGTTCCCGCGGCACGAGGTGCGCGGCGTAGGCGCCGACGACGGCCCAGAACAGGCCATGGGCCATTCCGCCGATGATGCGCCCGCCGACCATGAAGGCGTAGTTGGGGGCGATGGCGGTGAGCACATTGCTGATCGCCAGCACCACGAGCACGAGCACAATCAGGCCGTGCCGCGGCAGGCGGCGGCTGAGGTGGGCGAGCGAGGTGCTCGTGAGCACCACGGTGAACGCGAACCAGGAAACGAGCAGGCCGACCTGTCCCTCGGTGACCCCGAGCGCCCGGCTCATGTCGGGTAGAAGGCCCGTCGGAAGCATCTCGGAGGTGACGGAGAGGAAGACGGCGGCGGCCAGGGCGAGCAGGCCCACCCAGGGGAAGGGTCGGGCGGCGGCCGCGATGCTCTCCGGCGCGTGCGGCGCTTCCGGCGCTTCCAGCGAGGGCAGGTTGATGGGTGCGGTGAATGACATGGCTCTGTGGCTCACAGACGGGAACAGGGGCAGCGCGGGTGTGCCGCGGGCCGGTCCGGATCGACTGCGCGCCGACGTGCGCGCCCGGGGCCGGCGTGCTGCGCCGACCGATTTCCAGCCTAGCCGACGGGCCGAGTGTGCGGCAGGGGGCCGGTAACCTAGTCCGATGACCTCTTCCCTCGCACCGCACCCGCGCCACCATTGGGTGATCACTCTCGTCTGCGTCGACCAGCCGGGTATCGTGCACGCGGTCAGCGGCGCGATCGTGCGGGCGCGCGGCAACATCACCGAGAGCCAGCAGTTCACCAGCGCCGACACCGGCCGGTTCTTCATGCGGCTGCAGGTGGAATCCGCGGCGAGCCAGGCTGATCTCGAGGACGAGCTCGCCCCGGTCGTGCGCAGATACGCCATGGAATCCGTCATCGACGTCGTCGGGCGTCCCAAGCGCACCCTGATCCTGGCCTCGACCGCCGGAAACTGCGTCAACGACATGCTCTTCCGCCAGCGCGGGGGCCAGCTGCCTATCGAGGTTCCGCTGGTGCTGAGCAACCACGGCACGCTGCGCGACCTGGTCGGCTTCTACGGGGTGCCGTTCGAGTCGCGTCCGGTGACGGATGCCGCCGGCAAGGCGGCCTTCGAGGCTCGCGTCGTCGATGCCATCACCGAGTACGACATCGAGCTCGTGGTGCTCGCCCGGTATATGCAGATCCTCTCCCCCGCACTCTGCACGCTGCTGGAAGGCCGCGCCATCAACATCCACCACTCCTTCCTGCCCGGGTTCAAGGGCGCCAACCCCTACAAGCAGGCGCACGCCCGCGGGGTGAAATTGATCGGGGCGACGGCCCACTTCGTCACGGGCGACCTCGACGAGGGTCCGATCATCGAGCAGAACGTCGTGCGGGTGGACCACTCGCGCAGCCCGGCCGAACTCGTCGCCATCGGACAGGACGAGGAGAGCCGCACCCTGACCCAGGCGGTCACCTGGTTCGCCGAGCACCGGGTCCTGCTCGACGGCGCCCGCACCATCATCTTCAGGTAGCCTCCCGCCTCTCGGTAGGATGGGGCGAGTGACCGATACGAGCGCGACGACCAGTACCAGCCCCAACGACATCGTGCGCTTCCTGCTCGAATTGTTCGCGTTCATCAGCCTGGGCATCTGGGGCTTCACCGCGTGGCCGCTGCCGTGGCCGGGCATGCTCATGGGCATCCTGGCCCCTGCCTTCGCCATTGTGCTCTGGGCGCTGTTCCGCTCGCCCAAGGCGGTCTTCCGCCTCGACCCGTTCGGCAAGGCCATCGTCGAGATCAGCGTCTTCGGGGCCGCCGCGCTGGCCTGGTGGGACCTCGGCCTGCCGCTGGTCGCCGTGATCTTCGCCCTGGTGGCCACGGTCAGCGGCGTCATCTCGGGCCGCGCAGAACTGCACTGAGGGCGGCGGCCGCCGCACAGTCAGGCTGCCTTGGCTCGAACGGCGCCGGAAAGACGACGACCATCCGGTTGCTGTTGGGCATGCCGTCGCCGACGTCCGGGCAGGCGCCGATGCCCGAGGCACCATTGACCTCCTGGTCTCCAACCCGCTCGGGCGCTGCCAGTTGCTCCTGGCGCAGTTCGTCGCCCTCCCGCTGGGCACCATCCTGCTTGCCGAGGGGACCGGAGTCTCCCTGGTCGTGCTCGGCGCCGTGGCCGAGATGAGGTTCCCGAAGGATAACGTGGCAACCGCGACGCTGCACCGGGAACTGCTCGGGAAGAGTCGGTGCGCTGGCGCTGGCGGCCGCATCGGGCAGAACCGTGCAGAACCGTGCAGAACCGGGTTGAGCCCGGTTGAGCCGGGTTGAGCCGGGAGGATCCCGGCCCCAAGGTTCCCCTGACGCCGGCCGAGCTTGTCAGACCAGGTGACGAACCCTCCCAAGGTTCCCCCGACGCTGGTCGAGCTTGTCAAGACCGGCGACCGGTCCTCCGGAGGTTCCCGCGACGCTGATCGAGCCTGTCGAGACCAAAAGCCAGACTCCCGCCCTACAGCCCTGTCCTCTTGCTCTGCAACACAATACGCGTCTGCTCCGGGTCGACTTCCGCCGGTGGACGCAGCCAGTACTGGCTTTTGGTGCGGGTTATCTTCCAGTGCTGATTATGCAGCAGCAAATGGTGCGGGTGGCACAGCAGCACTCCGTTGGCGAGGTCGGTGTACCCATTGTCCGTAAGCCACTCACTGATGTGGTGGGCCTCGCTCCAGGCCGGTGATCGGTCGCAGCCGACCCAAAGGCACCCGCCGTCACGCACTGCCATCGCGGCGCGCTGTGCCTCGGTGAAGAGTCGTTCGTCACGGCCGACGTTGATGATCTGACCGTCTTCGTCGAATTTGATGCCACGGGTGCCGGTGTCGCAGAGCAACCGGTCGATGGTGTCCTGCGAGATCGGGACGGGGTTGCCCTCCATCTGCCCGTGCGCGGCGGGTTCGGCCGCCTGATCCGGCCCGGCCTGCCCGGCCGTAACCGGAGCCGGCTGCCCGGCCTGCACCGTCTGCCCCGTCTTGAGCGCCTTTTCGGTCACGATCACGCGCACCGAGGGGCGTCGTCCGCCGAACACGCGGCCGGGGTCGGCCTCGCCGGCGATCGTGAGCAGCTGCACGAGCGAGTCCGCGTTGATCTGCTCGTTGCTGCGCGGGTCGTCCTGCATCTTCTCGGCCCAGGCGGCCCGCTCCTTATCGACGAATCGCACCCCGCCGCGGCGCGGGCCGGTGATGGAGTCAAAGGTCGAAAGCACGACTTCCCGTCTTCGGGGGCGAAGAGGCCGTTCAGGCGCACGTTCCCGTGCTGAGCCGGTAGACCTTCAGGTAGCGGTCGTCGTGGGCCTGCTTCTCCCGGGCGGCGATGCCGGCCTCGTCAAGGTGGTTACGCATCCGTCTTGCGCGTTTGAAGACATCGTCGGCGTTCAACGTTGACACCTCGGCCAGCAGGGACTCCAGCGCCGCTCCGAGCTTCTCGGCGGTGACGGCGGCGTCGATCTGGCCGAGGCCGGCGCGGATCGACTCGGCCGCGTCGACCGAGAGCGTGCCGGCGGTGACGGCCCGGGCGATCGGCGCGTGCCACGGCACCTTCGCGACGAATTCGGCAACCTCGGCGGCATCCGTGTCGGGCGACGAGAGCGCCTCCTTGACCAGCTTCTCGGCCGCCTCGGTGTCGGCCATCATCGTGCCGACTGCGACCAGTTTGTAGGCGTCACCCTTGGACGAGCCTGTCCAGTTCTGGATCAGGGCTTCCGGGGACAAGTACCCCTGCTGCGCCGCCAACCCCGAATGGCCGAGCTCCGGCCGCGAACGGTCAGCAATGGTTGCGGCCATCAACGCGGCATAGGTGTCGAGCAGACGGCGGGCGCATGCGATTCGCTTCTGGCCGGCCAGCGCCCCGGCGTCGGGAAGGGCTGCGAGGTCGGCGCGCGAGGAACGCAACAGCGCGACGGCGTCGGCCGCCTGCCTGAGGTCTTCTGCGAGGTTCGTCATGTTACGAGGATACCTCGTTGCGCACATGAAGTCGAGTCTCTGTCACTATTTATTGGTGACAGTTTCGTAGCTGTATTCGACCTCTCTCGGGGCGGGACTACGCCGGGCGGGCCTGCCGCGGCATCCGCAGCGCGTAGACAGAGGTCGCGAAGAACAGCAAGGCGCCGACGCCGAAGGCTACCGGATAGGAGGCGCTGTCAACGAGAAACCCGGCCGCGAGCGGGCCGACGATGGCACCCAGGTCGGAGAACATCGAGAAGACCGACACGGGTCGACCGCCACCGGCGCCGGCCGCGTCGCCGACGGATGCGGCCGGGGCGGTGCCCATGAACGCCGAGGCCACGCCGTAGAGGCAAAGCAGGGCCGTGAGCACGATGATGTTCGGCGCGAACGGGACCGCGAGGATGGTGACCCCGGCAACCAGGAACGCTCCGATGATGGCCGGGCGACGGCCCACAGTGTCGACGAACCGCGCGGCCGGCGCGAGTGCCACCGTCTGGGCGACGGCCGCGAAGGCGAAGGCGATGCCGGTCCAGGCGGTCGGACCCCGCAGCACCTCGACGACCAGCACGGGGATCAGGGCGTTGCGCACGCCGAACGAGTTCCAGCCGGTGGAGAAGTTAGCGATGCACGCCGCGCGGAACCGGGTGTCCCGCAGCACCGTTCGGAACGGGATGCGCTCGGGCGCCGGGCCGGCCGCGGCGACCCCACCCCGCACCGGGCGCAGCAGCACGAGCCCGAGGATGCCGGCAACGGCGAGCGTCGCGGCGTAGAAGAAGAACGGCGCGGTGAGCGAGATCGTGGCGAGGAGCCCGCCGAGCGCGGGGCCGGCCATCCCGCCGAGCAGGAACCCACCCTGGTAGAACCCGATGGCCCTGGCCCGGAATCCCGGTGCCGTGGAGCCGAGCAGGAGAGTCATGGCCGCCACCGTGAACAGGGCCGAACCGACGCCGCCGGCTCCGCGCAGGAGCAGCAGCTGCGGATAGTTCTGGGCCACGCCGACCAGCCCGCTGGAAACGGCGACGATCCCGATGCCGGAGGCCAGGATCACGCGTTCGCCGGCCCAGTCGATCAGGCGCCCGGTGAACGGGCTGGAGACGAAGCGCATCAGCGCGAACGCGGAGACGACGGCGCCGATTTCCAGGTAGCCGACCCCGAAGCTGCGCACGTAGACGGGCAGCACCGGCACGACGACGCCGAAGCCCACCATCACGAAGAACGCGATCACGCCGAGCACGTAGACCTCTCGGGACAGCCGCGGCCGGCTCACGCCGAGGTTCTCGCCGCCTCGGCGCATTCGTGCGAATCGCATTACCTCAGGGTAAGCCGTCGCTCGGTATCCGTCCGCCGCCCGCCCAGAACCGCACCCTGACGAATTCGACGGAGATTTTGCCCAAAACGGGTTCGAAACAGCTCGCAAGCGGCCTCGTGTCGCAAAATCTCCGTCGAATTGGTTCGACGCCGGACGCAGCGGGCGAGTCCGACCCCGCTGACGAACCTGGCGGCCGCTAGATGTTGTTCCCACACAGGTTGTGAGCGTGGCGTGAGCTAAAAAGGTGAGGACCTCCGGTATCGATTGGGTTACCACACTCAACACGATGCAACGGAGGCCCTCATCTCTTACGT
>NZ_SOFA01000039.1:0-80777 GCF_004402835.1 Cryobacterium sp. Sr3 | reverse complement strand
GTCAAGCTGGTCATGTCTGACGCGCACACCGGCCTGAAGAAGGCCATCGGGACCGTGTTCCAGGGCGCCGGCTGGCAGCGCTGCCGGGTGCACTTCATGCGCAACGTCCTCGCCGTGGTCCCGAAGGGATCGCAGGACATGGTCGCCTCGATCATCCGCACCATCTTCGCCCAACCCGACCGCGAGCACACCGAGAAACAGTTCCACGAGGTGACCACGATGCTCTCCCGCTCGCACCCGAAGGTCGCCGCGATGCTCGTCGACGCGCAACCCGACCTCCTCGCCTTCGCCGCGTTCCCACGGCGACACTGGCGCCAGATCTGGTCCACCAACCCGCTGGAACGGGTCAACAAGGAGATCAAACGCCGCACCGACGTCGTCGGCGTTTTCCCCAACTCCGCGGCCCTGCTGCGCCTGGCCGGGTCGGTCCTGATCGAGCAGCATGACGAGTGGGAAGCCGGCGAACGCCGCTACTTCTCCGAAGCATCAATGCTCGAGCTGGCCACCATGAACAACCCCATCGAGGTCCTCGACGAGGCGGTGATCCTCCCCGAACTCGCCGCCGCCTAAGCTAGAACAGCTGACCCGCACGGTGTCGAGGAACTCCACCACTCCGCGGGACGTGACCTAGGGCAATCGAATGCCCGCGAGTCGAGGCGTGGTCGAGATGGAATTCGGTTTTTTGGGTTGGTGGAACTTTTGGGTGGTCGTTCAGGGTTTCCTTGTGGTTGGGATCATCGTGGCTCTGGCGTTCTTTATCCGCTGGGGGCGGCGCAAGAGCGCGATTCTTGAAGCAAACGAATCCACAGAAGGTCAGGGAGGCGCTGGCCACGGAAGGTAGTGGGCGGGAGGTGCCCCGCGTAGGGTTCCCAGAAGGGGAACGAAAAATAGAGAGGGTTTCGGCGTCCGCGACGGCCCTCTATTCCTCGTCTTTCGCGAATGCTCTGTCGAGTAGAGCCGCGGTCGCCGGGTTCACCAGCTCGCTCCGCTGCATATAGTGCTGCACCGTGATCTTCGTGTCCGTGTGGCCGAGCAGCTCCGCGGCGAGTTCGATGTTGGCGTTGGCATTGACTGCAGTCGCAACCGTGCGGCGGAACATGTGCGGGGTCACACCCTCGATCCCGGCTCCCCCGAGCACATGACGCAACTGACGACGCACGTTCGCGGTGGTCAGCGGAGTGCCGTCCGGGGACTGGAACAGCAGCTCATCCAGGCCCATGCTGCCGGCATTGGCAAGCCGCCGGCGGACCGCGTCAGCGGTGAATGTGGGCAGTGCAACGACTCGACGCGACTTTGCGGTCTTGGGATGGTCCTGCCGAAAGGTCTGCTCGCCGTTGCGGCTCACGATCGTACCGGCCAGGCGGATGAGCGGTATAGCGCTTGTGATGTCGACGTCCCGCCGGCGGATGGCCAGCACCTCGCCGATCCAAGCTGAGGTGCCGAGCATCACCTCGATGATCGCACTGAGCTGGCCGTCAGGCTTGGGCCCGGAGATGTGATTGACGGCGCTTTCCCACTGGGCGATCGCCGCGCGGATTACGTTCACCTCCGGGGCCGTGAGCGCATCGAGGATGTGGGGCTCACGGTACAGGCGGGCCACGTGATCCATTGGTTTGCTGGAGAGAATCTCATGCCGCACCGCCAACTCAAGCGCCAGCCGCAGAACGACACGACCATGCTCGGCCCGGCTGTGGGAAAGCTTGGCCAGCTGCTTGATGAAGTGATCGCAACGAGCGACGCCAATCTCTCGCAGCGTGAGACAGCGGGACACCGGGAGCACGAGCGTTCGCATGTTGCGCTCTTATAGATTCCGGGTCGTCTTCGACGATTCGATTTTCCATGTCGATGTCCTCGAACCAGTACGTCGCCAAGTCTCCGAACGAGCTGTCCGGCGTCAGCGACGTGTTCGTCGGCTGCTGCAGGTATCTCGTCGTGAGCTTGCTCTTCAGCGATCGCTCAGCAGCCCTGGCGGTGTCGCCGGTGGCCTGAACCTGGCGTGTCTGATCGTCCCAGTCCCGGTGCGCACCGCAATCCCGGAGGATCGGGATGAACCGAAAACGACGTCGGCGCCCCGGATGGGAAGGCCGTTTCAACGGCTCCAGGGAGGAGTAAAAGATGGGTTTGTGATGGGGTAGTCAAATCTCTAACCAAAAAAGTCCCGGAAACCCTTGAGTTTCCGGGACATTTGGTCGGCTGTTTACGAAAGGCAGTGGGGCACGGGTCTCGCAAGATCGCAGAGGGCGTTTTTCTCCACGATTTCTGGATTTTCCTCCACTTAACGAAACCTCTCTATGCCGCCGTGGCGAGATGGGGCATATCGACGTGAAGGAGCTCGGTCGTATCCCCGACGGCGGCGGTTGGCGGGCCCAGCCTGGTCAACCCGCACCAACCACACAGCCGGGCAGGTTCGGGTCAGTTATGACTACGTGCACGCTGTCATCGACGACCACACCCGCCTCGTCTACGCCGAAGTGCACGCCGACGAAACGGGCGTCACGGCTGTCGGCGTTCTCCTCCGCGCTAGCTGTACTGCCCAAGGAGGTTAGTTCAGCGCCTGATGGGCGGCGATCGCGAGAGATGCTTCACCGTCCGCTGCTCTCTTCAGAGCGGTGAAAAGCCGTTTCGGTTGGTCGTCACCGAATGTTTCGGAACCTCGTGGGAGTTTGCAAGGTCTAGATCAGTCGGCATCAGAGCAAAATTATGGGAGCCGAAGATCACCGTTGGCGGTCTTCGCCTCCCACTCGTAAGGGTTCAACCCTTCAGCGCCGTTTCGATCCAGTCGGCTGGAATGATGTCGGAGAATGCGGGAGCATCGTCCACCAACCCTGTTTGGAGGTGGAAGTCGACGGACTTCTCGAAACCGGATTCGGTGGGTTGTGAGCTGGCTGAGACGTGCGCCTGAATGATCGGGATCAGGGCTTCCAGGGTGGCGGGGTCCATGGCCTCTTCGTATAGGGCAAGGAGTCTTTCCACCTCGGCTGAATCGCTCACAATGAGTTGCTCGGCCCGATCGATGGCTCGGAGAAATGCTGCCACGGTTGGACCCTTCTCGTCCAAGACGTCCTGCGCTTCTACGCCTCAGAATCAGCCCGTCGAAACGCACTGCCAGCATGGATCCACGAATACGATCACCACAAAGCCTTACACCGCCATCGGAAAATACCCGCCCATCAGCCGCTTAACTAACGTCTCTGGGCGGTACATCTAGGTCGATGGCCAAGAACGATCCAGATTCATGCGTCGTGCATCTGCAAGCGGATTTCCATGGTCACGTCCTACCAGGTTGTGCAATTCATCGGCAGCGCGCCGGTGATCTTCTCGCAGTGACCACTCCTGGTAAGAACTGCCTGCCGAAGTGCCCGCTATTTGTTTGCAGACTCCAGCGCGGCCGCCATCGCGTCAATGCTCGCGGACGAGAGGGCGAAGTCGATTGCCATGACGCTGGCTCCGATAATGCCGGCGTCGGCACCGGCTCGAGATTGTGCCACGATGAGATGTTCCGTGGCCAGCGGCATCGTGCGCGAATAGACAACTTCGCGAACGCCGGCAAGAAGATGGTCGCCGGCGAAGGCGAGGGAACCCCCGATCGAGATGATGGAGGGATTCAGGACGCTGACGCAGGTGGTGAGGACTTCGCCGATATCGCGGCCCGCCTGTCGAACTGCCTGAATGGCGGCCAATTCGCCAGCCTTTGTGGCGGCCACCACGTCGCTGAGAACAGCGATGGACTTGCCGTTGTATTCGACTCCGGCGAGGGCTAGTCGCTGAGCCAACGCTGGTCCAGCGGCCATAGCCTCCAAACAACCGCTGTTGCCGCAGCGACAGGGCACGTTCTGACCGCGGGCGATTTGCACGTGCCCGATATCTCCTGCGATACCTTCGGCGCCCCGTTGGAGTACGCCGCTGCTGATAATTCCGGAGCCGATCCCCGTGGACGCCTTCAGAAAGATGATGTTCTCCATGTCGGGCCAGGCGAACTTCTGCTCTCCGAGCGCCATGATATTCACGTCGTTATCGACAAGGACGGTCGCTGTGAGATGGTGGTTGACGAAGCCAGGTACATCGAAGTCATCCCACCCTGGCATGATCGGTGGGTTCGAAGGGCGCCCGGTAGAGTGCTCGACGGGGCCAGGGAGACCGATTCCGATGGCGATCAGATCCGCTTCTTTGAGGCGGAGAGATGCGAGTTCTGAGCGAATTGTCCTAACCATCCAGCCGAGGCATGTTTCAGGACCATCCGCAATGATGATTTTTGACGATGTTCGGCCGAGGATCTCGCCTGCCAGATCTGTCAGAGCCAGGCTCGCTTGCGTTGCCCCAAAGTCCACGGCCGCAATCACACGGGCTTTGGGGTTGAGGGCTACTTGGGCTGAGGGTCGACCACCGGTAGAAACGGCATCATTGACAGGTGCAATGAGGCCCAGCTCAAGCAAAGTGTCGATGCGGAGCTGGATGGTCGATCGAGCCAAGCCCGTCATTGTCACCAATTCGGCCTTTGTTCGTGGCTGCCCATCTCGTAGGAGCTGAAAAAGGGCTGCGGCACTGAAGCCGTTGAATTTGATTTGAATCTCAGCCATCCCCGAATTTTACTGGCGCCGGACGCAACGATCTGCCCCTGATCTGGTTGTTATCGACAGTAGTTGATAACAGGTAGGTAACGTAATGTTGATTTTCGACAGAAGACCATTGTTCACTGTCATTATCGATCCACACACAGAATCACCATGAGATCAATGCCACAGGGCAGTGGAGCTTTACTTATGAAAGGCACATCGATGAAGATTGGCTACTCGACCATTACATGGGGCGGGGTCGTCGGGCATCCCTCCGGCGTCACGGCTGTGAAAGACCTCTTTTATCGTGCGAACGGCGATACCCTCGAAGCGATCTCGGACATCTCATCCGCTGGTTATCAGGGGACAGAGGTGTTCGACGGAGATCTCGCCGAATATGCGGATCGGCCAGACGTGCTGATTGATGCTTTCAAGAAGGCCAAGCTTGAGCTCGTTGCCGTCTACACCGGCGCCAACTTCATTTATGACGACATCCTCGAAGATGAGCTTCACAAAATCTCCCAGTCGGCCAAGCTCGCCTCGGAGTTCGGCGCCACCAGGCTGGTTGTGGGCGGTGGCGCCAAGCGCGCTCGAGGCGAGCAGCCAGACGATATGGCCAAGCTGGGTCGTGCCCTTGACCAGGTTGTGGAGATCGCCGCCTCCTTTGGTCTGGACTGCACCTACCATCCTCACCTCGGAACCATCGTTGAGGGGCCGGACGCCCTCGAACGGCTGATGGGTCTGTCCACAATCAAGTTCTGTCCCGATACCGCCCACCTGACTGCTGGTGGCGGAAATCCGGTTGAACTGATCGAAAAATACGCCGACCGTCTGGCCCACGTACACCTCAAGGACTACAAATACGCCACCGGTGATTTTCTTCCCCTTGGACAGGGAGACATCGATATTCCTGGCGTGATTGCAGCAGTTCGATCAGCTGGCTACGACAGCTGGCTCATGGTCGAACTGGATTCATACGATGGCGACCCCACCGACGCCGCCGTCATCAGTAAGCGGTACCTCGATGACGTTCTTGCCCACTAGCAACACGCTTCGAGACTAATCCCCCCTCTCCCACAAAAAGAAAGCTATTTCAATGAAGAAATCAATTGCAGCGCTTGCCCTCGGCACAGCGTTGATGCTTGGTCTTGGAGCATGCTCAACAGCAGCCACCGGAACCGCGAGCAGTGAAAACGCTGATGTGTCGGCGCAGGTAGACGCGGCACTGTCCGAATTGTCAGGACAGGTGTTGAGTGTTGGTCCGAACGGCGAAAAACCCGCGGGTTTCGATGCAACGACGCTGACCGATGACGAAGTTGCCAAGGTCAAGACCGGAAACTTCAAGGTCGCGATTGTTATGCACTACGCCGGAAACGACTGGTCCACTGCACAGGTGGAAGGGCTCGAGTCAGAATTCACTCGCCTGGGCATGGAAGTCGTTGCAGTGACAGACGCCAACTTCAAACCCGAGCAGCAGGTCTCTGACCTGGAGACCGTACTCGCGTTGAAACCCGACCTGATCGTGTCTATTCCCACCGACCCGGTGGCAACCGCTTCCGCGTACGCACAGGCTCGCGACGCAGGCGTGAAGCTCGTCTTCATGGACAACGTTCCTGCTGGTTTTGTCGGCGGCAAGGATTACGTTTCGGTTGTCTCCGCCGACAATAAAGGCAACGGTGTCGTATCAGCTCACCTTTTGGCCAAAGCTCTCGGCGGCCAAGGCGAGATCGGTCTCGTCTTCCACGACGCGGAGTTCTTCGTGACAGCACAGCGCTACGAGGGTTTCAAAGAAACGATTGCCTTGTACCCCGGCATCACCATTGTTGAAGAGAAGGGTATCGGCGGCCCCGACTTCGCTGGCGACGCGCAGGCAGCCACCACCGCCTTGCTGACCAAGTACCCGAACCTCGCCGGAATCTGGGGAGTTTGGGACGTTCCTGCCGAAGGTATCATGGCCGCTGCCCGTGAGTCCGGTCGCCCGGACCTGAAGATTGCAACCGAAGACCTCGGAACCAACGTTGCTATTGCTCTGGCCAAGGACGAGCTCATCGTAGGCCTGGGCGCTCAGCGCCCCTATGACCAGGGTGTAGCGGAGGCTCGTCTTGGCGCAGCGGCACTCATCGGCAAGGCAGACATTCCGAACTTCGTTGCCCTCGGCGCCCTCCCGGTGACGCACGAGAACGTCCTCGAATCGTGGAAGACGGTTTACCAGGTCGAAGCACCTGATTCGATCTCGAGCGCTTACACGAAATAAAACGCACTTCCAACCGTGGGACCGGCAGCAGACATTTCATCTTTTGCTGCCGGCCCCACGGACTTCACGCTTTGCCCGAAACAGCTAGGTTGCAGCCTTTCCAAAGCTTTCGCCTAAAACGACAAGGAATTCACAATGAAGAGAATCAATGTTGGCCTCATCGGCGGCGGATTCATGGGCAAGGCCCACTCGCTGGCTTATTCGGCTGTCCCCATGTTTTACTGGCCCACCGACATCATGCCGGTCAAACACAGCATCGCGGAGGCCACGGATGACCTGGCTTCAGACGCTGCGGCGCGCTTCGGTTTTCAGAAGTCCACAAGTGACTGGCGCTCCATCATCGATGACCCGGAGATTGACCTCGTTGACATCGCAACCCCTAATAATCTTCACGCGGAGATCGCCATCGCCGCTCTCGAAGCCGGTAAGCACGTCATCTGCGAGAAGCCACTGGCCCGCACAGTGGAAGAATCAGAGAGAATGTACGAAGCCTCGCGCGGAAGCGATCGCGTCCACATGGTGGCCTTCAACTACCGCCGAACCCCCGCTGTCGCTCTGGCGAAACGATATATTGACGAAGGCGCCATTGGGCGCATCCTGAACCTTCGTGCGACGTACTTACAGGACTGGTCGGCCGACCCAAACTCTCCCCTGTCGTGGCGCTTCAAGAAGTCAATTGCCGGTTCAGGCGCTGTGGGCGACATCCTGACCCACGTGCTTGACATGGCTCGTTACCTCGCAGGTGAGATCACCGAAGTGAGCAGTCTGACGGCCAACATCATCACGGAACGCCCCTTGCAGCAGGCTGGTGCCGACTCGCTCGGGAATTCCAAAACCGATGGCGGACCAATGGGATCCGTTGATGTAGAAGACGAGGTCTTGTCGCTTGTGAAGTTCGCCAGCGGAGCCATCGGTTCCGTAGAAGCAACGCGTAATGCCTGGGGTCGCAACAACTTCATCACCCTCGAAATCCATGGTTCGGAGGGGTCCATCGTCTTCAACTACGAGAACAGGGACGAACTTCAGGTCTGTTTCAAGAGCGATGAAAACGATCGTCGCGGATTCCGCACGGTATACACCGGCCCCAACCACCCCAATGGCGCCAATCTGTGGCCCATCCCTGCGTTGGGTATCGGTTATGGCGAAACGAAGATCATCGAAGCCCATGACCTCTTCACCGCTATTGCAGGTGGTGACCCTGTTCGCCCCGACTTCGGCGATGGCTACCAGGTTGCTTTGGTCGATCACGCCATTCTCAGCTCGGCAGCGTCCGGGCAGTGGGTTAAGGTTCCTCAGCTCAACCGCGAGACCGGAAGGGTCGAATAAACCAGATGTCCACGACTCCTGTGCTCGCAGTTGAGATGTCCGGCATCACCAAGGCCTTCAGCGGAGTTCCTGTTCTTCGCGAGGTCGATTTTGAACTGGTCACTGGTGAAGTGCACGCTCTCGCTGGTGAAAATGGTGCGGGCAAGTCGACTCTCATGAAGATACTGCAGGGCGTGTATCAGCGTGACAGCGGCGAGGTGAGGGTTGCGGGTGAGACAGTCTCCTTGACCGACACCTTCGCTGCGCGGGCTGCAGGCATCGGTATGGTTTTTCAGGAGTTCAGCCTCATCCCCACCCTCACCGTCTGGGAGAACGTCTTCCTGACGGCTGAACCCATGGGCAAATTCGGTCTCATCAATGATTCACTCGCCCGTGAGAAAGCGCATGCCATTTTCGTGGACATGGGTGTCAGCGTCGACGTCACGAGCCTGCTCGAGAATCTGCCCACGGCGCTCTGGCAGCTCACCGAAATCGCCAAAGCTTTGGCCCAGAACGCCCGTGTGCTCATCATGGATGAGCCCACGGCATCGCTGGCCAAGCACGAGACGAATGCGCTCTTCGAACTCATCGAGCGACTCCAGGCCCGTGGAATCTCCATCATTTACATTTCACACCGCATGGATGAGGTTTACCGGGTTGCCGATCGCATCACCGTGCTTCGTGACGGCAAGAAAGCTCTGACCGCAAAACTCTCCGATGTCTCTCCGGCGCAGATTGTCGCGGCCATTGTTGGACGAGAAATGTCCGGAATCATGGCCTACGAAGACCGCAGCGCGAAGATCAGCACGGATGCCGTGATGACCGTGACCGGTTTGGCTTCCGGCAAACGTCTGTCAAATGTCACTTTCGACTTGCACCGCGGAGAAATTCTCGGTCTGGCAGGTCTCATGGGCAGCGGTCGCACGGAACTCGTGAACACGTTGTTCGGAATCGATCGGGCCTCCGCTGGAACCATCACGATCAACGGACAGACCGTATCCATTCGCAATCCAGGGCACGCGATCTCCCTCGGGCTCGCACTCATCCCCGAAGATCGCCGAGCTCAGGGTCTGGTGCTCGAGCACTCCGTGCAGGAAAACATCACCCTTCCTCTTCTCGACGAACTCAAGAGTGGTCCGCTCCTGCGTTCCTCCAAGATAGCCATACGAGCACAAGAGATCATTGGCAAGTTTTCCATCAAGGTCGCCGACCAAACAATGGATGTCTCGAGGCTCTCAGGTGGAAACCAGCAGAAGGTCGTGATCGGAAAATGGCTCGGCACTGATCCAGACATCCTCATGATGGATGAGCCCACGGCTGGCGTAGACATCGGTACCAAGAAGGAGATCTTGGCCATGGTTCGCCAGATTGCCGACGACGGCAAGGCCGTCATCATCATTTCGTCCGAACTTCCGGAACTGCTATCGGTGAGCGACCGCATCCTCGTTCTCCGAGATGGCGAAGTGGTTCGCGATCTTTCGCGGGCCGAGATCCCATCTGAAGAATTCCTTCAACTCGCTGTGCAAGGAGCATAAATGTCTACGCTGACTACGCAAATGACCCGCAGTTTTCGAATTGTTCAGCGCTTTGACTGGCGTCAGAACATTATTTACGTCGGTTTTGTAGTGGTGTTTATCCTCTTCGCCATACTCCTGGGCGACAGCGGTTTCACGAGTGCCAACAACCTCCTGAACATTGCGCGCCAGACGGCCACCATTTCGATCATGGCCGTGGCCATGACATTCGTGATCGCCACCGCCGAAATCGACCTCAGTATCGGGTCTGTCGCGGGTCTGTCCTCCGTGGTTTCTGCCCTGGCCGTGTCTTCCTATGGACTGGTACCGGGCATTCTCGCCGGCCTCCTGGTCGGACTCGTTGTCGGTGCTGTCAACGGCGGACTCGTGGCATGGCTCAAGGTCCCGTCTTTTCTCGTGACCTTGGGAATGCTCGGTCTCATTGTGGGCGTGGCTCGCTGGATCACGGCTTCTGCACCGGTGCCGATCGCCGATGCCACGTTCATCCAGATCTTCGGTGGCGGTAATGTCGGCGCGATTCCGTCCCTTCTGATTTGGGCCGTGGTCGTTGTGGCCATTGGCGCGGTCGTCATGAACAAGACGAAATTCGGCCGCCAAGTTCGGGCTACGGGTGGGAATACTCAGGCAGCCATGTTTACTGGAGTCAACACCGCCCGGATCAAATTCTACGTTTTACTCCTCTCCGGGCTCGTGGCCGCCATCGCAGGCATGCTCTACGCGGGTCGACTTCAGTCTGGACGCTTCCAGTGGGGAACCGGTGATGAACTCTCA
The DNA here is from genome assembly GCF_004402835.1 of Cryobacterium sp. Sr3. NCBI lineage: Bacteria > Bacillati > Actinomycetota > Actinomycetes > Micrococcales > Microbacteriaceae > Cryobacterium > Cryobacterium sp. Sr3. Next base: position 70,359 of record NZ_SOFA01000039.1, on the reverse strand, counting down.
GTCATCGCTGCTGTGATTCTTGGGGGAACGTCCCTCTTCGGCGGCCGCGGTGCAATCATTGGATCACTCTTCGGTGCGCTTTTCATCGGCCTGGTCAACAACGGTTTGATCCTCGCCGGCCTTGAAGTGAGTCAGCAGCAGGTCGTTCGTGGCGCCATCATCATTGTCGCCGTCGCCCTGTCGAGCAAAAAGGCCTCAAGCTGATGCAGCCCCGACTCCGAGCCGGTATCCTCGGCGGTGGTTTCATGGCAGAAGTACATGCCCGGGCAATCCGGGCAGCCGGCTCCGAGGTTGTACTGATCGCGAGCTCTTCGCCCGACAGCTCCGCTCGCGCTGCGGCTCGGTTGGGTATCCACGGTATCGCTCCAAACGCCCGCGCCTTGATCGAGTCCGATGCGGTGGATGTCATTCATGTCTGCACACCGAATGCGTTTCATTCTGAGCAGGCAGGGCTGGCTCTTCTAGCCGGAAAACCTCTCGTGTGCGAGAAACCGTTGGCGACGCGGGTGTCAGACGCGGAAGACCTGGTGAGCCGCGCAAGGATCTCTGGAACACCGACTGCCGTTCCGTTCATCTACCGTTATTACCCTGCGGTTCGTGAAATTCGGTCGCGCATCTCACACGGTTCGGCCGGAGAGATGCACCTGCTCCACGGCTCGTATCTCCAGGATTGGCTCGCACTGCCCACAACCACAAACTGGCGGGTCGATGAGAAGGTCGGCGGCTCATCGCGTGCCTTTGCTGACATCGGCGTTCATTGGTGCGACCTGATGGAGTTCGTGACAGGGCACCGCATCACCAGACTCGTCTCAGCGCTCTCGCGATCACATCCTGAACGCGGGTCGACCGAAGATGCCGCATCCATCTTGTTTGAGACAGATCGCGGCGCATCCGGCACGCTCATCGCCAGTCAGATTACCCATGGGCGCAAGAACCGGCTCCACTTTTCCTTTGATGGAGAACTGGAATCATACCGATGGAACCAGGAGCACCCGGGAAAGTTCACGGCTTCGAACCAGAGTAGTGAAAGCACAATCTACTCTGGCTCCGCAGAGCTGTCCGCCCTGTCGTCCCAGCGTCTTGCACATCTTCCTGCCGGGCATCCGAAGGGATATCAAGATGCTTTCAACGCTTTTACAGCGGATGCCTATGCTTCATTTCAGGACCAGAATGTCGATGGCCTTCCCACGTTTGTCGACGGTTTACGGGCTGCGATCATCACAGATGCAGTGTTGACTTCCGCACAGTCCGGCCGATGGATCGACGTCGTGGGTCCTACTGATGGAACTACTGCTGTGACGAACAACAGCCTCAGCGTCCTCGACGCAGCCCTAACTCAGTAGATTCATACTGACCACGAAGGAGGAACACATGTCTCGACCCGTCACCCTTTTCACCGGTCAGTGGGCCGACCTGCCGCTTGAGCAGGTCGCGAAGTATGCAGCCGAGTGGGGCTACGACGGCCTGGAAATCGCCTGTTCAGGCGAACACCTCGACGTATGGCGTGCCGCAGAAGATGATGCCTACCTTCAGGAACGCCTCGATATTCTCAAGCGCCACAACCTCAAACTCTTTGCAATTTCGAACCATCTCAAGGGCCAGGCCGTCTGCGATGATCCCATCGATTTTCGCCATCAGGCCATCGTTGGTTCGCGAGTATGGGGAGACGGTCAAGCCGAGGGCGTTCGCCAGCGCGCCGCCCAGGAGCTCAAACTCACCGGCATCGCCGCTCGCAGGCTTGGCGTCGACACCGTGGTGGGATTTACGGGCTCAAAAATATGGCCGTACGTTGCCATGTTCCCGCCGGTACCGGAGCATGTCATCGAGGCGGGTTATGAAGATTTCGCGGACCGATGGAATCCGATTATGGATGTCTTTGATGACAATGGTGTGCGGTTTGCCCTTGAAGTTCACCCAAGCGAAATTGCCTACGACTGGTATACGACGGAGAAGACGCTTGAAGCCATCGGACACCGTCCGGCGTTTGGCCTGAACTGGGACCCTTCACATTTGATGTGGCAGGACATCGACCCTGCGGCGTTCATACATAACTTTGCCGATCGGATTTATCACGTGGATTGCAAGGACACCACTTTGCTGCCGAAGGACGGCCGTCGCGGGCGGCTTTCATCGCATTTACCGTGGGGCGACCCGAAACGCTCATGGGACTTCGTCTCGGCGGGTCACGGCAGCGTGGATTGGGAAGCCAGTTTCCGCGCCCTGAACACGATCGGCTATACCGGTCCCATCTCCATCGAATGGGAGGACTCCGGTATGGACCGACTTCGCGGTGCCCCGGAAGCGCTCGCTTTCATTCGGGCACTACTCTGGACGCCAGCGTCGACTTCGTTTGACGCGGTGTTCAGCAACCAGGACTGATGGGGCAGTCCCGCACAAAGTCGCTGAGAGCTATGACATCAATCACATGCCGGGTTGAACCGTTCCCGGTTTCCTGCCAACGCGTTGCTGGCGTAAACAGCTGTCCACTGACTTGTTGATCTGAGGACTCAGCCCCGGCTCATGGGGTCCCCGATAAGACCGGTTACATCAGCCCGGCCGAAACCCACCAGTCCGGCCGAGCGGCACTCCCCCACTCATTCAGAGTGCGGCAACCGATGCGTCCTCCACGAACCAGACGTGTCGGATCATTGCATCGTCGCTTCTCGGTGTAAGGCTAGCGTTGCGAACTTTGAATGTCGTGGGCACGCTCACTGAATTACCGAAGATCAGTGCGTGCTGTTTTGGCAGAGACGGCAGGCGGCTGAGCACCGCTTCGGATATGAAAGGAGTCATTCGTCGGACGTGCTGGAGGTCTTCCGGGTTCTGGATCCGGTGCACCACGAAGTTAGAGCACTGCGAAAGTACCGTCTTGGAGATTTGGGACTGGCACCAGCGCCTCGGGTCCGGTGTTCACGCGGACGCAATCATGGACCGGATCATCCACAACACCATCTGGGTCGAGACCGGCACCTACAACATGAGGGAGCACACCGCACTGGCCACCGCCTAATCGATGACGGAGGCCGTCAGTGGTTCCCAACCACACCACCATTGGCGCGCTCCCGCACGATCGGTGGTGCTCAACCGCACGATTAGGTGGTGCTCACCGCCTCAAATACTCAAGAGCGCCTGACCCGCGTCACGTGTCGGTCTTCGGGCGTCACTGGTCATATGAGGGCTTCATGCTCATCCGCCTCTTTTCATTCCTTTTGGCGCACGACCAGGATTTTTGGCTGCGCTACAGCCAAAAGCCTGCGGCGTCGGAAATCACGCAAAGTTATTTATGGCTCCTTCATTTCGGCGTATAGGCGTCCCGTGTGGAGGGCGAGGTATGAGATTTCATCGATGGAGACTACTCGGTGAATCGCATCGCCAATCAATTGGGCGATGTCGATTGCGGCCTCCACGGCTTCCGGGTAAAGCTGCCGTACCGCTGCAAGCAAATCCTGATGGGAGCTGTGAAGCTGTTCGTCGGCGGCGGCTCGGGCGAACACGTAGCGCAGATGCGTCACAAATCTAGCGGCACTGCTCGCGTTCTCGTCGATGGGCTGACCCCACCGCTCCGCCAGGCGAAGAAATACTCGGCCAATAGTCTCGGTCATGACGACGGTCCTTGAAAAGTCACCCTTCGTCCACTGCTGATTGACGAAGTGCAGGGCGAAGGCCACCCACTCATCGTCCTGCAGTCGGACCCCAAGTCGTTCGGACACCAAGGTCACCACCTGACGCCCCAAGGCTGCTTCGGACGGGTAGAGCTGGGCCACCTCCCAACGGAGCGGGAAATCGATGCGAATTCCTTCTATAGCCCGACGCACTGCGAAGGTGAGGTGGTCCAGGACCGGGATCATCAGAGATTGTCGCGGTTCGAGGCCGAGTGTTGCATGACCCAGTTCAGTGATTGTCTGGGCCAAGGCGATTTGGTCCAGGGGTGCCTCACTCAGCAGCCCGGCGACCTGGGCTGCGCGGTAGGCCCCGTCAGCTACGAAGCGCTGATTGGCCAAGGAGGTGTCGATGGTCTCTCCTGGACGGCGCTGAAATCCGATACCTTTGCCCAGTAACACGACCTCCATCGTGTCGGACTCTATGGCGAGAACCACATTGTTGTTGTAAACCCGTTTGATGCTCGCTTGCGTGGATGGCTTCACTTCCATCGGGTGCGCTCCTGAAAATGTTGGCAGTCTCGTTTGTGGTGGCGAGTCTCCTCGTCGTGCTCGTTTCGTTTCTGTCCCGCAGTCTTCGCTGGACTCAGGACTTCATGAATGGACAGATGCAATTGAGGCACCGAATCCTGGCATAGGGCCGTGATGGGCCCGTTTGCCCAAAAACGCGGCTTTTCACGTCGGCGCAGATTCACGTTTGCAGTTGGGGGAGAAAAACCGGTCGACAGACCTAAGACCGTTTCTGGATCGCGTTCGCCGGCCGACCTGGCAATCATGGGCGCCGCAAGGCAACCCTCATCTGCGGGCGATTCGCGGGCGTTTCCTTCCATGATTACCTTTTTACTTCCGCCGGACCGTGATCACGGACTCGCCATTGGCCTCAAGGTCTGGCGAGCTCATGGCAAATTTGGCACCGTTCATCAAAATGACGGGGGTGACCATCGAGGGCACCTTCATCTTGATGTCGTCGAGGTCGCAACTGATGATGACGTCCCCGCGAGCAACCCGCTCGCCAACCTTCCGATGTCCGATTAGCCCTTCTCCTTTGAGAGTGACGGTGTCGATTCCGATATGGACCAGGACCTCCGCCCCGGCGTCGGTGCGGACAGCGAAAGCATGCCGTGTCTCCGCCATCAGGACAAGTTCGCCATCCACCGGGCTGCGGAACGATCCGTTGGTCGGCTCGATGGCGAAACCGTCACCGACGGAGCGCCGTGCGAAGACAGGGTCCGGGACTTCGTCCAGAGAAACGATTCGCCCTGCGACCGGACTGTAGACGGACTCGCCCCTTTTCTTGAATGGGTTCTGCATCGTTGTGCTCCTTCAGTCGTCGAGGCCGAGGCTCTCATTGATAGCGTTCTTGTACAAGATGGCTTTGCCGCCGTAGACCGCCTGAACGCCGCCCTGGACTTCAAAGACATCCGTGGCGCCGAGCCTGCGCAACGCGGTCTTGTCAACCTTGGCGGGGTCCTTCACGGATACGCGTAAGCGTGTAATGCAGGCGTCGACCTCTTCAAGGTTGGCGGCACCGCCAAGTGCTTCCAAGACCTTTGCGGCTTCCGTTTGAACTGCGCTTTGGCCGGTGAGGTCGCCGACCATAGCCGGGACGAGGGCGGCGCCTTCCGGGGCAGCCGGTTCTGCATCCCTGGCGATAGTGTCCTCCAAGTGTCCGGGAGTGCCGATTCGGAACCGTTTGATCGCGAAGCGGAAGGAGAAGTAGTACAGGGCGAACCAGACCACGCCAATAGGTAACACGAGCAACCAGTTGGTCCGTTCGTTGCCCTGCAGCACGCCAAAGAGCATGAAGTCGATCACTCCGCCGGAGAAAGTGTTTCCAATACTGATGTTCAGGATGTCAGCGATGAAGAAGGATGCACCGTCGAGCACGGCATGGAACACGTACAGCGCCGGTGCGACGAACAAGAACATGAACTCGATGGGCTCAGTGATGCCCGTGATGAATGAGGTCAGAGCCACGGAGAGAAAGAGGCCCGTGTACTTGGCGCGACGGCCCTTGGGGATGCAGTGCCACATTGCCAGGCAGGCTCCCGGAAGGCCGAACATCATGGTCGCGAAACGGCCGGCGAAGTAGCGGGTGCCTTCGGTGAACATTCCGACGTGATTGGGATCGGCCAGCTGGGCGAAGAATATCTTCTGTGCGCCGTCAACCGACACTCCGTTGACGATCTCGGTTCCACCCAGGGACGTGAACCAGAACATGGGGTAGATCATGTGATGCAAGCCAACAGCTCCGCTGAGACGCAACAAGAACCCGTAGAAGAACGTTCCTATCGGCCCAAGGCCCGCGATCGCCGTGCCGGCGCTGACCATTACCTGCTGGATGGGTGGCCATGCGAGGAAGAAAAGGATTCCCACGAAGATCGCTGCGAACGCAGTCACGATCGGCACGAAACGGGATCCACCGAAGAAACCAAGGACGGCCGGCAATTCGATATTGCGGTAGCGGTTGTGCAGCCATACGGCCGTTGCGCCGATGACCAGAGCGCCGACTACGCCTGTGTCTACAGGCTCGGCGCCAGGCTTGAAGATGTCCAGCATCGCCTTGATGGTGGCGGTCATCACCAGGTAGCCCACGATGCCGGCCAAGGCCGCGGTGCCCTTGTCGCGCTTCGCCAAGCCGATGCAGAGCCCAATAGACAGCAGAAGAGCAAGATTAGTGAAGACCGTCGCCCCGGCGGCGGACATAACGCCGAAGATTCCCTGCAGGATCGCGTTGTCCAATCCCGGGTATGCCTTGACAGTATTCGGGTTAGACAGGGCGCCGCCGATGCCGAGCAGGAGGCCGGCGGCTGGAAGGATGGCGATCGGTAGCATAAATGCTTTTCCGACCTTCTGAAGTTGCTTAAACACTGTTGCTTCTTTCATTTCGGGCACGACGACTCCGTCGTGGGTGAAGGGAAGGGCGATCGCTTACGCGAGAGCCGTTACGAAGTCCGTGGTAATTTCCAGTGGCCGGGTAATTGCACCGCCGACCACCACGCAGAAGGCACCCAGATCGATCATCTGGCGGGCCTGCAGCGGAGTGCGGATCCGGCCCTCAGCGATGACTGGCACGGCAGTCCTGGCCACCAACTGTTCGACCAGCGAAAAGTTCGGACCGGGGGCCCCTTGGGATTGGGGCGTATACCCGCTTAGCGTGGTCCCCACGAAATCGACACCAGACTCGGCCGCGGCCAAGCCTTCCTTGAGGGTGGCGACATCTGCCATAAGGACAAGATTCGGGAATGCGGCCCGGATCTGAGCAATGAAGCCAGCCGGGCTGAGTTTGTCCACACGCTCACGGAGAGTGCAATCCACTGCCACGATATCTGCGCCCACGGCCACAAGAGCTTGCACCTGAGTCATCGTGGCGGTGATATATGGCTCGTACGGCAGGTACTGGTGCTTTATGAGACCGATCACAGGAAGCCCAACAGCCGCCTTGATTTCGAGGACGTCACGCGCGGAGTTGCACCGGATCCCGACTGCCCCTCCCTGCTCAGCGGCCATCGCGAAGAGCGGCATCACGCCGCCTCCGGCAGCGAACAGGGGTTCGCCTGGAAGCGCTTGGCAGGACACAATGAGACCGCCACGGAGGCGGTCTATAAGACGGGGATTAGTCATGGATATTCCTCGGACCCTAGAAGACGTATTTGCCCATGCGCATAACCGCACATGAAGTTACGTCTCAGGTTTTGCCGAAAGTAACAATCCCGATGACATACGCGAAAATTCGCGTTGATCTAAAGCATACATCTGCCACGCCGATTTCGGTTGGACAGTATCTAAAGACCCGAGCGAATTGTGACAAAAGGTCGATGCTATCGGGTCACCTTAAGCGCAGGTCCATGCCGGGGCTTGACCGAGGCGCCGATCGCACGTCTCGTCACGCTGTGGCAAGTTCTTACCCCGCCCGAGTGCGATCCGCGAAGTTGCCTTGTAACCCTAGGGATACGAGACGTCTCACGCCCATGTCTTGGATCCCTCCGCGTTCGCCGGAATTTTGCGGCGCGCCGATTCTCATAACTACGTCGCGGACAACTTGGCGGCCGGGCCAGCGTCGCCTTTGGTGCGGTATCGGTGTAATCCACCGGTGGGAGTACTGCCGCGAGATGCCGAGTTCCTTCGCAACATGAGTCACTGGCTGGCCTTTACCGATGACGCGCTGAACGAGCACAGCCCTCCCGTGATGGTTCAATCGGTCATTAGCGTGGGACAAGAGCACTTCCTTGTTCGTGGCGACTTTGACATCTTCGTCAGAACCAGGGGTTCTTCCTATTTCAGCGGTCGGCTGTCACCAACCTGGCGGCTCAATTCACCGAGCGCGCCGCCAGCGCCTTGGTGAGGGAGCTTGTGGAGGTTGTCGAGCTGTTGATGCGCCAGTCGGTCTCCTTGAGGAAGTGGAACCAGACGAAACCGGTGACGTCGGGTTGCTTCGCCAGGTAGGCCACCAAGGCGGTGTTCCACTTCGACTTCGACCCGCCGGCCTCGGCGGACGAGGTTTCGGCGATAATGATCTGCTTCCCGGGCGCCAGTGCGCGCAGTTGGGCGAGCCCAGTGTCGAAGAGGGCCGCTGGTGCCTGCCAGGTGCTCCAGGCCGCCGACGTACCCCAGTTGTACCCGTCCAGCGCAACGACGTCGACGTACGCGGCGCCGGGGTAAAGGCCGGCCAGCGGGGTCGAACCGGTGAACGGGATGTTCGGGCTCCAGACCCAGGACACGTTGGTGGCTCCGGCTGCGGCGACGACGTCGTGCACGTGGCGCCAGGCCGCAGCGTAGTCGCCCGGGGCGTTGCCGTTAACGCTATCCGCCCAGGGATACCAGTTGCCGTTCATCTCATGGCCGTAGCGCAGCATCACCGGCTGCCCCCAGGCGGCCAGGGCCTGGCCCCACTGGGTGAGGTAGGTGTCGTAGGTGCCGTCAGTGACGCGAGTAGAAGAGTAGGCCGGCTGGCTTAGCCCGCCGCCCCAAACCCAGGGTTCCCAGGTGATTAGGCTCGTGGCTCCGCGCGCCCGCACGGAGTCGAGTTCGGCGATCGACAAGGCCTGGTTGAAGTCTTTGTACGACATCACGATCGAGGGGCTCTCGTTTACGAGAGTGGCGACCGCGTCCAGTTCAGAATTCGCCAGGGCGCCGCCCGGGGTGGCCACCCCGAAACGTAGACGGGACGCGCTGATTGGGGCGCTCGTTGTAATGGCCTGCTGGGTGAGGGTGGTGGTGGCTGCCGGGTCCACCGCGGTGGAGACGGGGGCGAAGCTGACGGTGAAGGACGCGCTGGCCGTCACGGTGCCGACTGTTGCCGTCACCGGCAGGATGCTGGTTGTGGTGTTGGGAACCGTCAGATCGGCGCTGAAGGTCCCGTTCGCCCAGGTTTGAACCGCAAGACGGGTAGTTCCCATGGTCACCGTGACCGCGGTGTTTCGCGGAAATCCGCGTCCGCTGGCGGTGAGTGTGGAGCCGGCCGGGCCGGTGTTCGGGCTCAATGAGAGAGTGGTGGCACTCGACGCGGCCGACGCGCTGGGGGCGGCAGCCATGCCGGTGGATCCGGCCAGGATGGTAAGTAACACGACCGAAACCGCGACCGCGGATCGGATGTGACGGTGTGCGCGCATGGAAGCTCCCGGGTGGGGAGATTCACTCGGATACCACGGCACAATGCCGCAGTGAAAATCTCTTGTGTCGTCAGAGTAGGGCATCAAGGGGGCCCGCGGAATCGGTGGGGTCTGCTGGCCGCAAATAAAAAAACGTCGGTCCGCATGTACTTCAGGCCAGCACGTTGGGGTACCCAGGAGGTGGTGGCGTGCGAGGAGAGTCGCGCCGTGCCTGCTGGCGGATCCGGCTCGCCCGGGAACATCTCACTCCTGCGGGACACCAAGGAGCAGAGCCTGGTCACCTGCAACAAATCGCCCCTTTCACCCGAGTGCACCTCCACGCGGGCGAGAGCGAGGCCGTTCAACTCGCCCTCGAACCGCGGAGCTGTACCCACTGGGATGAGAACGCCGCGGCGTTGCGCATTGTCGGCGGTACTTACACCGTCACAGTCGGCATCCTCGGGGCCGGCGGCTGGACCAAGGAGGCCACATTCCCGCTGAGAAGACTGAATCAGCCCGACTTGTCCCCGTCTTGAGCCGGGGCCAGGAAAGCGCCGACCAGCACGCTGAAGAATTAATAGTTTCGAATGCTTTCGGCGGCAACAACGACCTCATTGCTCACCCGAATATCGATCTCGTCGTCGTCCCCACACCGGGTCCGCAACGCAGAGTGCTAAATTACTTAGTAGGTCATCGCTAGTTCGGATGCGTTCAGCGACGTTTAGCGTCGCGATTGAGCGGCCGCGGAGATTTCGGATTGACGTTGTCCACCTCCCCCTTGATGGGGGCGGTATCGACACCCCTACCGAATTACAGATCGGACCCGCATGTTCAGCAACCTAACCGGATGGCATTCCCTGATCATCCTTGCAATCGTCGTGCTTCTCTTCGGCTCGTCCAAACTTCCCGCCCTTGCTCGCAGCCTTGGGCAGTCGACAAAGATTTTGAAGAGCGAAATGCAGAGTACGACCCCCGCCGAATCAGGCCTCGATGCCCCGGTGGCCGCTACACCCGAGTCACCGGAGCCTGCCCCCCGTCTCTGAGACGGGTGCCAAAGGGCATACAAGGAACGCCCGCGATATTGTCGCGGACGTTCCTTTTTTCGTAGCTGGTCCGGGGTCAGCCGGAGGTGACCTTCCCGCCCTCGCTGCCCTGCGTGTCCTGGTTGAGCTGGGCGTCGGTACAGACCCGTCGGACCTTTACAACCTGCACGGTCAACGTCAACCAGATGGCGGCGACGATGGTGAAGATCGCTATGACCGTGACCTTTCCCATCGTGACAAAGGGTTTGGGTTCGGCCGGATGGTATGCCGACTGGCCCACCGTGACATTCACGGTTACCGAGTCTGTGATCGGTTGCTCGCCCATAGACGGTGTGTAGTGGGCGAAGAATTCCTGCGGCCCGGCCTCTGACGGCCGGTAGAGGTGGTCAGAGTCTCCGCCCAGGGTCAGGACGGCGACGCCCGTGGTATCGGTGGCGATTGTGCCCAGGGGAAGGAGCCGTTCCCCCAGTGCGCTCGTCGTCGTGAGGAATTCGACATCCCCCTGGGACATGGGTCGACCGTCCGGATCGGTGAGGGTCGCGGTGAGCCGCACTAGGCCGGTCGCTTCCACCCCGGTCAGGGCTATGGATGCCGTGTCTGACGTCGTGTCCGCCTGAGCGGGAGCCGCAGCCCCGACTGCCGCCCCACCCATCAGCCCCACGAGCAGGACGACGATACCCACGGATCGGGCCATCCGCCCGTTACCATCGACCTTTTGCCCGGATTCTGCTTTCCGGATAGTCCCATTCGCGGCGTCGATCTCCTCGATCTCGTCGATGGACAACAGGGGCACCACCCGGAAGAGCAGCATGAGCAGCAGCGGAACGGCGGCCGCTGCGGCGAGGGTCATGGCCACTCCGACCCATGTGATTCGAAAGTCGCCGAAGGTTCCGGTCATGTTGTCGAATGTGGCCGGAGCAACGACCATGAGCATCCGTTTCAGCCACATTGCCGGAACGACGAGGGCCGCCGCTGTGACGATGCCCCACACATTCCTGGTCCAGGGCAACGCCATGATCACGATCGGCAGTACGCCCCCGACGATAACGAATAGCCAAAACCAGACGGCCAGGCGGCCGAGCAGGAGCTCGTGAAACACTGCGAGGGTGTCTGGTTCACCGATGTACGCGCCAGGCAGGAGATCCGCAAAGGTCATATAGAGGTAGGTCGCGGAGAAAGTGACCAGCAGCATCCCGAGACGGACGAAGTGTCTTGGGGTGATAAACGCCTCCAGGTGGTAGCCACGACGGAATGACGCGACGACAAGAATGACCAGCGCTACGCCCGAGTAGAGTGCTGCGACGACGAAGTACGGCGCCCAGATGCTTTCATTCCACCAGGGCCGGTTGGTTAGTGTGAAGGCCCATGACAGCACGGAATGCACCGACACCGCCAAGGGAATGATCATGATCGACACCAGTCCAAGTGACCGGTTCAGCACCCTCCGTTGTACAGGGTTACCCACCCAGCCGCGAGATAGGACTCTGTACAAGCCGGCTCTGAACCGGCCGAGCCGGTGCGGGCCCTCACCATGCAGGATGGCCATGTCCGGCACGAGTGGCAACAGGAAGAACACCAGGGATGCGGCGGTATAGGTCATCACGGCGATAAAGTCCCAGAACACTGGGGCCGCGAAGTTTGGTTGGGTCAACAGCTCCCAGACGCGCTCCGGGCGTCCCAGGTGCGGGATGATGAGTGCCGTGCCCACAAGCACAGTTACTACTGCGGTGCCCTCGGCAAGCCGGGTTAGCGGTGCACGCCAGTCGGCGCCGGTGAGGCGCAGGATCGCGGAAACTACCGCTCCGCCGTAACTGACCCCAATGAATGTGATCACGTCGGCGATGTAGATGCCCCAGAACGCCTGATCGTTGTAGCCGGCGACGCCCATCCCAAACACAAGCTGTACGATCCAGGCGACGACACCGGCCAGGACCACAATGCCGAGGGCGGTGATCGCGTACCAGTAGCGGCGGCTGGGGGTCCCGAATGGGCGAAGCGCTGCGGCCCGGACCGGGTTGCTCACGAGAGGTCCTGTCCGTGGCCGCGAATGTAGTAAACCCGCGGGTTGGTCCCGAGTTCCTCCTTGAATCGCACGGCGTCGTTCTCTTTGAGAAATTCGGAGAGTACCTTGACGTCACCGAGGCCATTCACGGCGACGTCGGTGATCAGGTCGCCGACATACATGACACCCATTGGGCAGCCGGTCACGCACGCGGGTAGTTCACCGTACGGCAGTCGGTCTGCGCATAGAACGCACTTGCCGACTGTTCCCTTCTGTTGGGGCACCGGCATTTGCGGCGTCGGAGGGAATGGCATCATGGTGACTGGTTTTGGTTCGTTCCAGTTGAAGTAGCGCGCCTCGTAGGGGCAGGCCGCCATGCAGGCCCGGGAGCCGACGCAGGTGTTCGGGTCGACGAGGACGAGCCCTTCGTCAGTGCGGAAGGTGGCGCTCACCGGGCAGACCGACAGGCACGGCGGGTTCTCACACATCATGCACGGCCGTGGCATCGGATAGGTGCCCCCTGTGCTGTCCTCCATCGAATACACCTTTATCCAGGTCTGCTCCTCCGGTAGCTTGTGCCGCTGTTGACAGGCGATTGTGCACGCTTTGCAGCCGTCGCAGCTTCGGAGGTCGATGACCATGCACCACGCGTGCTCCGGTCCTTTCCCCTTCTTTCCATTCGTTCCTCCCTGCCCGGTTGTCGCCTCCGCGTCGTCGTTGAGGAACCCGAGGGCTATGGCACTTCCGCCGGCTGCCGCGATCCCGAGGGTGGCGAGGAGGTTGCGACGGCTGAGAGTGTGCGACTTGCCTTCCGTGCCGACGCCGGTTTTTCTCACCCGGTTGTCGCCTGCCTCGACTGGCTCGTCTGCTTTATTAGACATTCGAATGTCCTGCCAAACTGCTTGGTGTTCGTGAGTGGAACGGGTGAGCGCTGCGTTCAGCGCTCGGAGACACGCCGTGGGATGCGTCGTGGGATAGTCGGGGCGAACGTCACCAGTGCGGCGGCGGCCGCGATCAGCGCGAGAGCCGATCCGGGAATGCCCCACATTGTGAAGTTCATAACCACGGTCGGGCCCACGACCAGTGGGGTGAAAGAGTCGATGGTCATCGGTGCGGAACCATCCAGGTTGTGTCCCATCTGCCAGAGGCGGAACTGCACATCGGCCAGCGCCCCGACAGGTATAAGCCACAATCCGGTGCAGGCGAGACGTCGCCACCAGGCTCTGTCCGCCGCTGTCGCAATGATTACTCCCAGCACAGCGAGCAGGATCACAAACGGCCACAGCGTCATCTCGGGCATCCCCGTAGCGTCGAAGCGCGGCATCCCGATGTAATGCGAGAGCACCGTGATCTCACTCAGGTCGCCACTGACGCTGTTGCCGTACGCTTTGATGTCGAGGCCGGCTGGGTATTGGGGGGCGAGGAACCTCATTTGCCAGATCGGCAATGTGGCAGCGACGAGTACCAAAGCGATCCCGGCGACACCGGCAACGATCCGCGCGATTCCGATTCGCGTCACCGAACCTTGCCGGAAAAAGCGGGCGAAACCTTCGGTTCCTGCCGTCATGAGACCGTCAGCGTTCCTTCCATTCCGCCTGACCGATGCCCGGGTATCGAGCAGTACACCGCGTATGTGCCCGGTGCTAGGGTGACGTCTGCCTCGACGGTTTCACCAGCATCAGCCATGAGATGCACATGCAACTCATCGATCAAGAGGTCATGCCCTGTCGTTCCCTTGTTCGTGAAGCGGATCGTCGTTTCGCCCGCGACCGCAGTGAGGGCGGCCGGCGTAAAGGAGAACTCCTTGCCGACCACGGCAAGCACCGCGGTGGACGAGCTGGACGAGGACGTCGCCGACCGGTCAGGCTGAGCCCCGCCGGTGCTGCATGCCGTCGCCAGCAGGACCACGGTCAAGAACAACGATGCAAGGCCCGCGCGTCGCGAGGATGCCGGCCTCATCAGGCGCCCGCCGGTGCCACAAGCAGCCACCCGTACATTTCCATGTGCATGGCAGAGCAGAACTGAGCGCAGTAGAAGGCGAACGATCCCACCCGGTCGGCGGTGAACTCCACGCTCACGGTCTCCCCCGGGTCGAGCGTGGCCTGAAGGTTGTGATTGGGCACTGCGAATGTGTGTGTGGCGTTTTCCGCTGTCTCGATGTTGGTCAGGTGGATGCGCAGCTTCTCACCGACAGTGACCGGGATCTGCTCAGGAGTGAAGTGGCTGCGCATGACAGTCGCGTAGACATCGACGAAGCCGTCCGCGCGCACGATTCGTTCCTGCCCGGAGGCGGTCGCGAACTCCGATTTAGCCATGGTCTCCGGGTTGGTACCCGGAGGGTAGACCGTGAGCGGGCTGAGCCGGTCGACGCTGATAATCTGCGCATAGTGCGGCTCGGATCCGCCGAGGGGCAAACTGCTCAGCACGCGTGGCGGCGTGTGATCAATGTCGAAAAGCTCCAAGTTCACCGGATGCTGCGGACCAAGTTTCTGCACCTGATCGAGCGACCACTTGTTGAGGGCGACCATGTACGTCCCGACCGGCGCTACAGTGTCTCCGCCGGGGATCGCGAGGTGGCCAATGTTGTAGTGCACGGGGATCTTCTCAAGAACGGTAAACGGTTTTTCAGTCACACCGGCATCGGGACCCAGGGTCCACTTGATGATCGCACTGTCAATGAAGAGGCTCGTGTACGCGTTGCCTTTGCCGTCGTACTGCGTATGGAGCGGCCCGGCACCGAGTTCGACATGCGCCGCAGTAACGGCCGTGATTGGGATGATCGGAACGCCGTAACGGTCCGTGCCCTCGAAGTTCTTGTCCTCGATGGCCTTCTTGATCATCGTGATCGAGTACACCGTCACAGCCGGGTCGAGCTTGCCCGCGATCACGATGTAGTTTCCGTCGGGAGAGACCTCAACTCCATGCGGATTCTTCGGCTCAGGAATGAAGTGCAGGATACCCTCGCTGATGGCGACCTCCAGCGGGATCACGCGGATGCCGTTCCGCATAATGACCTTGCCTGCAGCGACGACCTTTTCGGCTTTCTTCCAGTCAATGACGTGGAGGTAGTCGTATTTGTTCTTGGCCGCCCCGATTTCAATCGGCGGGTTCTTGTGAGACATGCCGACCGAGAGCTCGGCGTTGAACGAATTCAGGAACCCGTAGCCCGCGCTGGCCAGCTTGCCCATGTCCGCGAGGTCCTGATTATAGGGTGGGAGCTCGATCTGAAAGCTTTTTTCGGGCACCAGGTGGCCCGTCGTCTGGTCGATCGCACACCAGCTCGAGAAGCCTCGATAAAGGTCCGCGTAGCTTTCGAGCGGCGCATATCCGTTATCGGTAATCGGCCGGGGAGTGATGGACGACACATGGGCGTACTCGGAATCGGGCGTGACGAACACTCCGCCGTGAGCGCTGCCGATGTTGGGGATGTCGTAGATCTGCTTCGTCTTGTAGTCGGCGAGGTCAACCATACCGATCCGCCCGTTGGCACGGTCGTTGACGTACAGCCAGCGGCCGTCATACCGGCCTTCGGTTTCCGAGAGGGCGGGATGGTGGGTGTCGCCCCAGCTCAGCAGATTGCTCTTGGTCGGATCGGACCCCCGCGGGATGACGCCGTCAACGTCCGTACCAAAGCCATATCCAGAGAATGAATCGCGAGAGAACACGGGAATGATCTTTAGCAGCCGCATCGAAGGGATGCCGATGATCGAGATCTGACCGGAGTGCCCGCCGGACGCGAACATGAAGAACGGATCATACTTGCCGGGTGGCACCACCGACGTCAGAGCCGCACGGGCCTCGGCACCGGTCAGTCCCCGGCTTGAGGCCACAGCCGCGAGTTCCCCACCGGCTCCTAGATTGTTGCCAACGTTCGTGCCGGTGATGCCAACGGCCGCGCCAGCGACCACACCACCGCCAACCTTGAGAAAATCTCTTCGTTTCATGGCGGGGATCTTCATGGCATGTTCCTCCTACTTGTCGCAGGTTCACACGGCTTTTCGGCGCGCAAAACAGGCACTTATGGCAGGTCATGCTCGCCCAGCTGAGGATCCCGAACAGGAGGCGGGCCACTACGGGCAGTGGGTCGCGTCAAAATACGCTTGACGCACGTCGTCACGTTTGCCGCGGCGGCTCCCACGATGCGACCGGCGAGACTTGGCCGGGGGCATGGGGTGGACGCACTCCACTTGGAATGCGTTCTAGCCTACCAATTGGATGATGCTCATCGAAGCATACCGGGTCTCGCCCCCGGTTCCGGAACAAGGGCGGTAGTTCTCATACTGTCGCCGTCGGCACAACTGTGGATTTCGTGGGTGAACGGATCGACACCAGTCGGAGCCAGAGCGCCGACGCTTCTCAGCCTTTGTGAATCAGGTCTACGATTCTTTGGGCGTTGTCGTCTGGAGCGATGCTGATCTGCACATGATCATCCTCCAAGGCTTCCATCACCACGGCGGCAGCCTGTATCTCGCCGCCGATCTTGATAATCAGGCGCGCCGAATCTCCGGCTTGGACAGCCTTCACCGTGAGGGCGTTAAAGACGATCGCCCCGTCTTCGGTGAACGTCACGTCAACCGCGTTCTGCCCCTCACCTTCGGCGATGGTGGCATCCTTCACTCCAGCTCGCTCAAGTGCGGATGGGAGAACAACATTCTCGCCATTGACCTGAACGCATTGCGGGTCCGCCCCATCAGCGCACGTCTCCGATACTGCCAACTCGATCGCTCCCCCTGTAGCCGACGCTGTATCGCTGGCGCCAACACCAGCCGAACACCCACTGAGGGCCAACACGATAAGTACGACCAGAGAGAGCCTAGGGGTTCGAGAAGCCATGAATATTCTTCCTTAGACGCGGGAGATGAGTGCTGGTACAGCTGCCGCGTCCAACCATTGTTGCCCGCCGCGGATTGGCGATCTACAAATTGGTCATTTGCACCAGCAGCGTCTCGGCGGCACTGGAGATGCTGCCAATTGAGGAGAGAGTGACGATGCCAGCAACGCCCCAGAACCAGTGGACGCGCTTTCCATCTCGGGGCACAGGTTACCAGGCATGGACTGGCGAGCGTTCGGGGCGTTCACTTCGCGGGCATCACGGCCGGGCGCCGCTCCATGTGCCGCCAAGCTCCTCCGGTCAGTGGACTCAGCGTGACGAGCGTGTAGACGACCGCGACGATTCCGAAGGCGAGCGACAGTCCGATCGTGTCGGCGGCGAGGCCGCCGAGCAGGGCGCCGAACGGCACCCCCGCCCACGCACCGGCGTTGATCAAGCCGAACACCCGGCCGCGCATGTGTTCAGGAACGCGTTCAAGCTCCACCGCGCCGAGAATCGGATTAATCGCCCCAGCCGCCAGGCCCGAGAGCACGGTCATCGCGACGAGCACGGGCAGCGGCGCACCGATAGCGAAGGCAGCGCTCGACGGGCCGCCAGCCACGGCAAAGCAAACCGCCAGGGTCACGCGGCGGGGCACACGGTGAGCGACGAAGCCGAAGGCCACGTTGCCCACCAGAGCGCAACCGCCCATGACCGCCACCAGCAGACCCAGAGCGGCCGCGCCTCCCAGACGATCGTTCGCGTAGAGGGGCATCAGGGTCGAGCCGCGGGCGGCGTCGAGCAGGTTCGTGACCAGCACGAGGCCGACGACCAAACGCATCAGCGGGTCGTGGATGACGAAGCGAAAGCCTTCAGACAGGTCGGCCCAATACGAGGTATGGGGAGTGTCAACGCTGTCGCCGCTCAGCCTGACGGTGGCAGGGACGGCTGCCACGAACGTCCAGGTCAGCAGCGCTGAGACCGCGAACGTTGCCGCGTTGACGAAGAGGGCTGCGATCGGCCCCAGGAGCGCGACGAGCAGGCCGGCGATCGAGGCGCCGATCAGCTTGGCGAAGCGCTCAGAGCCGTCGAGGAGCCCGACACTCTGCTCGATCCGCACGCCGGCCCGTACCGTCAGCCCGGGCAGCATGACGCGGCGGGCGGTCTGTCCCGGGGTGTCGAGCAATCCGCCCGCGAATACCAGGATGAGAAGGGCCCAGAATGGCAGCCCGACGGTCAGCGCCAGTACCGGCATGGCCAGCACGGTGGCACCGCTCACGAGGTCCGCAACGATCGCCGCTCGGCGGTGACCCACCCGGTCCACGACAACCCCGCCGAGCGCCCCGCCGACCACAACCGGGGCGGTAGCGAAGAATGCCGCGATTCCCACCTCGACGCCCGACCCGCCGAGGCCGAGGACGTAGAAGGGGATGGCGAACGCTGTGATCACGTTGCCCGTTTGCGAGATCGCGTGGGCAGCCAGCAGGGCCGAGAGGGCGCCGGTTGCGCGGCGGTCGCGAGGCAGCGCCTCGTTCATGTTCTTGCTCATCGGCGGTCTGACTCAGGGACGGCGATAGGCCTGGTAGACGAGCACCACAGGCTCGGCGCCGTCGGCCGTCGCCGGGTCGTGAGCAGCGCTCGCGTCGACCCACCGGGTGACCAGGGCTTCGAGCTCGGCCCGCATAGTGCCCAGCTCCTCGACCGTTAGACGCAGGCTGCGATCCCCGCTCGCGCCTGCCGCGACCCACTCACGAGGCAGGGCAGGTGTCGCGTCGATGTAGTCCGTAAACCGGGCGGCGTAGGCCTGAGCAATCGACTTCTGCAGAACAGAAGACGCCGCGAGCTTATCGGGGTCGTCGAGCAGATCGGCGGGCTCCCAACTGGTCAGTAGGGTCGTGGCCTTCCACCAACGTTCGCGGTGGTCGGTGCTCTGAGCCTCGGCGGGCTCGATCAGGGCGATGGAGGCAAGCTTGCCGAGATGGTAGCTGATGGTACCGGGAGCCTCATCGACGATGTCGCCGAGCTGGGCTGCGGTCAACGGGCCGCGTTCGCGAAGCAGGCCGAGCAGACGCAACCGGGTCGGATGCGCGAGGACCCGCATGGATGCAGCCGAGCTGAGCGTGGTGCGTGAAGCGTCGCGGGGGGACATACCGCTGACCCTATAAGAACAACAGTTATTGCGCAATGATTGTTGCGCGATAACTGGTACTCGAGCGCCCTCTCGCTCCTAAGCTGAGCCCATGGTCAACGAGGCGAAACATGAGGGCCGGGCTCTTCGGATCGAAGGTTTGGTGAACGCACGCGATCTCGGTAGCCTCCCACGACAACTCACGGCACGACAATAGAGGGCGCATTTCGCTCCGCACTTCTCGGCCTCGACCTGGTCACACTCCTCGAATCCCCGGGACTCAACGACGCCAACCGGGCCGCGGTCACGAACTGGCGAGGCTCCGTCTGACCCGGGTGCACGACATTTCGCCCTGAGGTTCCGCTTGCAGCCTTTAGGTTGGTGGGATGGATGAAGAGGTTCTGGCCGGGGGAAACTCGAGCATTGTCGTGCGGGTGGGCGATACCGTTCACCGCCCCGCCGGTCCTTGGACTCCTGCGGTACATCAACTTCTGAGCACACTCCGTGCGGCGGGCGTGATGGAAGTACCTGAGCCCTTGGGTCTGGACGAGCAGGGCCGCGAAGTGCTCTCCTACCTTCCGGGGATCGTCGGCAACTACCCGTTGCCCAGCTGGATCTGGTCGTCGACGATCCTGCACGAGGCTGGGTCCTTGCTCCGACGGGTGCATGACGCGAGCGCACCCCTCGCGCACTCGGCAGCCACATGGCAGTTGCCTGCACACGAGCCAATCGAGGTGGTGTGCCTGAACGACGTCGCACCGTACAACATGGTTTTCCAAGACGGGCACATCACCGGTCTCATCGACGTTGACATGGCCTCCCCCGGGCCTCGGATTTTGGATCTGGCTTACCTCGCATATCGACTCGTCCCGCTCGGCGAGTACTCAGACCCTGACGCGCCCGGACGAGATGCTCGCCCGGGCCGGCTCGATGCGCTCATCCGTTCCTACGGCTATGAGTTTGACCAGGCTGCCGTTCTTCGGGCGGCAGCGGACCGTATGGAGGATCTGGCCGTGTTCACGGATCAACGTGCCGCCGACACGGGCCGCAATGATTTCCTGGAGCATGCCGCACTGTACCGACGCGACCGCGACCGACTTCTCGACATGATCGCAAGCCTCAAGGCCCCGTGAACGCGGATATCCAGGTAGTCCAAGTCAACGATCCACGCTTGAAGCGTCTAACCGAGGCGGGGTACTTCGTTGTCGGCGAATCGTGGGGTGCCCGCCTGCGCCTGAGCGATCCACCCAACCTGACGGTCCTGAACGCCGCCGTCGTCGCGGCAACAGGCCAAGGATTCCGGATCGAGGAACTCGATGCCAGCTGGGCGCCTCAGGTCACAGCACTCGAAGCCATGAACCACGCCGACTACCCGTACACGCCAGCGACATCCGTGCCCCACCGCGACGAGTCCGACGTGCTCGACCTGTGGACATTCGGCTGCCGTCTCTTTGGCGCCATCCATGACGGACAACTCGTGGCCGTCAGCGTAATGAGACTGACTGCCGCGCGCGCGGAAACCGAATTCACTTCCGTCCACCGCACTTACCGCCGACGAGGGCTCGCCGTTGCCGTCAAGGCCGCATCGATCACGGCGTTGGCCCACGACGGCGTCAGGATCTTCGGCACGGGTGGTGCTCAAGTCAACGCCGGCAGCATCCGTATGAACGAACACCTCGGCTACGCCATCGAAGAACGCTGGCTCAGCCTCACCGTGCCGCATTAGAACAAGAACACACGCGCTCGGAGGAGGTTTCTACACGGCCACTATCCCTGGGCGGCGGTTCATGCCCTGAAGCGGCGTTCAGGCCCAAGGCGGCGGGACCGAGGCGCCGCCACGCAGTGCCACCTGGAGGTTCAAATCGTCACCGGCCTGGAGCTGGCGGCTAGTCAGTGGGTTGAGGAAGCCGAGATCGTCGACCGTGATGCCGAAGCGGTCGGCGATGTCGTTGAGCGTGTCGCCAGCGACCGCCCGGTAGGAGATGGGGGCACCATCGGTTGTGGCGGTGGCGCCGCCGGCGCCGAACCGGGAACCGGTGTCAACGGCGAGCAGCCCGGGCCGGGTGTCCGGCACGTCCCAGGTGATCGTGCCGACCGCCCGGGGAGTGAGCACGCAGCCGTCAGGATCGGTCGTGCTCGGGTCGGTCTCCGTGATGACGGCAGTCAGGAAGTAGCTGGGGTTGCCCCGGGAGTAGTCTCTGTCTCCCAAACTCAGCCCGGGCTGATCGGCGTCCGTGGATAGGTTGCCGAAGGAGAAGTTGTACATGTCGGCCAGGCAAGTCGTGGTCTCCGACCAGGGACTGAAGAACAGTTGCAAGCCTCCGGGAACGTCCGAGTGGAAGTCTTTCAGTGCGACGTCGAACCCGCCGCCTGCGGCCGTGACGACGACGGTTCCGGAGACGGTGTCGTCCCCCGAGGCCGACGTGAGCTCGGCCGTGCCGATGACACCGTCGGGGATGACGACGTCGACCGCGCCGTCGGGCGGGGCCGACGCATCAGTGTGAACGGCCGTGTCGAGCGGTGGAGTCTGGGTTGTCGGGGGCGAGCAGGCCACCAGTCCGAGCACCAGAGCGATGCTCCCCAGAACGGATGTCGTCAGTCGTGGCATCAGGTCCCCTCCCCGCCGGGCCCAGTATGGCAGTCGGCCGCGTCGCCGGTCCAGCCGCGGGCCCGAGAAACGAGATGGCTCGACCGACGTCGCCACCGGACGCACCGGTCGCTATGAACCCTCCCGTTGGCGGTTGGGCTTGCGGGCGAAGCAGGGGGACTTTTCAGTCGCCTGAATTGCCCGGATGCCGCGGTTCAGACGTGCTCGTGGGCTACCTGCCGGGGCTGGCAATGAGGCGCGTCGCGGACCTGCACGCGGGCGAAGCCAAGCCCGACGCCCGCGATGCCGCGATCATCGCCCAAGCCGCGAGGAGCCTCCCGCCCGCTTTGCGGTCGCTGCAGCTGGCCGATGAGCAGGTCGCTGAGCTCTCGATGCTTTGCGGTTTCGACGACGATGTCGTTGGCCAGATCACGGCCACGAGCAACCGTATCCGGGGCCTGCTCGCCCAGATCCACCCTGCGTTGGAGCGGGTCCTGGGCCCGCACCTGGACCATCCGGCGGTGCTGGATCTGCTGCAGCGCTACCCAACGCCAGCGGCGATGAAGGCCGCTGGCCCAACTCGACTTGGCAACCAGCTGCTGAAGTTGGCACCGCGAATGGGCCGGCGCCTCGCGGACGAGATCACCCGGGCGCTGGGCGAGCAGACCGTAGTGGTGACGGGCACGAACGAGACCAACGTCGTGCTCCCCAAGCGTGCCGAACAGCTCGCCGCGCTCCGCCGGCACTCGCAGACGCGAACCGACTTCCGACCGCCGCTCTAGCTCGAAGCCTGAGTGGGTCCCTGGCCACTCCGATGACAGCTACAAAGCGATGGCACTAGTGAGGTTGACGAGCACATGGTGAGGGGCAACGGCCAGCACCACGTTTGCATATTGGCTGAGTATGGTTACTCGCAATGGTCGATTGGTTCCTTGGGCTGCTGACGCCCGCTCAGTGGGATGCGTGGCGCACCTGGCTCGCGACCGATGGGGGGGCTCACCGCGCTGCTCATCGAAGCCCTCCGGTCCAACGGCTAAATGAGGTCGGGTCCATCCGCTTCCGAGATCAGACGCTTATCGCGACCTTTCCACGGGCGTGCTCGTCGACGAAGTACCGCATGGCAGCGGGCACCTCGGCAAGCCCATAGATGCGATCGATTACGGGGGTCACCCGCCCGGCCTCAATCAGGTCGCGTCGCTCGTTCAGCGTTTTCGTGCTGCCATTCTGGGTGAATGGTTTGAGTTTTTGGCCAATGAATGGCGATATGGCAACGGCTTTGAGGATGTGCCCCGTAGGCCCGACCACGCGTCCGCCTGTGCCACTGGAGAGCACGAGGACTCCCTTGGAAATGAGTGCGCTGCGCAATTCGGTCAGCGTGTGGTTCCCGATCAGATCGAAGATGACGTTGTGCCGAGCGGTTCCACGGGTGAAGTCGTCGCGGCCGTAATCGACGACGTGGTCGGCACCGAGTGATTGCACGAGCGCAGCGTTGGCGGCGCTGCTCACGGCGGTGACCTCGGCGCCGAGCGCCTTCGCGATCTGCACAGCGAAAGTCCCCACTCCCCCGGATGCCCCATTGACCAGCACCCGCTGACCGGGCGTCACCGAACCGGCATCGCGCAAGCCGACCAAAGCTGTCATCCCGGACAGAGGCACCGCGGCGGCTTGCTCGAAGGTCAAATTGACCGGCTTTCGCGCCAGAAGGGAGGCGGGTGCGGCGACGTACTCCGCAAAGGTTCCTGAACTGAGCTCTCGTAGACCTCGTCGCCCTGGCGGAAGGCCGTGACGTTGGTGCCGACCGACTCGACGACGCCCGCGACATCCTTGCCCCGCGTCATCGCTTTCGGTCTTCGAGTGCCGAAGGCCAATCGCGCGACAAGCGGTGTGCCCGACATGTGAATCCAGTCGGCATGGTTGAGGCTCGCGGCTACCACGCGGACGAGAACGTCGTTTTGACCAACGACCGGATGGTCGATGTCTTCCACTTTGAGCACTTCTACATCGCCGTAGTCCCGCTGAACTATTGCCTTCAAGATGTGCCTCCTAGTTCGGCTGCAGGGTACCGCTTACCGGTAACGTCTTTCGGCGCTGCGCACAGCCGGGCGGCGGTGACGCGACCGGTGGCCGGGCCGGAGCGGTGCCCAATCACGGCTGGCCTTTTGTGGGACAGGAGACGGTCATGCCCGAGCCGTTACGGCTGCGGTCGTGCCAAAGCCCCGCACAATGAGCCAAATGGCGAAGAACAGCTCGAACAGGCCACCCGGAACGGTGAAAACGAGGCTGGCACCCACTACGCCGGCGAGTTCGAGAAAGCACCCGCCCGCGAATAACGCGTAGCCAATAAATCCCCACACGGCCAGGAACCGTGGCACGAGGCGTGAGCGGTAGAGCGCAATGCAGAACAGCAGGCTACCGACGCCAAGGCCCGCCATCGCAATGTTGTATGCAAGGAAGTTGGTGCCGCCCATGCCTGCGAGTAGCGCGACCGCGCCGACCGCCAAAAACCCACCCTCGAAGATCCGGGTGGCGAGGTAGCTGGCCGCGATTCCGGGAGCGTGTGGCCAAAGGACAGGAAGCATGACAGCTCCGATCGCGATCACGGCCACCGAGTTCAACACCATGAGCACCACTCCTGCGGTGAGGAGGCCGCCGGGGGAAGCGGTCGTCGCGATAGAGCTTCCAGTGCCGTAAAGGAAAAAGGCGGCAAGCATCAGCGCGCCGACGGTGCGGGCAATTGTGCGTGTATTACTCATACGTTTCTCATCTCCAGTCGTCGCACCTTACGGTGTATGGTGAACAGTGCGAAAGTACCATACGGCGTATGGTGATGTCTATGGCGAAGCTTGAAGATAGAACACCGGTCACCCGTGAGCGAGCGATCAGGGTCGCCATGGCGCTGGCCGATGCCGACGGGATCGAGTTGCTCAGCATGCGCAAGCTGGCCGCCGCACTCGACATAACGGCCATGTCGCTCTACTACCATTTGAAGGACAAGGAAGATCTTCTCGACGGGATGCTCGACATCGTGCACTCCGAATTCGCGACGCCGAGTGCTGGGGACGAGTGGCGGGCGGCCATGCGGAAGCGGGCGGGGTCGACGCGCAGTGTCCTGGCACTGCATCCCTGGGCCATCAGCATGAAGGCCCGCACATCCCCTGGACCGGCGACCCTCGGTCACCTCGATTCGGTCATCGGCTGCTTAACGGCTGCGGGCTTCTCGATGGCCATGACGGGCCACGCCATGTCGATCCTGGACAGTTACGTGCTGGGCTTCGCCCAGCAGGAGGCCTCGCTGCCGCTCGACCCGTCCGGCGACATCGGCGACGCGACCGAAGCCATTATGGCGCAGCAGGAAGCCATGGCCGACTCCTTTAAGAACCTCGCCGCGATGGCAGTATCGCTGATCCTGCAACCCGGATACGCCTTCGGCAACGAATTTGACTTCGGTCTCGAACTGATTCTCGACGGTCTCGAAGTAGCCCTTCTCAGCGACTCCGTTCCTTCTAGTCAGTAACGTTCGGCCGGACAAGGCCAAACACCTTCCATCGGATGAGACCGGCGGACCACTGACTCCCGATCTGACCCAGCGCGAGGCGCGAATTCATTCGCTGCTCGGCCTCAGACGAAGGCGACCGCGCGCACCGGCGCCCCGTCGCCGCCGAGTCGCAGGGGGAAGAAGCCGATCCGCACCTGTGACGGCAGGTCATCCAGGCCGCAGAGGTTCTCGACGATCAGCCCGCCGCGGCCCAGCACGACCTCGTGCACGGGAAAGGCGGCCGACGACGTGCCGGTCGGGTCGGGACTCAGCGTGTCGACCGCGAGGATCCGCATCCCGCGAGCGACGAGCTCGCTCGCAGCACCGGCATCGAGGGCCGGATGCCGCACTGCGCGTGCGTCGCCGAACCACCGCGCCCAGCCCGTGTCGATCACGACGATCGGGGGCAATCGATCCGGTAGCGGATGCTCCGCATTCAGCCGGTCCCACCCGTATACCTCGCCCTCGGCGAGCGCTCGCACCCGAACCACCAGCGCATCGCCGAGGAGCTCGTCGAGGGCCACATCGGCCATTGTCCGGCCACCGGGGACGGTATGGGACGGCGCATCTATGTGCGTCCCGGTATGAGACCCCATTCGCAGCCCCGTCACGGCCACCCCGTCGCGGTCGAGGTCCAGCGCGGCTTCGACGTGGACCGCCGGGTCGCCGGGATACACCGGCATCCCGTCGGTGATCGGGTGGGTGAGGTCCCGGAGCGCCGTGCGCGGCGGCGCTCCAGGGCCGTCAGCGAGGGGTGTCGGCATCGGCGAGGTGCTGGCTGGGCTCGAAAGGCGTCCTGCTGCGGCGCGCGAGCGAGAAGGCCAAGTACACGGCGAAGGTCAGGAGGAATGCGGGAACGGTCGCACCGAACGGAAGCGGCCACACGTACGCCCACACGTAGGCGGACACCGCACCGACCACCCACGACGCGACAGCGAGCCAATTGATGCCGCCGGTGTACCAGTAGCGACCGCCTTGAGCCTTCAGGATGTCGGCGCTGTAGCTGCCGCGCGCGACGATGTAGTAGTCGACGATCATGATCGCGAAGATCGGTGCGAACAGGGCACCGATCGTGACCAGGAAGGTCGTGAACTGGGCCAGCAGACCGAAGAAGGTCGAACCGATGATCGAGATGAGCCCGAGGACGATCGCGGTGGGCAGGAACTTCACCCGGCGGCCGGGGAGCGCGTTGACCACGCTTGTGACCATGCCGTAGACGACCATCGTGTTCGTCGCCATCACGGATAGGAAGATCGCGACCGCGAACAGGGCGCCGAAGGGTTCGATGATCGTCACAGGGTCGAACGCCATCGCGTCGCCGCCCCGCAGGACGACGTAGCCGATCGCGCTCGCGCCGAGCGTCATCGAGATCACCGTCGACAGGGTGTAACCGATTCCCGAGCCGACCACGCCCGCGCGGGTCGTCGATGCGAAGCGGTTGAAGTCGGCCGAGAGCACCGTCCACGATATGGCGGTCGCGACCACGACATCGAACGCCAGTCCCGGGGAGTAGAACGGCTCTAGCGTCGCCGGGATGGCCGCGAACTCTGCCGGCGGGAACGTAGAGAACGCTACGACGAAGATGTAGGCGGCGATCGCGAGGATGACCGCGGCGAACCACGGTTCCACCCGAGCGACTCCGGCGTGGCCGAAGATCGCAAGGATCACGACGATCGTCTGGCAGAGCACCGCGAAGATGACGGGGTTCGAGAACCCGGTCATCGACGCGACGATGTAGTTGAGGGCGATCCCGGCGAGCATCGCCTGCACCCAGCTCCAGCCCATGAGGATGACCACGTTGGCGGCCACCGGCAGCAGGCTCCCGCGCGTCCCGAACGGTCCGCGCGTGATTGCCATCGTCGGCAGGCCGGTGCGCGT
The DNA here is from genome assembly GCF_004402835.1 of Cryobacterium sp. Sr3. Lineage (NCBI taxonomy): Bacteria > Bacillati > Actinomycetota > Actinomycetes > Micrococcales > Microbacteriaceae > Cryobacterium > Cryobacterium sp. Sr3. Next base: position 43,126 of record NZ_SOFA01000039.1, on the reverse strand, counting down.
TCCGATCGCACCGACCGTCACGAGCACTGCTGCTCCGACGATCGTACCGCCCACGATCAGAGCGATGACGAGGCCGAACGGCACATCCGGCACGAAGAGCGTGCCGGTCAGAAGGGTGGTGACCACAAGGTTCGCGGCCAGCCAGATCATGAGTACGCGGCCGAGCGAGTAGGTTCCGCGAACCGGGCCCGCGTCATCTGAGTTGGTGTCCAGTCGGCGGTCGAGACGGGTGTAGAGCGACATCTTTGGGCTCCTCGATGAATAGGGACTGGTCAGGGCTGGGGTGACAGGTGTTCGTGGATGGCGATGAGACCGGCAGAATCAGACCGAAAGACGATCGTTTCGCGCTCCCGGTAAGACATGGGTCCGTCCGCGGTGCTCACGCTCGTGCTGACGGAGTGGGTGAAGACGGCTCCGCCGGGAAACGCCTGCACCGCGGCCGCGCTCGATGCGCAAGATTGCACGCTCCAGCCGCCGCCCACCCATTCCTCCCACATGGCTTCGTAGGCAGCCCGGTCCTCGATTCGCGCAGGTTCGGTGTGGAAGACGAAGGTTGCGTCAGGTGCGAAGAGTGAGAAGTAGCGCGGGCCGTCGGTGGCGGCGAACGCCTCGACGATGGCGGATGCCGCGGCACGGACTTCTTCGTCCGTTGGGGTGGGCAGTGTCATGGGTGTCTCCTGCGTCGGGCTTGTCGGTCGGGTTCGGGACTTCTATGTCAGGTCGGGGCTTTGTCGGTCGGGGTGGGTCACCCCAGGCGCCATCGCGCTCAGCAGCTCGTAGACGATGTGGCTGGCCGCGACAGCGGTCAGCTGGGCATGGTCGTACGCGGGGGCGACTTCGACCACGTCGGCGCCGATGATGCGCAGGTCGGCCAGGGCACGCAGCATCCGTAGTAGTTCTCGACTCGTGAGCCCGCCCGCCTCCGGAGTTCCTGTTCCCGGCGCGTGGGCGGGGTCGAGTACGTCGATGTCGATCGAGATGTAGAGCGGCGCGTCTCCGACTCTGGCGCGGATGCGTTCGACGGCGGCCGCGACCCCGTGCTCTTCGACGAATTCGCTCGTGACGATCGCAAAGCCGAGCCGGGCGTCGTCTTCGAGGTCGTCCTTCGAGTACAGGGGGCCGCGAATTCCAACGTGCATGCTCGCGGTCAGGTCGATGAGGCCTTCTTCGGACGCCCGCCGGAAGGGGGTCCCGTGAGTCATCGGCGCCCCGAAGTACGTGTCCCACGTGTCGAGGTGGGCATCGAAGTGCAATACCGCGACGGGCCCGTGCTGCGCGTGCGCGACGCGAAGCAGCGGCAGAGCGATCGTGTGGTCTCCGCCGATGGCGACTAGTCGGTCGGCGTGCTCGCTGAGCTGGCGCGCGCCCGCCTCGATCTCGGCCACGGCAGCAGCGATGTCGAACGGGTTCGCGGCGATGTCGCCGGCGTCGGCGACCTGCTGGGCGTCGAACGGGAAGACGTCCTGCGCAGGGTTGTACGGTCGCAGTAGGCGCGAGGCCTCGCGCACATGAGCGGGGCCGAACCGAGCACCGGGTCGGTAGCTCACTCCGCTGTCGAAGGGAATCCCGACGATCGCGATGTCTGCCCGCTCGACCTCGTCGAGCCGCGGGAGTCGCGCAAAGGTCGCGATTCCGGCAAACCGGGGCACGACACTCGCGTCCACCGGCCCGCGGGGCTCATCCGTCGCATCTTTGCTGAGCGGTTGCATATTTGACAACTTTCGGTACGCTATAGACAACTACAGCGCTACCGTACGCTGTCCCGTGCAGATCGTCAAGGACGAATGTGTGAGCAGCTTCGAGGAGGAACTGTGCGCGCCATCCACCCCACCGCCGAAGGCACCGCGACACCCATCGGCGCCAAGCTGCGCTCCGCGCGCACCGCTCAGGGCATGTCACTCGCCCAGGTCGCTCAGACGACGGGCCTCAGCAAGGGCTTCCTCAGCCGGGTCGAGCGCGACGAGACGTCACCGAGCGTGGCAACGCTTGTCCAGTTGTGTCAGGTGCTCTCGTTGCCCGTCGGAGCGCTCTTCGCCGAGCCCGACGTTCACCATGTCGCGTACGCCGACGCTCCGCGGATCAACTTGGGCGGAGTGCACGCCGACGAGCGACTGATGTCGCCGCGCGGCGAGGAGCGGGTTCAGCTGCTGCGATCAGAACTCGAGCCGGACGCGCACGGCGGGACCGATCTGTACACGATCAACTGCGACGTCGAAGCGCTCCACGTCGTCTCGGGATCACTCACCGTGCGATTCGCCGGTCGCACCGTGGCCGTCCACGCCGGCGACGCACTGACTTTCCCCGGTCGAGAGCCGCACACCTGGCAGGTCGAGGGCGGCGAGCCAGCCGTCGTGCTGTGGGTCATCGTGCCCGCGCCGTGGAGCGGCTCGGCCTGACCGAGACCGCGTCGTATTCGAACCCCAGCGTCCAGATCAGCGCAGGCAGGGGCGCGGCCGCCCCGAAATCGTTGAGGAATCCGCTGATGGCATCCAGGAGCCCGGCAGATAAAACCCTGTCCAGGTCGGGACCGAGGCCGGTCATCCACTTCGTCCCTTCCGCAGCGCGGTGGTCCGCCACAGCTTCGTCGACGCGTTCGAAGGCGACGCTCGGGCCGGCGAAGTCGAACTCGGCCGCCCGCAGCACATCCGGGTCCACGTCGACCGCTTCACACTAAAGCCTGTCCGCGTCTCACTCTGAACGTTAGGCTTGCTAACAGAACCCTTGAGATCGGAGGAGCAGCATGAATGGTGACGGCACACAGAGTGAACCGATCCAAGACCAGCATTCTAAATCGGACGAGGACAAGGTGGCGGGGATTCTCGCACAGGAGGAAGCTGACCTCGCCGGCCACAGTGAGCCCCAAGTCCTCGACGCGCTGCGTGAACGATTCGCAGATGCTGGACACACCGTGAGCGAAGAAGCACTCCACGAGCATGCGCGTCGAATCGCCGGCCTCGACCCGAACGATTTCTCCAGCAAAACACGGTGACTTCCTAACGACGATGCAGCGCCACCATCGCGGATGCCGACAGGGTTCTGCGTGGGCATTCAGGAACGGCGTAGGAACCGGATCAGAACCGCGGACCCAGGCTAGCGACAAACAGTAGCGTCGCCGCTACCGGCCGAGCACCCCTCGACATGTGCGAGTCCTCATCGCGACGGCGGAATCTGGACGGGGCGGCCTGGGTGCGAGCCTCTTCGGTCACCCCACTCTCGGCGAGCGGATCGGGGTTACTGCCCATCGAGGCGGCCACCCGTTCTCCACCGCGTCGACGCGGTCGGATGCCAGAAGCGGCAGCGAGTGACCTCTAACTCTCTCCCGGCTTCATCAGCAAGGGGGTCGTCCCGTCCCCTTCCGAGTATCGCCAGGAACAGGGATCTCAATAAGAATCGCTCAACGATGGTTCGGCGACCGCAAGGAGGTGCGCGAGGGAGAATGCTCCGCACGGTCCCGGATGCCCCGGAGCATCCGCTCGGTCATGAGGAAGCTCACCATCTCGATCGGCTCCACGAGTACCTTGGCCCAGTCGGTGAGGTACGCGTACCGCTCGCGAACGACAAGCCGCGTCGCCCCGTCGGTTCGAGGTTGAAGGACAAACGCCCACGTGAAGTCGTAGGGCGCTCCGGCGCCCGTGCCGTCGAGGGCGATCGCCATCGCGCCGGCTAGCCCTCGCATCCACACCATGAAGTTACTATCCCACCCGTGCAAATCGAGGGCAACGGATGCCGCCGCACTGGAGTCTGGCGCGCGCCCGAGCTCATGGACTAACGACGCTCGAGCAATAGTCCGGCGGACACTGACTCGGATCGGACCCAGCGCGAGGGGCAAATTCATTCGCTGCTCAGCGGTGTCGACGCCCAAAGGGCAGGTCGATAAAACCACACCCATCAAGAAGGCCCGGAACGCAAACTTCCGCTGGGGCTGGGAAATCAATATCGCCGTCCGCGTCGACTCCGAAACCCCTGGGAAGCACCGGTTTCCCGGACTGGCCGTCGCCGCAGATCTCGCACACAACTCAAGAATCGCGACCGGAAACGGACGCGAGAACCCCATAATCCAGAAATGGCTCCTGAGAAGCCTCAGGAGCGATTTCTTTTTGTTTCGACCGGACCGTTTCGTAATGAGTTTCGCAAATGGCCCTTTGTTGGGACTGACAGGATTTGAACCCGCGACCCCATGAAGGCTCAGACCTTAACTTTGTCTTCGCCGAATGACTCGGAAAACTCGCGGATGCCCCTGTGTTGACAGGGAACCGGGCGGTTCACTACCTGCAATTGTACTTTGTCAATTTGGGTCGAATCGAGATGAATGTGATGAGTAAATGATGACCATTTGAACCGTCGCGGTCGGCACCGCGATCCCAAGTCCTTCAGCACTTTGGGTCGCGACTTAGGACTCTGAGGGCACCAAAGGCAGTTCGGCTCCGTAGTTCCACGACAAGATGGCCGGCTGCTCTCGGTAATAGCTCAGCACGGAGACTGATCCAGCATCCAGGCTGATTTGAGCACCGAATCGAGGGGCCATCCTCAGGTACACGGCGGTGAGAATGCGCAGGAAATGTCCGTGCGCGATCAGGGCGACATCTCCCTCCTCCATGGCAGGCAGCACCCGCGTGAGCACCCGCGACGCGCGGGCGGCGACCTCCTCCACCGTCTCACCAGGCGTTTCACCACGAATCACGCCGTGGGTGAATGCGCTCCAGTTGTAGCCGAGTTCACTGCGGATGTCCCGCGTCGTACGCCCCTCGTACCCGCCGTAGTCCCATTCGACGAGGAGCGGATCAACCTCCGCTTGAAGGCCAGCGAGCTCAGCAGTGCGTCGCGCACGCTGCAGCGGCGACGTCAGAACGAGCGAGAAATCGTAGTCGGCTACCAACCTGCCCGCGCCGTGGGCAAGTCCCTCTCCCCGGGCAGTGAGCGGAATATCCGTGAGCCCAGTGTGTTTGCCATCCTTCGACCACTCCGTCTCCCCATGGCGCAAGAGAATCAGCTTCCCCGACGGGTTATCCGGAGCGGGGTGGCTGGGCAGCGGCTCGATCGTAAACATACGGCAACAGTAGTATCGCACCCCCGTTTCGATGGAGGTTCTTGATTGCTGGAAAGGCCAACGTTCACCCCTGCGGGTGTTCGAAGCGGGTGGGGGAACGGGCATCCCTGCGGGTGTTCGAAGCGGGTGGGGGAACGGGCATCCCAGCCATCACGCGGCTACGGCCGTTCATGGTGAGCGCAGACGGCTCGGAAAGCGAAGAGCTGCTCGCCCACCCCGGAACAACGGATGTTTCGGGCAGCACTTACACGAGGACGATTCGGGATGAGAACGTGCCGGCAGGGTTCTCCCGTCGCAACATAGTACTAGACAAGTCCGTCCTGGCGAGTGTCTAAAAATGCCGCAGAGTGCTAACCGTCTTGGCCGAGCCGACCTGATCGACGGCCTCCGGGACCTTGTCCAACGTCTGCAGGGCGACGGTTTGAGCACCGGTGTCTACTTCATTGGAGGCGCCGCATTGTCCCTTCGATACATCCCTGATCGTGGTCTCACCGACGATATCGACGCTGAGATTCGTCCCTCTTCCCGAGCGCTTGAGTAGGCCCTCGAGATCGCCGACAACCGAGGGCGGGGTGGCGACTGGCTCAACGCCCACGCCGAGACATACATACCCATAGCGAAGAACCCCGGCTGGGAATCCCTCTACGTCGATGACTTTGTGTCCGGGTGGGTGGCCTCACCGCCCGCAGCCCCGCCGGCTCCAGAACGGGGACCGTCCCGGAGCAACTAGCGACCCACCAACGCCCCAGCCACCGGACACCACGCCAAGGCCAGAACCGGAGGGACATTCTCGCCCGTTGCTCATCATCTGCGGTTAACTGACCGGCGTCGGGGCGCTCGTCACTGCGAACCGAGCGACAAGCGCACCTCGACCTCGCGTTCGACGAAGATCCATTCCTCGGTGCTCCGCAACTCATCGAGCAGCTTGTCGAAATCCGCGACACTTTCGGGCGCGTACTCAAACCAGGTCAAAAAATCGAACGGCCCACCCCCATCACGGCTGTGATGGAGCCGCCGGGCCACAGCTGGCAGCGAGTTCATGGAACGTCGGATGTGGTGACTGGTTTCCTCGAAAATCTGCCGGCGTTCGTCTTGGGCCAGTTCCCACCACTCCTTTGACTTGGTGATGGGGATAAAGGAGGCGACGGTCGCGCCGGGTCGGCCCAGAGCCGGTGACCGCGCCGTCAGCTCGGCCAGTTCGGCAGCGGTCGTGTAACGCTGATGACTAACGGTGCCGCGCAGGGTCCACCCCGGGGCGTCCGTGGCCGATGACCCCGACAACCATGATTCATCCTCTGCCGCTCCTTCACGAATCAGCAGACGCGCGGCGGCGGGGAGCCCGTCACCGGTCACCGCGATGATGCGATCAATACGCCACTGGCCAGCATCGCCTGCAGTGAAAGTGACGGGTAGGGCGTCGGTCATTGGAACTCCTGACGGTATCAGCGACTTCGACGCTAACATCATCTTGAGAACCGCCCCAGCAGGCTCTGATGGCGTGCGATCAGGCATCCTCAGGTCGACGCCCCAGCGTCAGCCCAAAAAGGTTCGGCCGCCAGATCTGGGCCTGGCGTTCATCATGGTTGACGGTGACCAGCTCAGCCCGGTCGATTGCTTGGTTGGATCCTCGGGCTTCCAGGGTGGTGCCGCCTGTGACTCCTCGTCGTGCTGCGGCCTTCTCACCGACGTGCTCTGCGATGAGGAGGTCGATGGTGGCATCGCCGCGGGTCCACCGGTGCTGATGGCCTTCTGGGCTTTCACCGGCGGACTCGAATCCGATGTCAACGAGGGCCTTGGTGACCTGATGGAGGATGGTCGGCTGCGCGCGCACATCCAAAACAGCATCCGCGTCGTCGGTCGGCCGATTCGGCGTGGTGTCGCGTTCGACGCACCAGAGGTGCACCATCTGGCCGCCAACCAGGCACCAGTTATTCGGCACCTTCTCGGATAGGTCGAAAAGGGCGTGCCAAGCCAGCGAGGACCTCTGACCGAGTACCGGCATGTCGATGACGGTCATCGGTTGCTCAGCAGTTCCTTGATCCGCTGACTTTCGCGTGGCCCGGCGTGGTCGGCGAGGTCAGCGAGGACAAGGCCCAGCGGCGCTCGCCCGTCGGCGTCAGCTTGGACACGAGCCAGGTGGAGCCAGACATTCGCATTCTTCGCCTTCACCAACAGGTACTCGTTGATGAGCTGCTGGGCGATCTCGGGGTCAACATACGCTTCAACCTCATGTTCGCTGCTAAGCCCCGCGCGGTCGTCACTGATTCCGGAGAGGACTATTCGCTTGTCGCTGCGGAGGTCACCGAGATCATCGGCGTTCGCGTGCAAGGCACGGACCGGTGCGCGATTCCGGAGCCAGCTGGCAAGGAGGAGGGCCGGCGCATTGCTTTCTGCCAGGGCAGCGCACTTGCGGTTCAGGAGCCAGCGAGCCTTCGCCTCCATGTTCTCGGGTTCGACGCCCGACAGCAGAGCGATGAGCGACCATGAGTTGGCCGGGCTCAGCGGGCGGGAGAGCGGAGGCTGTCGACGGAGCTCCGACTCGTCGATTCCCCAGCTTGAGCCGATCTTCTCGGCATCGACCTTGCCCTCGCGGATCAGCTGGTGCACGCGCGCGACAGAGATGTCCTGGCGGGCGGCGTACTCTTTCACACTCAACATGTCACAAGGGTACAACCGCTGAAACCCTTGTGACAAGCGACAGCACCAAATGAATGTGTCAGGCTCGTCCAGATGAGGGACGGCCCAACTGACGGCCCCGCAGCGCGACCACCTCCGGCGCGCCCTTGTCCGCCAAGCCCCTGTGCAGTCCTGTCACACGAGGTTTCTGGGTCATGACGGGGGGAACCGGCGCACAGTCGTGGACTGACCGCGGACCCGACGCGGTCCATGACGCTGACCGGCGCACCGCGCGTCACCTCGGCAGCAGCGTCGCCAAGCTCGGGCAAGTCGCCATCTAAACTGAGGTTGGTACCCACGGAAGGAACCTCAATGAGCATGGAAGGCGCGGCCTGGAGCTCGCTGCACAAGATCTCGACCGCCAGGGACGGCAAGCGCGGCTTCTCCCGTGAGTCCGTGCGGCGGATCATGACGTTCGCGGTGCCCTACCGGTCCAAGCTGCTGATCTTCATCGCCCTCTCTATCGTGGGAGCTTTCCTCGCGGTCGCGACGCCGGTACTCGCCGGCCAGGTGGTCGACGTCATCGTCGCCCAGGGCGAGGTCACCACGATCGTTTGGCTCGCCGTCGTCATCGCCCTCGTGGCCGTGGCCGACGCCGCCGTGTCACTCGTGACGCGCTGGTACTCGGCGCGGATCGGCGAAGGCGTGATTTTGGACCTCCGCACCTCCGTCTTCAACCACGTGCAGAAGATGCCGATCGCGTTCTTCACCCGCACGCGGACGGGCGCCCTCGTGAGCCGCCTCAACAACGATGTGATCGGCGCCCAGCAGGCCTTCAGCGGCACGCTGTCCGGCGTGGTTACGAACCTCGTGGCGCTGATCCTCACCCTGATCGTCATGCTCAGCACGTCCTGGCTCGTGACGGTTCTCGCCGTGATCATGCTCCCCATCTTCCTGGTACCCGCCCGCCGCATGGGCAGCCGCCTCGCCGCGCTGCGCCGCGAGGCCGCCGATCACAATTCCGCCATGAGCACGCAGATGACCGAGCGCTTCTCGGCGCCCGGCGCCACCCTCGTCAAGCTGTTCGGTCGGCCCGACGAGGAGGCCGAGGAGTTCCGCGTCCGCGCCGCCCGCGTCCGCGACATCGGGGTCCGGACCGCGATGCTGCAGTTCGTCTTCTTCACCGCCCTGATGCTCGTCTCCGCTCTCGCCCTTGCGCTCGTCTATGGGCTCGGCGGCTTCCTCGCACTCGCCGGCCAGCTGAATACCGGTGACGTGGTCACCCTGGCGCTCCTCCTCACCCGCCTCTACGCGCCGCTCACCAGCCTCGCAAACGCACGGGTGGAGATCATGAGCGCGGTGGTCAGCTTCGAGCGCGTCTTCGAGGTGCTGGACCTCGACCCGCTCATCAAGGAGAAGCCCGACGCCGTCGCCGTCCCCGAAGGCCCAGTGGCCGTCGAGTTCGACAACGTCCGCTTCGCCTACCCCTCCGCGGACAAAGTCTCCCTCGCCTCTCTCGAGGAGGTTGCCACGCTGGACACCCGAGGCGGCGAGGAGGTGCTGCACGGCGTGTCCTTCAGGATCGAGCCGGGGCAGACCGTTGCCCTCGTTGGTACGTCCGGTGCCGGCAAGTCCACAATTGCGCAGCTCCTCTCGCGCCTGTATGACGTCGACAGCGGCGCCGTGCGCCTCGCGGGGACGGATGTCCGCGATGTCACTTTCGTCTCCATGCGGCACACCCTGGGCATGGTGACGCAGGACGGCCACCTGTTCCACGAGACCATCCTCTCCAATCTGCGCCTCGCGAGACCGGAGGCGTCCGACGACGAGGTGTGGGACGCCGTCCGCCGTGCGCGGCTCGAGCCGCTCATCCGGTCCCTGCCGGACCAGCTGGACACCATGGTCGGTGAGCGCGGCTACCGACTGTCCGGGGGCGAGCGCCAGCGGATGACCATCGCGAGGCTCCTGCTCGCCCAGCCGCGCGTCGTCATCCTCGACGAGGCGACGGCGGCGCTGGACTCGACGTCTGAGGCCGCCGTGCAGGCGGCGCTCAGCGAGGCGCTCGAGGGAAGGACGGCGATGGTGATCGCACACCGCCTCTCCACCATCCGCAGCGCAGACCTGATCCTCGTGGTTGAGGACGGCTCGATCGTGGAGCGCGGTACGCACGAGGAACTGCTGGCTGTGGGTGGGCGTTACGAGGAATTGCACCGGACCCAATTCGCCGTGCAGAAGAATGATGCGGCCGATGAGGAAGCACTGAGCCGGACCTAGTCGCTGGGCTCGGTATCCCTGCCCCGAGCGCCTCGGAAAGTCGTCTCATCACGTTTCGTTTAATGGGGACTGATGACGACTTGCCTGACAGTACGCTTGGGTCACCAGGCCCCAGAGGCGCTGAGGCGCTGAGGAGGCTCCATGTTCAAGCCATCTCGATCAATCACCACGGCCATGCCGTCGGATCTCGCTATCTCGCGCGCTGCGGCCCGTCGCCCGCTTGAAGAGGTTGCAGCCGACATGGGCATCGGTCCACACCTGCTGGAACCGCACGGAAGTGCAGCGTCGAAGATCTCCCTCGATGCGATCGATGAGCTCCGTGACCGTCCACGGGCCAAGTATGTCGTCGTCACCGCAATCACGCCGACTCCACTCGGGTCGGGCAAGACGACCACCGCGGTCGGGCTCGGTCAGGGCTTCCGGCACATCGACAAGCTCGGGATCGTCGCGATACGGCAGCCGTCGATGGGGCCGACGTTCGGCATCAAGGGCGGAGCCGCTGGTGGCGGCTACGCTCAGGTGGTCCCGATGGAGGCACTGAACCTGCACCTGACCGGCGACACGCACGCCGTTACCGCGGCCCACAATCTATTGTCGGCGATGATCGGCAACCACATCCACAAGGGAAACCGTCTCGGGTTCGACCCCCATGAGATCACCTGGCGACGTGTCCTCGACGTCAACGATCGCGAGCTGCGCACCATCATCACCGGGCTCGGCGGTCCTGACGACGGCAATCCGTTCCAATCCGGTTTCGACATCTCCGCAGCCAGCGAGGTGATGGCGTTGTTGTCGCTGTGCACGTCGTTGCGGGATCTCCGTGAACGGATGGGAAGAATCGTCGTCGGCTACAACCGCGGCGGCGAACCGGTGACCGCCGAGATGCTCAAGGCGGCCGGCGCCATGACCGCGATACTCAAGGACGCCATCAAGCCGAACCTGATGCAGACCGTGGAGCAGACGCCAGTGCTCGTCCACAGCGGTCCGTTCGGGAACATCGCCACCGGTAACTCCTCGGTCGTCGCCGATCTGATCGGCATCCATGCCGGCGACTACCTCATCACCGAGGCGGGGTTCGGTGCAGACATCGGCGCGGAAAAGTTCTTCAATATCAAGTGCCGTTCCTCCGGGCTGGCGCCGGATGCCGCCGTCATCGTCGCGACCGTGCGTGACCTGAAAACTCACTCAAACAAGTACCGGGTAGTCGCCGGCCGACCGCTGCCACCGGAGATGCTCGCCGAGAATCCCGACGACGTCATCGCCGGGGCAGCGAACCTGCGCCGGCAGATCACCAACATCCGACGGCACGGAGTGACGCCGGTCATTGCGGTGAACGCATTTCCCACCGACTACGACAGTGAGCATCAAGCGATCATGGACGTCGCGGCAGAGGAAGGTGTGCGCGCGGCGATCAGCTACCACTTCACCGAAGGCGGCAGGGGTGCGGTCGAGCTGGCCGAGGCGGTTGCGGAGGCCTGCGCTGAACCGTCGAGCTTCCACCGGCTCTATCCCGACGAACTTCCCTTGGTCGACAAGATCGATGTGATCGCGCGCGAGATGTACGGCGCCGACGGCTTGGACCTCTCGCCTCTGGCAGCTCGGCAACTCGACAAGTACGAGCGGGCAGGCTTCGGCAGCCTGCCGGTGTGCATCGCCAAGACACACCTGTCCCTGTCGGCCGACCCCAAAATCAAGGGAGCACCCACCGGGTGGCGACTGCCGGTGCGTGAGGTGCGTGCGTCGATCGGGGCCGGGTTCATCTATCCCATCTGCGGCGACATGCGCACCATGCCTGGTCTCTCGTCCGCACCGGCAGCCGAACGCATCGACATCGACGACAACGGCGAGATCGTCGGGTTGTCCTGATCGGCGGACCCGGCCGGGCACGTCGGGCTTCTCGATGAAGCCTTCCCCGCCCACGAACCGGCAGTGAACGATGGTCTAAAAAGCCCGGAAGTCGAGCATCGATTCCTCGACGGCGAGAACCGACCAGGTGCCGCCCTCGGCATCCGTGAACGCGTACGCCGGGACCACCAGGACGCTCCCGTCCGGCTGCCACTGGCTGGCGAGACCGAGCTGTGCGCTGACGATCTCAACCTTGTTCACGGGCCATGAGACCGAGGTACCGGCGACTGGTGTCGCGGGCGGCTCCATCGGCGCCACCCACTCCTCGGTCGTCAACGCCTGATCACGGAGGGCCATCGGCAGAACCATCGGTGCTCCGCTGAACCGCGGGTCTGAGAGTCTTTCGAAGCCCTCTTGCTCACTTACCACCGGGTACATCCCCAGAGCAACGACGTCGGCGAGGGCACCGTTGGCGGAGACGACACCATCTTCTGCCATCTCCAATGACCAACCTTGGTCGAGCTGCTGCCCGTCGATGACCGGTTTTGCCTCGGCGGTGCGTGTGGGAGAGCCTTCCCACACCTGAGAGGTAAATTCGAACGCGGCAGGGTCCCGGCCGGCGGCGACGAGGAGCGCGCGAAGTGCTCCCATCGCAGCGTCTTCGCTGGGCGGTTCGCCGGTCGGCTCGCAGACCTGATCACCCTCGCACTGCCACGGGTTCACCTCCGGGTTCTGGAAGTAGAAGGACAGCATGCCGTCGAGACTCACTGACAGGCTCGGGGCGCTGCCGTCCTGCGGGCCGGCGACCCAGCTGCCATCGCGCAGTTCGATTGGTAACCCGATGCCGAGCGCCGCGGCGAGCGCGGTGACCTTGTCTGAGCTGGATGCCGAACGGGGGTCGTAGGCGTAGGCCTGAGCTGTGCCCGCCTGTGTGCCAAGACTGGACGCGCTGAAGGCGTTCCGCCCGGATCCGTAGGGGTAGGTCAAGGGAGACATCTTCTGGTCGATAGCGGCGCCAGAGCCCACGGAAGGCTCAATTCCGCCCTGCGCGACGCTTTCGGGGCCTCCGTTGGACTGCAGAGTGATGGGCGGTGCAGCGCCGTCGGCGAGGCTCATTGGCCCGCCTGTGGTCGCTCCGATCCCGTATCCCGCGCCACCCACGATCACAATGGACGCCGCGACCGCGACGAACGGGAGCCAGCGTGGCCGTCGGCTTGCTCGTGCCTGGGCCAGGTCGGCCGCGGGTGCCGATCCGGCCATCGGTTCAGCCTCAGAACCGGTCATCCGAGCGACGACCTCGTCTGCGAACCCGGCACGCGCCTCGACATCCCCCGCTGGGTCGGCGGCACGCAGCCGGGCAACCAGGTCTCGTTGTTCGTCGTCGTCGTTCATATCGATCAGCCTCCGGAATTTCGGTTCACCTGTTATATGTGCGGGGCGTGCCGAATCTTGCAGAAGCCTTAGAACGACATCCGGTCGCCCCAGGCTTCTCGCAATCGCTTGCGCGCGCGCGACAGCGCGGCGTCCGCCCCGGATCGGGAGATGCCGAGCACTCCGGCGAGCTCGGCTCCGTCGAGACCCTCCCACGCGTGGAGGAGAAGGATCTGCCGGTCGCGCTCCCCCACGCTTGCAAGCGCGCCGCGGAGTTCCGCATCGAACAGGAGGTTCAACTCCGGATCGCCGTCGACTCGCACTACGCCCGACTCGGGCACCTCGTCGACGGGAAGATCGATGTGCTTCCTGCGCGAATTCGCGAGCGTGAATCCCGCCGTGCGATACAGCCACGGCAGCACCGCCTCCCGTGGCAGGTCATTGCGGCGTCGCCAAGCCGTCGCGAAGACCTCAGCGGCCAGGTCCTCGGCATCCTGACGCGGTCCGCGGCGGGCGAAGTAGCGCACGAGCGCAGTCGAGTGCGCCCGGACGATCACGGTGAACCAGTCGACGTCGGCCGCCGTCTTGGGCGGTTCCGCGCTAGCAGGCATCGCCGCTCCCTCGCTCATGTCGGCGGTGGCTGGGGTGTTGGCGATCCTCACATACTGAATATGTCGCTTCCGCCGTAAGTCTTGCACGCAGCGCCCCGAATTTTCGGAGGTCGCGTCACCATCCTGCTGACGAACTTCAACCCCCGCAAAAATCCCGCTCACAATTCAAGAATCGCGACCGAAACCGGACGCGAGAACTCCTTGAACCTGAAATCGCTCCTGAGACGTCTCAGGAGCGATTTCTTCTTGTCTCGACCGGACCGTTTCGTGAAGAGTTTCGTAAACGGCCCCTTTGTGGGCCGTTTGCGAAAGCCAGCTGGGAGAGGATCGTCGGTGAAGGTGGAGCTCCATTTCCTCAACAGCCCTCATTGCTTTCCTCCAGGAAGGCTAGCGCCTGACCAGTCTCGGATCGGACCCAGCGCGAGGCGCGAATCTATTCGCCGCTCAGCGGCGTCGACGTCCAGTGCAGCTTGTTCGAAGTGGGATAGGGCAATCGCTTGGTTCGCGGATCGAAGTCAGCATCCGACGCGTTGATCACAAGCGGGCGGGCTCCCCTGGCAACCATCGCGGCACGATCCGACCCGCCTAGTTCTTCAATCAGCCTCTGACGGACCGGCTCGATCGCCTCGAAGAGGAGATCATCCACAGCCTCCACGAGTTCAAGGAAGCGGCTCACCATCGGCGGCGGGAGCGTCTGAGAATAGGTCGCTGCCGTCACATCTCTCACCCACAGGGTGCCCGCATCAAGGATTCCAACGGGGAAGGTCGTGTAGAGCTCAGACTGGGAATGCGCAATCGTGGTGTTCCTGAACGCGCCAACAAGCCGTTGGAGGTCCTGGAATTCGGCAGGGATCCCGATGTGCTTTGTCAGAGGCTTTCGCACCTTTGAGTCGAAGAAGGTCCGGCTTACGGGCAGCCCAGCACAACTCGTTGCTTGAACCGCCTGTGCTCACTTGCCGATAGCAAGATTGTCCGCCACCTGGGTCCAGTTATCTGACGAGGGAAGGTTGGACGCGGAGATCAGCTGCGCAGATCCAACCCCGGTCAGGCTGAGCTCAATCGGCAACTCAGTCGAGCACGCACTTGTCCACGCAGAGAGTGACGCGAACATGATGAGACAAACCTCCTTGCCGGACGCGGAGCGCGCTGCGAAGTACGACACTCCTGGTTGCTCCGAAAGCAGACGAGAGGAGTTGGGTGCCACTCCCAATTTTTCATCGGCGTCGAGGCCGGCCGGCAACTCATCCGTTGAAGTCTGAGCGCGTCCAAGGGCAGTGACCTCAGTACCTGACTGCTGACTGCACGCCGAAAGCAACGCTGCTGATGTCACGACCAGCAGCGTTGCGAGAGCCCTGATGGAGCGACTTTGCTTGTCCATTTCCACATCATTGCAGCCACTGTTCCGAAAACGTTTCATTGAGACCGCGTCCGCCGGCCCGATTCAACCACGGGACACCGGCGGCGCGGACGCCGCCGGTGAGAGTCTCGATTCGTCTTAAGATGACCACTCGCAACGGGTTCCCCTTGGGCCCCCTACGACCTGGGCTCAGCACAGCTCATCCTCCACGCTCTCCCGAATTTGTCCAGATGCACCGACGCTTCTCAGCCTTTATGAATCAGGTCTACGATTTCTTGGGCGTTGTCGTCTGGAGAGACGCTGATCTGCACATGATCACCCTCCATGGCCTCCATCACCACGACGGCAGCCTGTATCTCCCCGCCGATCTTGATAATCAGGCGCGCCGAATCCCCGGCTTGGACAGCCTTCACCGTGAGGGCGTTAAGGACGATCGCCCCGTCTTCGGTAAACGTCACATCAACCGCGTTCTGCCCCTTACTTTCTGCGATGGTGGCATCCTTCACTCCAGCTCGCTCAAGTACGGATGGGAGAACAACCTTCTCGCCATTAACCTGAACGCATTGCGGGTCCGCCCCATCAGCGCAAGTCTGCGATACCGCCAACTCGATCGCTCCCCCGGTAGCCGACGCTGAGTCACCGGTGCCAACTCCAGCCGAACACCCACTGAGGGCCAACACGACAAGTACGACCAGAGAAAGCCTGGGTGCTCGAGAAGCCATGAATATCCTTCCTTCGACGCGGGAGCTGAGAACCTGCAGAGCCTCCGCGTCCAACTCTTACCCGGCCGCGGATTGGCGATCTATGAAGTGTTCAATTGCACCAACAAAGTCTCAGCAGCACTGGAGATGCTGCCAATTGAGCAAAGAGTGACGATGCCAGCAACGCCCCAGAACCAGTAACGGACACTCCGACCCGCTTTCATCCGATTGAACGCCAGCCACCAAGCCGCCACCGACGCCAAGGTGGAGGCGATTACGGTACCAAACGCCATCCGTACGAAGTCTGCTGCGTCTGGAGCATCCCAGGAGTTGGTCGCGAGCACGATGCAGAACGGAACGATGATCATCCCCACGAAGCCGATGAGCACCGGAGACACAGCACGTCGTTTCTGAGTACCCGTCTGAGTTGACATGCGGTGAGTCTCGCAGGTCTCGCCCCCCGCAGACGACGGAATCGCTCCAGCAATCCGCATGGGGTTCTCAAATGACTGGATTGTCGAATGCCGCAGCTTATGTGCTGAAGGTTCTTCCTGGCGGAAGTGACGGGGGGCTTTTCGATCTCGTTTGGCACCAGACGCCCAAGAGCCATTGCCGCAGCCAATATCCCAACGGCGACAGCGACGGCCGAGAGGCTGCCAGGCTGAATGAAAACGGCCGCGACGAACAAGGCCATCGCCACCAGGAATCCGGCCGTGCGGACCCTCGGTCGAGAAATAAGCCCGGCCGTCAGGATGGCGACCACGGCAGTGACAAGAACTACCGTCACGGGGAGAAGGGGCTGGACCCAATAGTTGGCACCAGGGGCCTGATCAGTAGAACGGGCGCTTGTCGCGTACCAGGTAGACCAGCTGAACATGGCAATGGGAAGAATCGAGATGTCTGCCATGAGCCGCGACCGCAGCATCCCCGCAGTTGTCCGGCCGACCGAGGCGATACCGAGAGCCACCAGCAGAATCACGCCGTACACGCCGTAGGTACCCACCCCCACGCCGATATAACTGATACCGTCCGCGCAATAGAACGAGCCGGGATCATCGCTGCCCATCCGGAGGAAACTGCACTGGAAGTGCAGCTCATCACGCACGAACGTCAGCAGGAAGCCGCCTCCCAGAAGTACGGATACGACGAAGCCGACGCTCAAACTCAGTATCGCGCTGCCCCTCGGACTCAAGGCGTACTGCTCGCGACGCACTGCCAACGCCATTTACATTTCATCCGCCCACGTTAGAGTGCTGTCGGCGTCACTGCCCGTAGCAGTGCGGGTGCGCCCCGCGCTCGGGGTCTGACTTTTGGCTGCGCGGGCACACCGGGCCTGTCGTGGCGAACGTGTGGTCGTCCGGCCGCGATTCGGATCGGTCAGCGTCCGGCTTGCGGGCAGCTGTGCATGTTACGCGGCGGAAGGCTGAGATCTGAGCTGCGGCGCATACGCCAGCAGAGATTGTTCGCCCCGCTAGGCTCAGGCCATGCTCCGCATCCGTAAGACTCGTTGGAAGATCGCTTATGTTGCGATCGGCGGGGTTTTGTTCATCATACTGAGTACGGCAATCCGTCCCTACTTGTTGCCGGAGCCGATGTACGCGGTGGTTGCAAACGTGCTTACCGTCCTGCTCTACTTCGGAGGGGTGCGATCCTTCCGCGGTGCAGGCGAACCGATCGAGCCGCCCCGAGACTGGTGGACGATGACCTCTCAGCCGCGTGCCGGCTTCGTCATTGGATCTCTCCTCAGCCTCAGCTTCGCCAACGGCGTGTTCTTGGCGGCCTCAGGATCACGCGACCTAGCATTCACGTACGTACTTGGCGCATTAGTCGATGCGTCATTGTCGTTCCTATATTTCAGGTCGTCGATCCGGTTGCGACGAGTACCCGCGCAGACAGCGCCAGAAGCGCCGCGCTGGAAGCCCATGAAGCGTTAGCCGC
The DNA here is from genome assembly GCF_004402835.1 of Cryobacterium sp. Sr3. Classification (NCBI taxonomy): domain Bacteria; kingdom Bacillati; phylum Actinomycetota; class Actinomycetes; order Micrococcales; family Microbacteriaceae; genus Cryobacterium; species Cryobacterium sp. Sr3. The sequence goes on along the minus strand of NZ_SOFA01000039.1, from coordinate 25,366 downwards.
CAACCAACGGCCAGGCTTTTTGCGCGCTTGACGTTGGCATTTGGACTGAAATGGCGGACGCTCTCGCGGACGGGTTCAGCCCGAATGAAGACGTTGTCGCTCCGATGCAGGAGACTGCAGGCATGGAACTCACCCGGCGCTACCGAGTCATTCTGATCGCAGCACTACCAAGCGGTTTCCTCTTAGGAGCAATCGTCTTCCTGGGATTTTCGGTCTTCGGCAACCCCGACTGGCGGGCATATCTGACGCCAGGCGCAGTCTTGAACGGTGCCACGCAGTTCGGCGTGGTTGGCCTGGTGGTTGCAGCCTTGTCTGTGCTCGGAGGGGCTCTTTCAATCGCCTTGGTTGACCGGAGATTAGTCCGCGAGAGCGCGGCCAGAATAGTCGCGGGCGGCTTGGGCTCAGCAGTCGGAGTGGGCATCGTCGGCATCGCGTTGGGGCTCGCGCAGAGCAGCACCTTCACCGCATTCGTCGGGCTTCTGCTGGCGCTACCAGCGGGCATAATTGCCGCAATCGGCATCGGCTCGACAGATCGGGCGGCACGGAGCTGACCCAGCGGTCCTAATCGCCCCGTAAAGGTTCCCTGTCGAACACTGCCAACAGGCGCCAACTACTCGTCATTCGTTGTGCTTTACTCGTGACATGGCAGCACGGTTGTTGTTACTGGTCGGCATTGCGGCAGCCGTCATTGGACTGTTTGGGACTGTGCTGTATTTCTTCCAGCCCTGGCGAACGTGCCCTTACGACGATTCGCCGGCAGCGTGCGCCATGCTCCCCGGCGATGCGGCGATGATGGCGGCCGCATTCGCTCTCCTGTGCGTCGGCGTCGTCACCGTAGTCATCGCCCTCATCGTTCGAACTCAGACCCAAAGCCGAAGCTCCCGCTGACCTGGGCCCGTGTGATTGTGCTTGCGCTCGTGAGCGTCGCCCGATAGTCCTTCCCAAACGCCACTCCCCGAGACTTCGGAACTTCGGCGGGTTGGCGCCGAATCTGCGTCCATGGACGTCCGGCGTGCGGGCAGCGCTTAGCCGCAACTATGTAGTGGGCTCGGGTCCCGGGTCGCGATCCCTAGAACCACTCGAACACCTCGATCCGGGGTGCGCGTCGATGTCCCACGCTCGTCGCAGCCTGCCAGGATTGAGTCGTGGACATCGCTGCGCTCGTCATCTCCGGCCTGGCTGCCATAATCGCCGGCCTCGGAACGGTCATTGCCAACAGACGCGCTAACGAAGCCCTACGGGAATCGCGGCAGGCGGTTACAACCGCGCTTTGGTCGGCTGTTCAGGAAGCGGTACAGCGCCTCGTCGGATTCGACCCCATAACTGAGCCGGTTGGTGAACGTCTAGCAAACCTGCGCATCGCCATGATCGACCTCGCCGACGAGTACACGGACTGGGACGGCCTCGACGAGTGGCTCGAGGCCGAACGCGTCCTCGGCGCAACCCTCGGACGGCAGGTCATGGTCACAGCGAAGCCCGGCGACAGCGTTGAGCAGCGGCTCGAGAATCTCGACCCGCTAATGAACTGGGCGCACGCGCTCAGCCAAAATCTCCGCCATTTCCGCGCCACTGGCTATGACAAGCAGGCGCTACCGAAGCTGCAGTCTCATGCCGGAGACCTCACCAAGCGCACTCATGAGCGCCACGGGTGGCAGCTGCCGCCGACTTCGATCCCGTACCTCAGGCCTCTCGACTAATTACGGGATAGACCGACCGGTCTCTGGCCCGTCGCCCACCCAGTGTTGTGAGGTTCGCAGTGCGAGATCGCGATCAGCTCGATGCACGCCAACGGTTCCCCTACGAGGGACCCCCTGTGCGCTCTGTCACATCGTGGAACCGGTGTGTCATCTAGCATGGCCACATGGGCGAGATACAGGCTGGGTACGGCGGAGTTTTCAACTCAAACCTCTGGCGTCGGGTGAGCGTATCCATGGTCGCCCTCGGCACCGTGGCTGCCGTCATCGGGCTCGTGCTCCTTCTCGTGCCGAGTGACCAAGCGAGCTTCGGCTGGTTCGCCTACGCGCCGCTCAGCAACACGACGTTCTCTCCAATAGGCCTACAACTCTCGCCACGGAGTCAGGTCGGGATCGCGCTGTTCATTGTCGGGCTGGCAGTGCTCGCATTCGGTGCCGGTTGGATGCTCGGGCAACGTCAAGCTGCAAGCCCAGCGACGATTGCTCGATCCGGGCAGTTCAGGCAACTGAAAGGCCCCACTGCTTCGCCCGCGAGTCCAACGCCCTAGGCGCTGCTGGTTGTCTACCCGTCCGTGTCAAGAGCCCGGTCAATGGCGGCCAAGATTGCATCGAGCTCTTCGAAGTCTTCGGCACCATAGACGTCCAGGTCGCTTCGATCACGTGCTTCATTCATAGGTCGAATCTACTGGCCGCCCCGCGGATGCACATCCGTACTCGACTTACCAAAGGCCGTGTCTAGTGGAGCTCGTTGAGCATAGCGACTCGTCACGATCAACCAGCGGATTCATAATCCGTTGGTCTTAGGGCTCTCTGCCCGCCCAACCAACGACAAATAGGACGGGTTCGGCGTTAGCGACGGCCCGCTATTCCTCGTCTTTTGCGAATGCCCGGTCGAGGAGAGCGGCGGTCGCCGGGTTCACCAGCTCGCTCCGTTGAATGTAGTGCTGCACCGTAATCTTCGTGTCGGTGTGGCCAAGCAGCCCTGCGGCGAGTTCGATGTTGGCGTTGGCGTTGACCGCGGTCGCGACCGTGCGGTGGAACATGTGCGGGGTCACACCCTCGATTCCCGCTCCCCCGAGCACGTGACGCAATTGTCGGCGCACGTTCGCGGTGGTCAGCGGTGTACCGTCTCGGGATTGGAAAAGCAGATCATCCAGGCCCATGCTCCCGGCATTGGCAAGACGCCGGCGAACCGCGTCGGCGGTGAACGTGGGTAGTGCCACAACGCGACGCGACTTGGCGGTTTTGGGGTGGTCCTGCCGGAAGGTCTGCTCGCCGTTGCGGCTGACAATGGTGCCGGCCAGGCGGATGGACGGTATGGCGCTGGTGATGTCGATGTCCCGGCGGCGGATGGCCAGCACCTCGCCGATTCGGGCCGATGTGCCGAGCATGACCTCGATGATCGCGCCCAGCTGCCCGTCGGGCTTGGGGCCGGAGATGTGGTCGGCGGCGCTCTCCCACCGGGCGATGGCCGCGCGGATGACGTTCACTTCCGGGGCCGTGAGCGCATCGGGGATGTGGGGCTCGCGGTACAGGCGGGACACGTGGTCCATCGGATTGCTAGGGAGAATCTCATGCCGTACCGCCAGCTCAAGCGCCAGCCGTAGAACGACGCGACCTTGCTTGGCTCGACTGTGGGAGAGCTTCGCAAGCTGTTTGATGAAGTGATCGCAGCGAGCGACGCCGATCTCTCGCAGCGTGAGACTGCGGAATACCGGGAGCACGAGCGTTCTCATGTTGCGCTCGTACAGGTTCCGGGTCGTCCTCGAGATTCGATTCTCCATGTCGATGTCCTCAAGCCAGTACGTCGCCAAGTCTGCGAACGAGCTGTCCGGCGTCAGCGAGGAGTTCGTCGGCTGCTGCAGGTATCTCGTTGTGAGCTTGCTCTTCAGCGATCGCTCAGCAGCCCTGGCGGTGTCTCCGGTGGCCTGAACCTGGCGCGTCTGACCGTCCCAGTCCCGGTAGCGGGTCCGAGCCTCGAACCGGCCCGACGGCGTCACCCGGATAGTGATGTCTCCGAAGGTGCTGATCGTCAACCGTGGCCGCGACATCTCAGCTCACCGCCGATCGGTGCGCCGGGGCGGGCTGGTGGGTTCCCGCTGCTCGGCAATCCAGGCCCGCACGTCGGAGATGGCGAACTTCAGGTGTTTGCCGAACCGGTACGCCGTTGGGCCTTTGCCGCGCACGCGCCAGTCGTAGACAGTGGAGATCGGGATGCCGAGGTAGGTCGCCAGCTCGGTGATGTCCATCAGGGGTTCCAGGCCCCACGCGTCGGTGGAGGCGGTAGAGGAGGAGGTTGGGTATTCGTCGTGGATGCTCATACCCAGAAGGTGCGCACCACACTCCCGGACGACCGGGATGGACCGAGAACGAGGTCGCCGCCTCGGATGGGAAGGCCGTCTCAGCGGCTCCGGAGAGGAGTAAAAGATGGGTTTGTGATGGGGTAGTCAATTCTTTAACCAAAAAAGTCCCGGAAACCCTTGAGTTTCCGGGACATTTGGTCGGGCTGACAGGATTTGAACCTGCGACCCCTTGACCCCCAGTCAAGTGCGCTACCAAGCTGCGCCACAGCCCGCCGCTCTTGCACCGATTCCAACGAACAGAATCAGCAGGAGACAACTTGAATATCTTACCGCGTCTGGGAACCACTCGCGCACCGTCTGGGCCGCGGAGGGAAAGTCGCGGTGCTGAACCGAGCACGGGCGACCGATGCAGTGGCACAGCGACGGCGCGGGCGGAGCGTGAGCGCATGCCGGCAGACAGCGAGATCAGGATCGAAGCCGCCGCATCCGTGCTGCGGGAAGACGTGAGCCAGGTGTTCGCCACCCGCGGCGACCCGGCACGATGCTGGTGCCAGTACTTCAAGCTACCGAACCGGGAGTTCCAGAACGCTACAGCGCAAGCGTGCGCCGGGACGCTGCGGGAGCAGGTGCAGGCCAGCGCGCCCGGGCCGGGCGTCATCGCGTTTCTCGACGGAGAGCCGGTCGGTTGGTGCGCGGTTGAGCCGAAGCCGGCGTATTCGCGGCTGCAACGGGCGACGGTGGTCACCGTGGGCAGCCGGCAGAAGCCTGACGACGCATCCGTGTGGCCGGTCACATGCTTCGTGGTGCGGGTCGGAATCGGCGGCGCGGAGTTGCGGCGGCGCGGCTGTGCGCGGCTGTGCGCGGCTGCCGCCCAGGCCCGCGGCGCGGGTGCGGAAAGGCCGGGTCGTGATGGAGCTGGTGGTTCAGACGACCGAAAAGGCCCCGTCCGGGAGATGAGACATCTCCCGGACGGGGCCTTGTGACGCGCGGAGCGGCTAGCGCTTGCGCTTTTCGCGCACGCGCATGCTGATGTTGATCGGGCTTCCCTCGAAGCCGTAGACCTCGCGCAGACGACGCTGGATGTAGCGACGGTAGCCCGGGTCGAGGAACCCGGTGGTGAAGATGACGAAGGTCGGCGGGCGGCTGGAGGCCTGGGTGCCGAACAGGATGCGGGGCTGCTTGCCGCTGCGCACGGGGTGCGGGTGCGACGCGGCCAGCTCGGCGAGGAACGCGTTGAACTTGCCGGTGGCGATGCGGGTGTCCCAGGCTTCGAGAGCGGTCTCGAGGGCCGGAACGAGCTTCTCCATGTGGCGGCCGGTCTTGGCCGAGATGTTCACCCGCGGCGCCCAGGAAACGTGCGCCAGGTCCTGCTCGATCTCACGTTCCAGGTAGCGGCGACGGTCGTCATCGATCTGGTCCCACTTGTTGAAGGCCAGCACGAGGGCGCGACCGGATTCGAGCACCAGGTCGATCACGCGCACGTCCTGCTCGCTGATCACCTCGGTCACGTCGATCAGGACCACGGCCACCTCGGCCTTTTCCAGTGCGGCGCTGGTGCGCAGTGAGGCGTAGAAGTCGGCGCCCTGCGAGAGGTGCACGCGACGACGGATGCCGGCCGTGTCGACAAAGCGCCACACCCTGCCGCCGAGCTCAACCTGCTCGTCGACGGGGTCGCGCGTGGTGCCGGCGAGCTCGTTGACGACAACGCGCTCCTCGCCGACGACCTTGTTCAGAAGGCTCGACTTGCCCACGTTCGGTCGGCCGAGGATCGCGACGCGGCGCGGTCCGCCGACTTCCTGCTTGGCGACGGCGGAGATCTCGGGGAGTTCCTCGAGGATCGCGTCGAGCAGGTCGGCGACGCCGCGGCCGTGCAGGGCCGAGACAGGCCAGGGCTGGCCGAGGCCGAGCGCCCAGAGGCTCGCGGCCTCCGGCTCCTGGCGGATGTCGTCGACCTTGTTGGCGACGAGGAAGACGGGCTTGCCGGCCTTGCGCAGCAGGCGCACGACGGCCTCGTCGGTGGAGGTCGGTCCCACGTTGGCGTCGACGACGAACATGACGACGTCGCAAAGTTCGATGGCCAGCTCGGCCTGCGCGGCGACGGATGCGTCGATGCCCTTGGCGTCGGGCTCCCAGCCGCCGGTGTCGACGAGGCTGAAGCGGCGTTCGTGCCATTCACCCTTGTAGGTGACGCGGTCGCGGGTCACCCCGGGGGTGTCCTCCACGACGGCCTCACGGCGGCCGAGGATGCGGTTCACGAGCGCGGACTTGCCCACGTTCGGGCGGCCGACGATGGCGATGACCGGCAGGGCCGGCAGGTATTGGATGGCGTCGGGGTCTTCCGTCACCGTGTCAAGAACGTCGAAGTCCTCGTCCGCGAGGTCGTACTCGTTCAATCCGGTGCGGAGGGCGGCGGCGCGCTGCGTCACCAGGTCGTCGTCGAGATCGTCCAGGCGCGTCACCAGTTCGGTGTCGGGGTCGGGGATCGTGTCGTCGAAGTCGTTGTTGTTGGTCATGCGATGGCCTCGCGGTAGGTATTGATGACGTCGAGGACCGCGTCAATGGTCTGTTCGAAGTCGAGATGGGTGGAGTCGACGGTGGTCACACCGTCTGCGGCGCTCATGAATTCGACAACCTGTGAGTCAGCGTGATCCCTGGATCGCAGCTGTTCCGCCACGGTGTCAGTCGATTGGGTCGATATTTCCGCAGAGCGCCTAGTCATTCTAGCCTCCTCGGAAGCCGTGAGCAGTATGCGGATCTCGGCGGTGGGAGCGACCACGGTGGTGATGTCCCGGCCCTCGATCACGATTCCGGTGCGCTTGGAGCTTGCCGCGATGGCGCGAAACAGCTCCGTCAGGTGCGTGCGCACCTCCGGGATGCGGGCCACGGAGCTGACGATGGCGGAGACGGCGGGGTCGCGGATCGCGTCGGTGACATCCGCCCGGCCGACCCGAACGACGTGCTCGTCGGGGGCGATGCCGATGGAGTAGTCGAAGTCGCCCAGGGCGGCCACGACGGCGTCGGTGTGCTCCGGGTCGATGCCCCGGTCGCTGACGAACCAGGCGAAGGCCCGGTACGCGGCGCCCGTGTCGAGGTAGTCGAAGCCGATGCGCCTGGCGGCGGCGCGGCTGACGCTGGACTTGCCGCTGCCGGCCGGCCCGTCGATGGCGACGATGTGGGGGCTTGAGTGACGACCCATGATTAACCAGCAATCCGCCAGCCGCGGGCGGCCAGCTCTTCGGTGAGGCGACCAACGGCCTCAGGGAGTACAGAAATTTCGGCCAGGCCCAGTTGGGCGCCCGGTGAGTGCTCGAGGCGGAGGTCTTCGAGGTTGACCCCGACCTCGCCGACCTCGTTGAGGAGTCGGGCAAGCTGCCCGGGGGTGTCGTCGACCATCACGCTCAGCGACACGAAGCGGCGGTCCTGGCCGTGCTTGCCGGGCAGGCGGGCCACCCCGGCGTTGCCGCCGGCGAGTTCCTCGGCCACCTTGCGGCGCGCGCCCGGTGCGGCGGGGGCTTCCAAGGCGTCGATGAAGCGGTCGAGGTCGTCGCGGTAGGCCAGCAGGATGTCCCGCACGGGTTCGGCGTTCGCGCCGAGGATCTGCACCCACAGCTCGGGGTCGCTGGCCGCGACGCGGGTCACGTCGCGCAGACCCTGGCCGGCGAGGTTCAGGGCCGAGCCGGCGGCATCCGTCAACCGGCGCGCCATGATCGTGGAGACAACCTGCGGCACATGGGAAATGAGCGCCACCGCACTGTCGTGCTCCTCGGGGCTCATCTCGACCAGGATCGCGCCGAGGTCGAGGATCAAGTCGTCGATCGCGGTGGCCTGCTGGTAGCTGATCGCGTCGTGCGCGGCCACCACCCAGGGGCGCCCGACGAAGAGGTCGGCGCGGCCGGCGAGGGGTCCCCCGCGTTCTCGGCCGGCCATCGGGTGACCGCCGATGTAGCGGGACACGTCGGCCCCCAGTGCGCGCAACTCCTGCAGCGGGGCGAGCTTGACGCTCGCGACATCCGTCACAATCGCCTGCGGGTGGGCGGCCAGCTCGCGCGCGACGATCTCGGCCGTCACGTCGGGCGGCACGCACACCACGATCAGCTGCGGCAGGTCGCCGGCAGTGGCGGCGCGGCCGGCGCCGTAGTCGACGGCGATGCTGAGGTTGGTCGGCGACGCGTCGGCGAGGATGACGTCGATGCCGCGCGCGCGGAGGCCCAGGCCGATGCTGGTGCCGAGCAGGCCGGTGCCCACGACGCGCACGGGCCCGATCAGGCGAGATTCAACCACTGGAACTCCTGACCTGGGCCTAGATCTTGGTTTCGGCCCGCGACACGGTGAGCAGCTGCCCGAGTTCGACCTTGGTCAGGTCGCGCACGGCGCCCACGCGCAGCGTGCCGAGGTGCAGCGGGCCGAACTGGCGGCGCACGAGGTCGACGACGGGGTGGCCGACGGACTCCATCATGCGGCGCACGATGCGGTTGCGGCCGGAGTGCAGGGTGAGCTCGACCAGGCTGAAGCCGTCGCCGGGAGGGCTGGTCAGGATGCGCGCCTTGTCGGAGGAGATGGGCCCGTCGTCGAGTTCGATGCCGCTCTGCAGCAGCTGGATGGTCTGCGCCGACACGCGGCCCTCGACCTTGGCGATGTAGGTCTTCAAGACCCCGAACGACGGATGCGCGAGCACGTGCGCGAGATCGCCGTCGTTGGTCAGGATCAGCAGACCGCTCGTCATCGCGTCGAGGCGGCCCACGTTGAACAGGCGCTCCTCGAACTGGTTGGTGAACTCGCGCAGGTCGGGGCGTCCACTCTCGTCCTGCATCGACGAGACGACGCCGACGGGCTTGTTCAGCATCACGTAGCGGCGGCTGGTGTCCAGCTGCACGGCGACGTTGTCGACCATGATCAGGTCGGAGTCGGGGTGGATCCGGCGGCCCAGCTCGGTGACGACCTTGCCGTTCACGCGCACGCGGCCGGCGGCGATCATCTCCTCGGAGACCCGTCGGGACGCGACGCCCGCGGAGGCCATGACCTTCTGCAGGCGCACGCCGTCGGCGGCGGCCTCGAGATTGGTGGGTGTCCCCTGAATCCCCTGGTTGTCGGTTGTCATGGCAATTCCTCAAATCCGTTCGCGCCGTCATTGAGCAACGGCGATAGGTATGGCAACTCGTCGAGCGAGTTGATTCCGAGCTGGGCTAGCAGAAGGTCTGTGGTGCCGTAATTGATCGCACCGGTCTCACTGTCGGTGAACGCTTCGGTGATCAGACCGCGGCCGAGCAGTGTGCGCACGACCGAATCCACATTAACGGCACGAATCGAGGCTACAGCCCCGCGGCTGATCGGTTGCTTGTAGGCGATCACGGCGAGGGTCTCCAGGGCCGCCTGCGAAAGCCGGCTCGGGTTCTGGGTGACCACGAAGTCGGCCACGGTCACATCGTGCTCGGGCCGCACGTAGATGCGCCAGCCGCCGGCCACCTCGCGCAGCTCGAAGCCGCGGCGCACGGTGCCGGCGAGGCCGTCGAAGTCGGCCACGAGCCGGGCGACGGATGCGCGCACCTCGCCCAGCGTGGCGTCGACGGCCGCGGCGAGCTGCAGCAGCCCCTGCGGTTCGTCGGCGACCATCAGGATGGCCTCGAGGGTGCGCTCGAGCGGGGGGCGCGGGGCATCCGTGCCCTCTGTGTTTTCTGTGTTCCCTGCGTTCTCTGCTGCGGGGGCGGTGTCACTGCTCATAGTCGTGTCAATGCTCATAGTCGGCTCCGAGGTTGGCGAGGGTGTCATCGGTCCAGGTCTCGGCACTCCAGTGCAGGCTGAGGTCGCCGAGCGGCACGAGCTGGTCGAAAGAGATGGCGTCGAGGCGGTACAGCTCGAGCACGGCCAGGAAACGGGCGATCACGACGCCCTTCACCTCGGCGCTCACGATCAGCTCGCGGAACGTGAGCGTGTCGGCGGCGCGCAGCATCCGTACCACGTAGGCCGCCTGTTCACGGATGCTGACCAGCGGCGCGTGCAGGTGGTCGAGCCCCACGCCGGGCAGAACCCGCGGGGTGAGTGCGAGGGCGGCCAGGGCGGCGAAGTCGCCGAGGGAGAGAGTCCAGACCAGCTCGGGAGTCTGGCGGCGGAATTTCTCCTCCAGCCGCACCGCCCGCACGTGCCGGGTGGACTCGGCGTCGAGCCGGCCCTGGAACCAGGCGCTCGCGCTCTTGAAGGCCCGGTACTGCAGTAGCCGGGCGAACAGCAGGTCGCGGGCCTCGAGCAGAGCCACGTCTTCGGCGTCGACAAGCTCACCCTGCGGCAGCAGCCCGACGACCTTGAGGTCGAGCAGGGTGGCAGCGACCACCAGGAATTCGGTGGCCTGGTCGAGCTCTTCGTCCTGGTCGAGGCCGCGCAGGTAGGCGATGAACTCGTCGGTGACCCGGCTCAGGGAGATCTCGGTGATGTCGAGTTCGTGCTTGCCGATCAGGGACAGGAGCAGGTCGAACGGACCCTCGAAGTTGCCGAGGGCGACCGAAAACGACTTCGGTGCGTCTGCGTCAGGCGACGGCGCCACGCTGGATCAGTTCCCGCGCCGCCTGCTTGTAGGCCTTGGCGGCCGCGTGCTCGGGTGCGAATTCGGTGATCGGGACACCGGCGACGCTCGCGTCGGGGAACTTGACCGTGCGGCCGATGACCGTCTCGAGCACACTGTCGCCGAACGCGTCGACGACCCTCTCGAGCACCTCGCGGGAGTGCAGGGTGCGGGAGTCGAACATGGTGGCCAGGATGCCGTCGAGTTCGATGGCCGGGTTGAGCCGGTCACGCACCTTGTCGATGGTCTCGATCAGGAGCGCCACACCGCGGAGGGCGAAAAACTCGCACTCGAGCGGAATGAGCACGCCGTGGCTGGCCGTGAGCGCGTTGACGGTGAGGATACCCAGCGACGGCTGGCAGTCGATCAGGATGACGTCGTAGTCGCCGGAGATCTTGCGCAGCACGCGGGCCAGGATCTGCTCGCGGGCGACCTCGTTGACGAGGTGCACCTCCGCGGCGGACAGGTCGATGTTGGCCGGGATGATGTCGAGGTTGTGCACCGACGTCTTCTGGATGGCGTCGTGCGGGCTGACCGAGCCGCTCAGCAGCAGGTCGTAGATGGTGGTGACGTCGTGGGTGGGCACACCGAGACCGGCGGAGAGGGCGCCTTGCGGGTCGAAGTCGATGGCTAGCACGCGGCGGCCGTAGCCGGCGAGGGCGGCACCCAGGTTGATGGTGGTCGTCGTCTTGCCGACGCCGCCCTTCTGGTTGCACAGCGAAATGATGCGCGCCGGGCCATGACTGGGCAGAACCGCGGGTTCATCGAAGTCGCGCTTGGGTCGACCGGTCGCACCGACCGGTACCTCGTCTAAACCGGAAAGTCGTGTCCGGTCATCCTGCTTGCGCGCCACTGAGATGCCCTCGATCCGTCTTACACCTGTCACTGTCCCCACTGTAGCGATCGGATCGGGCATGTTGCGGCACGGATCGCCGAAAACCGCAGGTCTGCCGCGTGAATCCGGCGTGTCTCGGCCTGTCATCGGCCTGTCATCGGTCCGTCATCGGTCTCTGATCTGTGGAACCGGGTGAGTCACAGGCTCTTGCGTTAAGATTTTCAAGTGCCTCAGCCATTTACGCCCCTCCGAATCGCGCTCGTTTGCCTGCACACGTCCCCGGGAGCTGAGCCGGGCTCGGGCGACGCCGGGGGCATGAACGTGGTCGTGCGGCACCAGGCGGAGGCTCTTGCCTCCGCCGGCCACCACGTCGATATCCTCACCCGTCGCTCCTCCCCCGTGTCGAAGACGATGCAGTTGAGCCCCGGAGTGACGCTCCGCTTTCTCGAGGCCGGACCGGCCCGTCCCGTGCCGAAGGGCGACCACGAGGAGTTCATCGAGGCGTTCCGCGTGCAGATGGATGCGCTGGGACCCTACGACGTCATCCACTCGCACCATTGGTTCTCGGGTATGGCGGCGCTCCCGCTCGCGCGCCGCCGGGGCATCCCGCACGTGCAGAGCTTCCACAGCATCGCGGCCGACGCGTCGACGCCGTTGTCGGCCGGCGAACGCCCCGAGTCCCCCGGGCGTATGGCCGGCGAGGCCTGGCTGGCGCAGGAGTCGGATGCCCTGGTCGCAATCAGCGAGTCCGAGGCCGACACCATCGTGCAGCGGCTCGGCGGTGCGCCCGAGCGCATCTCGATCGTGCTGCCGGGGGTGGACGGGATTCTGTTCCGGCCCACGGACATCCGGAGTGTCGGTGCCGCCGCGGTTGGGGCTGCCGAGCTTTCTGGACCGATCGACATCCGCGGGTACGCGATCGTCGCGGGGCGCCTGCAGCCGCTGAAGGGCCTCGACCTCGCGATCGAGGCGATCGCGGCCGTGCCGGAGCCGATCCGGCCCGAACTCGTGATCGCCGGCGACGCGTCAGCCGACTACGACGGCTATATCGACGAGCTTCGGTCCCTCGCGGCCCGGCACGGAATCGAACGCAACGTGCGTTTCGTGGGTCCGCAGTCCCGCGTGGACCTGGCTCTGCTGCTGAGCGGCGCCCGGGTCGTGCTCGTACCCTCGCACTCTGAAACGTATGGGCTCGTGGCGCTGGAAGCGGCCGCGAGCGGTGTTCCCGTCGTCGCCGCGGCGGCCGGCGGACTGCGCGAGGCGGTGCTCGACGGCGACACCGGCGTGGTGCTGGACTCGCGCGATCCGAAGGTCTGGGCCGGCGCGCTCACGCAGATTCTCTCGAACCCCGCGTTCGCCCGGCGTCTGTCGCTCGCCGCGCGCGAGCGGGCCGAGCACCTGGACTGGCCGCGGTCGGCAGAAGGCCTCGTGACCGTGTACCGGTCGCTGGTGCGCCCCGGTGCCGGCGACCGCCGCCCCTCACTGCTCAGCGCGTGAGTCTGCTGGACGGTGTTCCCACTGTTCTGTTCGTGCACGCTCATCCCGATGACGAAACCATTGCGACGGGTGCGCTGATTGCGGAAATGGCAGCCCGGGGCATCCGGGTGTCGTTGCTGACCGCCACGCGCGGCGAGCAAGGCGAGGTCGTGCGCGGGCCGCTGTCGGTGCTCGAGGGCACGGATGCGCTCACCCGGGAACGCGAGCGGGAGCTCGCCTGCGCCGCGGCGGCCCTCGGCATCGGTCTCGCGGATCGGTTCTGGCTGGGCACGCCGCCCGCGCGCGCCGCGGGCCTCGCGCCGCGCGCGTACCGGGACTCGGGCATGACCTGGATTCGTCCGGGGCTGGCCGGGCCGGCCGACGACATCGACGGCGACGCCCTGGTGCGGGCGCCCCTGGCCGAAGTGACCGCGGATGTGGCCGCGCTGATCGGGCAGCTTCGGCCTGCCCTCGTGATCAGCTACGACAACGGTGGCGGGTACGGGCATCCGGATCACGTGCGCATGCATGAAGCGGCGCTGGCCGGCAGCCGGGCTGCGGGGGTCGCGTTTGCCGAGGTGGTGCAGGTGGGGGTGGATGGAGCCACATCGGGTGCGGGTGTTGCGGGTGCGGGTGCGGGTGCGGGTGCGGCCGAGTGGTTCGACCTGTCGGCGCACCTCGCGACGGTCACGGCTGCCCTGCGCTGCCACGCGAGCCAGCTCACCGTCGACGAGGGCGGTGGCCACATCGTGCACTCCGGCGGGCAGCGCGAGCCGATCATCACTGTGGTGGGGCTGCGCCTGCTCTGAGGTCGGCCGCACCGACCTGCGCCCGTCTGCGGGATCTGCACTGGCTTCCGCTGGTCAGCCGCCGGCCTGGTGTGTAGCCCCTCGTGCATAACTCCTGCAAATCCTGCAGAATAGGCCCGAAAACACGGTGGAACCGGCTCCCGGCAGCCAAATTGCAGGAGCTATGCCAGGGAGGGCGCCGAGACTCCGACGGGTGACGACGCGGGTGACGGATGCCCCGCGCGGCGGACCCGGCCGCCACTGTTGCCGTTCCGGACAATTGTTGCCGGTACGCGGGCAACAGTTGTCCGGAACGGCAACAGTTAGGCGGGGTTAGGCTACGCATCCCGGACCGGCGGGGCCGCCGCAGCCCAGAGCGGGGGCGGCTCTCGACAGCCGGCGTCACGTAACCTCGGGGATAATCGCGACACGCCGCATTCGGTGGCCGCTCGACCGGCGGGTTCCGAAAAACTCCGAAGCTAGCGACGGTGACGGATGCCGACGGGCGGGTTCGAGGGCCAGGTCACCAAGTTTCGGGAGGCTCAACCACCGGCCGGGCCGCCGCAGCCGCGAGCGTGGGCGGCTCTCGGCATCCGTCGTCACGTAACTTCGGAGAAAACGCGAGACGCAGCCTTCGGTGGCTGCTCGAACGGAATATCCCGGAAAGCTCAAACGTCAGCGGCGCACGGCGGCCCCGGTCGCCACTGTTGCCGTTCCGGACAGTTGTTGCCGGTACACGGGCAACAGTTGTCCGAAACGGGAACAGTCAGGCGGGGTTGAGCTCGTCCAGGACCGGCGGGGGCTCAACCTTCACCGCGGGGTGACTCAACCACCGGGGGGACGGAACGGGACACCCGCGCCCGCGGATGCGCCGTCGTGTACATGTCGCGCAGGGTATCCGCGGTGACGAGCGTGTAAATCTGGGTGGTGGCCACCGAGGAGTGGCCGAGCAACTCCTGCACCACGCGCACATCGGCCCCGCCCTCGAGCAGGTGCGTCGCGAAGGAGTGCCGCAGCGTGTGCGGCGAAACATGCCCCTCGAGGCCGGCGCGTTCGGCCGCGGCCCGGATGATCAACCACGCGTTCTGCCGGCTGAGCCTCTTGCCGCGAAGGCCCAGGAACAGGGCCGGCGTCGCCGGTCCACGGGCGGAGAGCAGCGGTCTCCCCCGCACCAGGAACGTGTCGATGGCCGCGCGCGCGTAACTGCCGACCGGCACGATGCGCTGCTTGTCGCCCTTGCCGGTGAGGCGCACCACCTCGGGGTCGAGCACATCGTCCACATTGAGGTTGACCACCTCCGAGACGCGGGCGCCCGTGGCGTAGAGCAGCTCGAGCAGCGCCTTGTCGCGCAGGTTGTGCACCTCGTCGCCGTCCGTCGCCGCGAGCAACAGCGTGACCTGCTCGATCGAAATTGCCTTGGGCAGCCGGGTGCCGAGCTTGGGCGGCTTGGACTCGTGGGCGACATCGGTGTCGACCACGCCCTCCTCGAGCAGAAATCGGTGAAACCCGCGCACGGTCGAGAGGATGCGCGCGATCGACGCCGCGGTCAGCGGCGACTCCTCGCGGGATCCCAAGAACCGCACGTAGTCGGAGACGTGCTGCCGGGTGACGTCGGCAAGTCCGGTCAACCCGACCGCGGCAAGCCACCGGCTGTAGATGGCCAGGTCACGCCGGTAGGCGGACACCGTATTGGTGCTCAGGCCGCGCTCGATCGCGACGTGCCGCAGATACGAGTCCACGGCCACCGCGACGACCCCACCGGCAACTCCCGGTGCAGGCGGACCGCCCAAACCCGCGACGCCCCGGCCAGCAGGAACACCAGCCGCACCGCTCACACCACCAGACGAGGCCAACCGGTCACACCGTGTGGTCCCAATTGACCGGATGCCGCGGCCACGGCTCATCCGCCGCCCCGAGGGTGCTCCAGCCGCGCGCGCGGGCTGCCTGGGCGGCGAGCACCCCGATCACCAGCGACGGGTTCTGCACCCGGCGGGCCAGCACGGCATCGACGCAGTCATCAAGCGGCACCCAGCGCACCTCGATGTCGGCTTCTTCCTCGGTGCGCTCGAAGATCTCCGGAGCCGCGGCGAGGCCGCGCGCCAGGTAGATGCGGATGACCTCGTTGCTGCCGCCGGGCGAGGTGGCGAACTCACCGAGCACATTCCACTCGGTGGCGACGAGGTCGGTCTCCTCGGCCAGCTCGCGCTGCGCTCCGACGAGTGGATGCTCGCCGTCTTCGTCGAGCAACCCGGCCGGCAGCTCCCAGTCGCGCGTGCGCACGGGGTGCCGGTACTGCTTGATCAGCAGCACCTGGTTGTGCTCGTCGAGGGCGAGGATCGCCACGGCGCCCGGGTGGTCCAGGTACTCGCGATTGATGCGGGAGCCGTTATAGCCGAAGGTGTCGCGGCGGACATCCCACACCTTGCCGTCGAAAACGATCGCGCTGTCCGAGACCGCCGCGAAGGCCGGCTCATCCGCCAGCGGGGCGGAGGCCGATTCGCCGGACTTCTCGGCGGTCACAGGAGCGGTCACGTTGGCGGCGGGCACAGACGGGTGGGTCACGGCTCAGGCTTCTTCCTTGGCTTCGACCTCGAACAGGCGGCTGGCCTGCTGGCGGTCCAGGGCCGCGCTGATCAGGCCGCGGAACAACGGATGCGCGTGGCTGGGCCGGCTGCGCAGCTCCGGGTGCGCCTGCGTGCCCACGTAGAACGGGTGCTCCTCGCGCTTCAGCTCGACGTACTCGACCAGGTGGCGGTCGGGTGAGGTGCCCGAGAACCACAGTCCGGCATCCGCGATCTGAGAGCGGAACGCGTTGTTGACCTCGTAGCGGTGGCGGTGACGTTCGGACGCCTCGGAGGCACCGTAGAGCTCGGCCACGATGGATCCCTCGGCCAGAACGGCCGGGTAGAGACCCAGGCGCATGGTGCCACCCAGGTCGCCGCCCGCGATGATCTCGACCTGCTCTTCCATGGTCGCGACCACCGGGAACTCGGTGTCCTCGTCGAACTCCGAGGAGGATGCGCCGGTGAGGCCGGCCTTGTTGCGGGCGTATTCGATGACCATGCACTGCAGGCCAAGGCAGAGGCCGAGCACGGGGATGCCGTTCTCGCGGGCGAACTTGAGGGCGCCGAGCTTGCCCTCGATGCCGCGCACGCCGAAGCCGCCGGGAACGCAGATGCCGTCGAGCTCACCGAGCAGGCGGTTCGCGCCCTCCTCGGTCTCGCAGTCGTCGGAGGCGATCCAGGTGACTTGGACCCTGGTCTGGTTGGCGAATCCGCCGGCGCGCAGCGCTTCGGTGACCGACAGGTAGGCGTCGGGCAGGTCGATGTACTTGCCGACCAGCCCGATGGTGACGGTGTGCTGGGGCTCGCGCACGGCGTCGAGCACCTTCTGCCAACCGGTCCAGTCGACGCTGGTGACGGGCAGGCCGAGGCGGTCGGTGATGTACTTGTCCAGGCCCTGCTCGTGCAGCATGGTGGGGATCTCGTAAATGCTCGGCACGTCGACCGCGTTGACCACGGCGTCTTCGTCGACGTCGCACATCAGCGCGATCTTGCGCTTGTTCGAGTCGGAGACGGGCCGGTCGCTGCGCAGCACGAGCGCATCCGGCTGGATGCCGATGGAACGCAGGGCGGCGACGGAGTGCTGGGTGGGCTTGGTCTTCTGCTCCCCCGCGGCGCCGAGGAACGGCACCAGCGAGACGTGCACGAAGAAGACGTTGTTGCGGCCGAGTTCGTGGCGCACCTGGCGTGCCGCCTCGAGGAACGGCTGGGACTCGATGTCGCCGACCGTGCCGCCGATCTCGGAGATGATCACGTCGGGGCGCAACTCGTCGCTGGCCTGCAGGCGCATGCGGCGCTTGATCTCGTCGGTGATGTGCGGGATGACCTGCACGGTGTCGCCGAGGTACTCGCCGCGGCGTTCCTTGGCGATCACCTGCGAGTAGACCTGACCGGTCGTGACGTTCGCGGCCTGGTTGAGGTTGATGTCGAGGAACCGTTCGTAGTGTCCGATGTCCAGGTCGGTCTCAGCACCGTCGTCGGTCACGAAGACCTCGCCGTGCTGGAACGGGTTCATCGTGCCGGGGTCCACGTTGAGATAGGGGTCGAGCTTCTGCATGACCACGCGGAGACCGCTGGCCGTGAGGAGATTGCCGAGGCTTGCCGCCGTCAGGCCCTTGCCCAAAGAAGAAACGACACCACCGGTCACAAAAATGTGTCGTGTCGTGTCGTTGCGTACTGATGCGTCCGTGCTTTTATTTTCCACCACGGGCTTCGACTCTAGCATTGAGGGCTGACCTATCGGTTGGCGCGGGCGAGGTTCATGAGCTCCCGGGCATGTTCGAGTCCGCTCGCGGAATCGGGCAGGCCGGAGAGCAGGCGGGCCATTTCGGCGGCACGCTCGTCGCCGTGCAGCTGGCGCACGCTGCTGGCGGTGACGGAGCCGTCGCTGTCCTTGACGACGCTGAGGTGGTTGCCGGCGAACGCGGCCACCTGGGCAAGGTGGGTGACCACGATAACCTGGGCGGTTTCGGCGAGCCGGGCCAGCCGGCGGCCGATCTCGATCGCCGCGGCGCCGCCCACGCCGGCGTCGACCTCGTCGAAGACGAAGGTCGGCACCGGGTCGGTCTGGTTGATGACGACCTCGATCGCAAGCATCACCCGGGACAGTTCGCCACCGGAGGCCCCGCGCGCCAGCGACCGTGGCTCCGCCCCCGCGTGCGGGCGCAGGAGAATCTTCACGAGGTCGCGTCCGGTGGCGGTGATCTCGGCCCGGCCGTCGACCTCGACCAGCAGCGACGCGTTCGGCATGGCCAGGGCGGCCAGTTCGGCTGTGACGGCCGCACCCAGGGCCTCTGCGGCAGCACGACGGATGCCGGTGAGCTGGTCGGCGAGGCCGTCAGTCGACTGGCGTGCGGCATCCGTTTCGGTGCGGAGCGTGTCTATGCGGTCGGAGTCGCTGTCGAGTTCGAGCAGACGGGCACTGCCGGTGTCGAGAAAGTCGATGGCCTCGTCAAGGCCGCCCGCGTACTTGCGGGCCAGGCCGGTGAGCTCCGAGCGGCGCTCCTGCACGACCTCGAGTTCGCGGGCGCCATCGGCGTCGAGGCCGGCCAGGTAGCTGGAGAGCTGCGCGGCGATGTCGGCAACCAGGAAGCCGGCGTTCGCGAGTGCCTCGGCAAGGGGCGGCAGGGCCGGGTCGTGCTCCCCGGCCCGTTCGAGCTGGCGCCGGGCGGACTCGAGCAGGGCGACAGCGTCGGGCATCTCGTCGGGGTTCTCCTCCGCCGAGAGCAACTCCCGGGCCTGGGCGGCCGCGATGCGCAGCTCCTCGAGGTTGCCGAGGCGTTCGGCGCGTTCGCTGAGCGACTCGTCTTCGCCGCGCTGGGGGGCGACGAGTTCGATCTCGTCGATGGCGGCGCGCAGCGTGTCGGCCTCGCGGGCGCGCTGGTCCTGCTCGTCGACGAGTCGGTCGAGCTCACTCTGAAGGCCCTGCCAGCGGTAGTAGGCCCTCTGGAACAGGTCGAGGGTTTCGGCGAGCGTCGGCCCGGCGAAGCGGTCCAGGGCTGCAGCCTGGGCGACGGCCGAACGCAGACGCACCTGGTCGGACTGGCCGTGCACGACCACGAGGTCGCCGCCGAGGTCGCTGAGCACGCCGGCGGGGGCGCTGCGCCCGCCGACCACGGCCCGGCTGCGTCCCTCCGCGGACACCGAGCGGCTGAGGATGAGTTCGGGGCCGTCGAGGTCTCCCCCGGCGTCCCGCACGCGGGTCGCGACGGTGCCGTCGGCGGGGATCAGCCAGCGGCCCTCCACCCAGCTCTGCGACTGGCCCTGGCGCACGAGACCGGGATCGGCACGCTGGCCGAGCAGCAGGCCAAGGGCGGTGACGACCATGGTTTTGCCGGCGCCGGTCTCGCCCGTCACGGCGGTGAAGCCGGGGCCGAGCGGCAGGGTGGCCTCGGCAATGACACCGAGGTCACGGATGACGAGCTCCTCGATCATGCGGAACGCCTATTCACGGCCGACCGGGCCTCTCCAACCCGTGACGGGCAGGTTGAATTTGTTGACCAGTCGGTCGGTGAACGGGCCGCTGTGCAGGCGGGCCAGCCGAACGGGAATCGGTGAACGGCGCACGATCACACGGGAGCCCGGCGGCAGGTCGTGCACGCGGCGACCGTCGGCGCAGAGCACCGCGGCCCCGCCGGTGCGGGCGAGCACCTCCACGGCGAGCGACGAGTCCGGGCCCACGACGAGCGGGCGGGCGAAGAGGGCGTGAGCGCTGAGCGGCACCAGCAGCAGCGCGTCGAGCGTCGGCCAGACGATCGGGCCGCCGCCCGAGAAGGCGTAGGCGGTGGAGCCCGTGGGCGTGGACATGACCACGCCGTCGCAACCGAAGGAGGAGAGCGGGCGGCCGTCGACCTCGATGACGACCTCGAGCATCCGTTCACGGCTGGATTTCTCGACTGTGGCCTCGTTCAACGCCCAGGTCTCGTAGATCACCTCATCGCCGAGCTTGACCCGAACGGCGAGGGCCATGCGTTCCTCGACCAGGTAGTCGCGCAGCAGAGCCCGGCGCACGGCCTCACCGAGGTCGTCGCGCTCGCTCTCGGCGAGGAAACCTACGTGGCCGAGGTTGATGCCGAGCAATGGGGCCGAACAGCCGCGCACGACTTCGGCGGCACGCAGGATGGTGCCGTCGCCGCCGAGCACGATCACGAGTTCGAGTTCGGTGGTCGCGACGCACTCGTGCAGGATCGCGATCTGGTCGTCGAGGTCCGGGCAGTGCGCGAGCAGGTCGGCGCGCTCGTTGCGGGCCAGCACCGGCACGGCTCCGGCGGCCAGCAGCTGCTGGCAGACGGTGACGGCGGCCTCGAGGGAATCCGTGCGGCCGGTGTGCGCGACGACGAGGATGTTGCGTGGTGCTGCACTCATTTAGTCACTCCCACCAGCGCCGTTGTGCGTTCGATCCATTCTGTCGGATTGCTGCCGACCGCGCTCGACAGCCAGCACAGGTACTCGCGATTTCCGGCGCCGCCGGCGATGGGCGAGGCGATCAAACCGTTCGTCTTGAGGCCGAGATCCCACGCCGCCCAGAGCACACCGGCAATCGCGTCGGCACGGAGGCCCGGATCGTGCACGACGCCCTCGCGGATGCTGCCCTTGCCGACCTCGAATTGCGGCTTGATCAGCAGCACGAAGTCGGCACCGTCGGCGGCGGACGCCACCAGGGCCGGAAGCACGGTGGTCAGGGAGATGAAGGACAGGTCTCCCACGACCAGGTCCACCCGCTGCGGCACCCCGGAGGCGGCCGCGATCTTCTCGGCCGTGGCGTAGCGCAGGTTGAACCCCTCGACCAGCACGAGTCGCGGCTCGGTCGCCAGCTGAGGGGCCAGTTGCCCGTGCCCCACATCCACCCCGATGACCTGGCCGGCGCCGCGTTCGAGCAGCACCTGGCTGAAGCCGCCCGTGGACACTCCGGCGTCGAGCACCGTGCGGCCCAGGGCCGGAACCGCGAAGGTGTCGAGGGCGGCGATGAGCTTGTGGGCGCCGCGGCTGACGTAGCGGTCGGTGGCCGCCACCTCGATCAGCTGGGTGTCCCGCACCTTGGCGGATGCCTTGACGACGGGCGTGCCGTCGACCGTGACCAGTCCGCCCACGATCAGCTGCGCGGCGACGGTGCGGGACCGGGCCAGACCGCGCTCGGCGACGGCCGAGTCGAGGCGCTGGTGGGGCATCCGCTCGCCGGCAACGCCGGGGTCGCTGGGGTCGCTGGCACTGGTGTCGGGGGCGACGTCATCGGGGGCGCCCATCGGGGTTCCGTCGACGTCGGTCATGGGTGGCTCGCCCGGGGAACGTCTCCACCTTCGAGGTGGCCCCGCAGCCCGTCGTGCTCCTGAACGTACGCGGCGGCGCGCTCCTCGAGGGGCCGGTCTTCGATCGCGGCGAGCCGCGCGGGAAGATCCTGGGTTACGTCGTCCGTCGTCACGTGGGGCTGATTCACCCTCTCCACGTTACCGTCCGAGATACAGTCGCTCCGGAACAGTGAGCCCGTAGATGGGCCGACCGGATGCCCAGATCACGGCGCAGGCGGCGCGGAGCAGGTTGATCGCCCCGTCACCCTCGGCCACGATCGTGACGTCGGCGCCGACAATGCGCACCGTCGCCCCGTTCACCGTGGCGGAGGAGCCGTCCTTGGAGAACACCGTCTGCGGGTAAGGCTCGTGCAGCTGGCGCAGGTCGTCGAGGATATACGTCGGCCGCGACTTGGCGTCGGCGGCCAGGGTCTGCTTGGCCTTGTCGATGCCGGTGAGCACCAGCGCGGCCGGAATGCCGGCCCGGTTCGCGCCGAGGATGTCGGTGTCGAGGCGGTCGCCGATGAACAGGGGCGCCTGCGCCTCGAAGCGGGTGACGGCCTCGGTGAAGATGGCCACCTCGGGCTTGCCGGCCACGATCGGCAGGCGACCGACGGCGCTGTGCACGGCGGAGACGAGGGTGCCGTTGCCGGGCGCGATCCCCCGGGCCACCGGGATGGTCCAGTCGGTGTTCGTGGCGATCCACGGGATCTCCACGCCATCCTCGTTCGGGTGCAGGGCGAACGCGGCCTCGGCCAGGTCCTTCCAGCCGAGGTCGGGCGAGAAGCCCTGGATCACGGCGGCCGGAGCGTCATCCGCCGAGCGGGTGACGACGAAGCCACCCTTTTCAACCTCGGTCAGAAGACCTTCGCCGCCGATCACGAGGATGCGCGAGCCGGCCGGCACTTCATCCGCGAGCAGACGCACGGCGGCCTGCGGTGAGGTCACGACATCCGTCGCCACCGTGTGCAGGCCCAGTTCGGAGAGGTGGTCCGCCACGGACTGGTCGGTGCGGGACGCGTTGTTGGTGAGGTAGCCGACCCGCACGGTTTCCGCCGCACGGTTCAGGCTCTCGACCGCGAACGGGATGGCCGCTGGACCGGCGTAGACCACACCGTCCAGGTCGGCCAGAACCACGTCGACGCCGGTGAGCGGGGTGACCGGCTCAGGCACGCGGCGACGCCTGAGCATCGTGCTCCGCCTCGTCGGTGGAGTCGTCGGCGTCATTCGCGGACTCTTCGTCGGAGACGTCAGTCGCGTCGTCGTCGTCGGTGGAGTCGTCGGCGTCATTCGCGGACTCTTCGTCGGAGACGTCAGTCGCGTCGTCGTCGTCGGTGGAGTCGTCGGTGTCGGTGTCGGTGTCGGTGTCGTCGGACTCTTCCTCGTCGGACTCCTCCTCGTCGATCTCGAGGATCTCCATGGTCTCGTCGAAATCGGTCACGCCGGACACGGCAGCGTCGGCCCGTTCGGCCCGCTCGTTCCACAGTTCGGCCTCGTCGTCGCGGCCCAGCTCGCCGAGAACCTCGGCGTAGGCGGCGAACAGCTCGGCGCTGTAGGAGAACGCGGTCTTCGGGTCCAGCTGCGGGATCTCCAGCTCGCTGAGCGCAGCCTCGGTCTCGCCGAGGTCCAGACGCGCCCCGGACATGGCGATCGCCAGGGCAACCTGAACGGATGCCGGCAGCGAGGCGCGCTCGACGGAGCGTCCCAGCTCGAGCGCCCGGTCCGGGCGGCCCACGCCGCGCTCACTGTCCACCATCAGCGCAAGCTGATCGTTGGAACCGGAGATGCGGCGATAGGTGCGCAGTTCCCGCAGCGCCAGGGCGAAGTCGCCCGTGGCGTAGGCGGTGATTGCGAGGCTCTCGCGCACCACGGCGATCCGGCCGGCACGACGGGCAGCCGACAGGACGTGGCGGTGAGCCAGCTCGGGGTCTTCGTCGATGACGCGGGCGGCCATGGCCAAGTGGCGGCCGACGGCCTCGGCGTTGTCCTTGCTGAGGGTCTTGAGCTCGTTGCGGGCGATCCGGTCGAGGTCCTGCGACGTGATGTCGTCGGGCAGCTCGGGGTCGTCGTGGCGCGGGCGCACCGAACGAAGCTCACGCTGCATGCGCTGCTCTTCGGTCATCTCCTCTTCGACGACACGGGCATCGCGGTCACCGCGGGCCGGGGCACCGTCACGGGTCCACAGCTTCTTACCGGCGTCTCCGCGCGGAGCTCCGGCACGGTTCGGCGAACCGCCGCGCTGGGTCCAGGGCATCTCGCCACCCTGCTGCGGGCGATCGGTGCGCTCGGGACGGGCGCCGTCCTTGGCCCAGGGCTTGCGCTCCCCGCCGCCGGAGGAGCGATCGGAGTTGCCCCGGTGCGGGGGACGCTCGCCGCCCTGCGGGCGATCGGAGTTGCCCCGGTACGGGGGACGCTCGCCGCCCTGCGGGCGATCGGGATTGCCCCGGTAGCCACCGGTAGAGGGACGGTCCGAATTGCCACGGTAAGGGGGACGCTCACCCTGCTGCGGACGGTCGGAATTGCCACGGTAGGAAGGACGCTCACCCTGCTGCGGACGGTCGGAATTGCCACGGTAAGGAGGACGCTCGCCACCCTGCGGGCGTTCAGAGTTGCCCCGGTAGCCACCGGCAGAGGGACGGTCCGAATTGCCACGATAAGGGGGACGCTCGCCACCCTGCTGCGGACGCTCGGAGTTGCCACGATAAGGGGGACGCTCGCCACCCTGCTGCGGACGCTCGGAGTTGCCACGATAAGGGGGACGTTCACCATCACGCTGGGGACGGTCAGTATTGCCACGGTAACCACCCGTGGCCGGGCGGTCGGAGTTGCCGCGATAGGGAGGACGCTGACCATCACGCTGCGGACGCTCGGTATCGCCACGGTACGAAGGACGCTCGCCACCGTTGGCCGGACGCTCGGAATTTGCACGGTAACCGCCCGTGGAGGGACGATCGGAGTTCCCGCGGTAGGGAGGACGCTCGCCTCCCTGCTTCGGACGCTCGGAATTACCGCGGTAAGGGGGACGCTCACCGTCACGCTGCGGACGGTCGGACCGGCCCTGGTAACCCCCGTTGGAACGACGATCGTCTCGTCCGCCGTCGCGTGATTCGTTATCGTGCGTTCCTGAAGGGCTCACTGTGTCTCCTGTGTAATTTGACCTGTCATTTCGACAGACCTATCAACAGTAACTCAACGCCAAATGACCACCCGTCTGGGAGGCCATTTTGGTTGATTCTGAATCGAGTCCGGCGGTGTCATACCGGGTCGCGGCGAGTGTCCCTCTCCGGTCGAGAGTGGTGGCTCTACCGGGCACTTTCGACCGGAATGAAGACATTCACTCTCGCTCACCACATGGAAGTCACCTCGAGGGGTGGCCAACTGTCGTTGGTGCAGGTGTGCCCTCCCACGGGGTGGTGTGGTTCGTGGCGCAAGGTGTGGAGGTGGACGCACGGTATGGAGGTGGGCGCAGGTAGAGCGTGCGCCGCGGGGCGGCTTGGCCAGGGCCCGTGTGTGTGTGGCTAACTCAGGACATCTGTTGCCCGCAGTAGACGGCCGCCGCGGATTAGTGCGGCATTGGTGCGGATGCCCGGCACGGCCCGGTTGGATCTCCTGAGTTGGCCACGACCGCTGCCGGATGTGCGCCGCGGGGTGGGGGTGGTGCGCGCTTGGTTTGTGTGGGTTCGGCTGGTGTACCGCGGGGTCGTGTGCGCCGGTGAACGGTTGGGGCGGGGCTGTCGCAGTTGGTGGGCGCCGGGGTGGTGGTTAACGCACAATGGCCACCCGTTGGGGTGGCCATTGTGTGTGTTGCTACGTTGAGTCCGGCGGTGTCCTACTCTCCCACAGGGTCCCCCCTGCAGTACCATCGGCGCTG
>NZ_SOFA01000046.1:0-79240 GCF_004402835.1 Cryobacterium sp. Sr3 | reverse complement strand
GAGCAGCCACCTACCAAGACTGGATCCATAGCTACAATCACCACAGACCCCATACCGGCATCGGCGGCAAATCACCCATCAACCGTGCTCACAACGTCAGTGGGAACAACATCTAGGCCGGACCGCCCGGATGCACCAAGATAGGGCCGGGAGGAACGGTATGGCGGCTGCGTGGGTGAAGAAGTGGGTGCCGGGTGTCGATACCGCGCTCACCTACCGGCGCGCCTGGCTGCTCCCTGACCTGAGAGCGGGGCTTGTGCTCACCGCCTTGCTGATCCCGGTGGGCATCGGCTACGCCGAGGTGGCCGGCCTGCCGCCAGAGACCGGCCTGTACGCCACGATCATTCCGTTGGCGGCATATGCCTTGTTCGGCCCCTCTCGCGTGCTGGTGCTCGGCCCCGACTCGGCCCTGGCGCCGATCATCGCGGCCGTGATCCTGCCGCTTGCCCTCGGCGACGATGACCGAGCGGTGGCCCTGGCGGGACTTCTCGCGATCATGGTCGGCCTGATCCTCCTGCTGGGCGGACTGCTCCGCCTCGGATTCGTGACCGACCTGCTCTCCAAGCCCATCCGGGTCGGCTACCTGAATGCCCTCGGACTCCTGGTGATCATTTCCCAACTGCCGGCGCTGCTGGGATTTTCGATCGACTCGGGTCCGCCGATTGCCGACGTGATCGCAATCGGGGCCGGTGTCGCCGGGGGCGAAGTCAACCTCACCGCGTTGCTCTTCGGACTCGGGTCGCTGCTCATCATCGTGGGTCTGTCCTGGGGCAGATCTCGGATCCCCGGCGTGCTAGTGGCCGTCGTGCTGGCGACACTGCTGACTGCCGTACCCGGGCTTCACAGCACCATACCCGTCGTCGGGGCGATGCCGCAGGGACTGCCCGCTCCGGCGCTCGGCGGTCTGGTCTGGGCGGATGTCGCCGCGCTCGCCCTTCCCGCCCTCGGCGTCGCCCTGATCGCCTTCGCCGATACGGCCGTGCTGTCGCGCACGTTCGCCGCGCGCCGCGGCGAGAGTGTCGACGGGAGTCAGGAGATGGCGGCGATCGGCGCCTCGAACATCGCGGGCGGTCTGCTCGGCGGCTTCCCCATTTCGGCGTCGTCCTCGCGCACCCCCGTTGCCGAGAGCGCGGGCGCACGAACCCAGCTCACGGGCGTGGTCGGCGCCGCACTCATCGTGGTGTTTATGCTGCTGGCGCCCGGACTCACCGGCTACCTGCCCTCGGCGACCATCGCTGCCGTCGTGATCGTCGCGGCCGCCGGTCTGATCGACGTGAAGGGGTTCCTCGCCCTCGTGCGGATGAACAAAGTGGATGCCGCGCTGTCCATCGCGTCGTTCCTCGGTGTCGTGGTCGTGGGCGTGATCGAGGGCATCGGCGTGGCGATCGTGCTGTCCCTCGGGGCATTCGTGAGCCACGCCTGGCGACCCTACCGGGCTGAGCTCGGGCGCATCCGTGGGCTGCGCGGGTACCACGACCTGTCCCGTCATCCGGAGGGCGAGCGGTTGCCCGGCATCGTCATCGTGCGCTTCGACGCGCCGCTGTTCTTCGCCAACGGCGGCATTTTCGACGACTTCGTGCGTCGCGTCGTCACCGAGGCAGGGAGTGACGTGCACACGGTCATCCTGGCGGCCGAGCCGATCACAGAGATCGACACGACCGCCGTGGAAGAACTTCTGGAACTCGACGATTTCCTCGCCTCACGCGGGATCACGCTGATCTTCGCCGAGATGAAGGGTCCGGTGAAGGACCACCTGCGCGACTACGGTCTCAGTCGACGGTTCCCACCGGAGCGGTTCGCGGGCACCGTGGGCGAGGCGGTCGACGAGGTCACCGGCACATTGCGCGGCGACCTCGAGGGCACCGAATGGGGCGACGAGCACTGAGGCTGCGCTGAAATTCCGCGCGGATCAGACGCCGGCAAGCCAGAGGTCAGGGCCGAAGATCTCGTAGTGGATGCGGTCGGCCGGCACACCGGACTCCAGCGCCTGTGAGCGCAGGCTGCGCATGAACGGGAGCGGACCGCACAGGTACACCGAGGCATCCGTCGGGATCGACACGTTCTCAAGGGACATGAAGCCCTCGTGGTGGCCCTCGCTCGGGATCTCCAGCCAGAGTTCGAGCTCTGCTGCTTCCAGCAGTGCGATGTCTTCGCTCATCTGGTCGCGCAGCGCCCAGCGTTCGAGGTTGCTCTCGGCATGCAGCACGAGCACCTCGCGCTTCGAGCCGGTGTCCACCAGGGAGCGCAGGATCGATGCGCTGGGCGTGCAGCCGATTCCGGCCGAGGCCAGGATCAGCGGGCCGGTGCCCTGATCTAGGGTGATGTCGCCGCACGGCACGGAGAGGATGAGCGTGTCGCCGACCTGCACATCACGGTGCAGCACGGGGGAGACCTCGCCGTCTGCGTCGAGCTTGGTGGTGAAGACGCGGGTCGTGGCCGTGCCGGCCGACAGCGAGTACTGGCGCACCTGGCGGATGCCGTCGGGCATGGTGGCCGTGACGCTGACGTACTGGCCCGGCAGGGCAGGCGTCACGGGAGTGTCGTCGGCCGGCTCCAGGGTGAATGTGACGGCGTCGGTGCCGGCCGCTTCCTTCTTCACGACGACCCAGGGGGCGAGCGGCTTGTCGCTGGCGAGACCGGCGTAAAGGCCCTTCTCCATCTTGATCAGGGCGTGGGCCATCAGCCAGTAGACCTCGGTCCAGGCGCCGGCGATCTCGGCCGTGATGACGTCGCTGAGTTCTTCGGCGATGGCCTCGAAGAGGTACTTGTAGACGATGTCGTACTGCTCGGGCGCAATGGAGAGGGAGATGTGCTTGTGGGCGATGCGGGAGAGCATGGCCTCCGGCGTGGTGTCGGGGTTCTGCACCAGGTAGGTCGCGAAGACGGCGATACTTCCGGCCAGGGCCTGCTGCTGCGAGCCGTTTTTCTGGTTGGAGCGGCTGAAGAGGCCGTCGAAGAGGTCGGGGTGAGCGGTCAGCATCCGGCCGTAAAAGTTCTTCGCGATCTCGGGCATGCGCTCGCCCACCAGGGGCAGAGTCGCTTTGATGAGGGGCAGTGACTGGGTGGATAGCATGCAAACTCCAAGCAATTGAGGGACGTACCCAAAAGTATCATTTCAAATGCTTAATATCGGGTTGTATCCCATTACCCCCGATCGGCGCGGCGCGGCGGCAGGGGTGCCAGCGTGAGGACAACGGGAGCGGGGAAGCCGATATGGGGGAGAGCCGCGATCACAAGGTCGTCGAGTTCGGCGTAGAACGCCTCCCGTGCTCGTCGGAGCCCCCCGCGGAGTCCACAGCCGCCACTGAGCGGACAGTCACCGTGGGGCGTCTCACAGTCGGCGACATCGTCGCGGGTGTCGAGTTGGCGCAGCAGCCAGCCCACGGTGGCCGTTCGCCCGACCGGGCTGATCCTCACTCCGCCGGTACGGCCGCGCAGTGACTCCACGAGTCCCAGCTCGCGGAGTCGCATGACGGCCTTGCTGACATGGCTGTACGGGGTGGCCACCGCCTCGGCGATGACCCGCGAGGTCTGAAGCTCGCCGTCGGGGAGCGTCGCCAGGAACATGAGCGCTCGCAGGGAGACATCCGAGAAGGCATTGATCCTCATGGGTCAACAGTATGGCCGCGGGTCAGCGCGATGCGCCGGCCAGGGTGCCGGTCACGGCGCCGGCCGGGTCGGTGATCAGGCACGAGACGTCGCGGCTGCCCGGGCCGTTCGGGCTGGCCAGGACGTCGGCGTCGGCCCAGCTCTGCGCCGTGGGGGTGAGGTAGGCGAAATCCAGACTCGATGCCCGGTACTCGAGCAGCACGAAGTCCTCGAACAGGGAACCGCAGCCGGTTTCCGCCACTGCGGTCACGGCGTTGTCGCCGGGGAAGGCGTCGCCCGGCACCGGGAACCGGGCGAATACCTCGAACTCGTGGCTCTCGTCGCATGAAACCCGCGGAACGATCGATGCGTTCACGTCCAGTCCCTCCGAAACCTCACGCAGGCAGTCTCCGACGAGAAGGTCGGCCACAGCGGTGACCTCTCCGAGAGCGGATGCCGGCACGGCAGCCACGTTGCGGACCGGCGTCGGCAGCATGTCGCCGATCACGCTGCAGCCGGTGAGGCTGGCGGTCAGGACGCTGGCCGCAGCGATCAGCAGGGTCAGGGTTCCGGGGTGCGTGCGCGGCGGGATCATCGGTTAGCGGGTCGGCGCGCTCGGGGACGCGGGTGCATCCGTGGTGGTGGTCGCTGAGCCGAGGGCCCGCAGAGCCGGCTCGTGCAGCAGGCTGTTGGTAGCCAGAGCGCTGCCGTGCCAGGGGCCGGGCCGGCCGTCGGCGGAGGAGAACCGGCCACCGGCCTCCTGCACGATCGGGGCCAGGGCCGCGAGATCGTAGGGCTGCAGGTCGTGTTCCGCGACGATGTCGAGCAGACCCTCGGCGAGGAGCATGTACGACCACATGTCGCCGTAGGCGCGGGTGCGCCAGACCTGGCGGGACAGTGTGATCAGCTCGTCGAGGTGCCCGGTCTGGTCCCACTGCTGGATGCTGTTGTAGCTGAGCGAGGCGTCGGCGAGCTTGGCCACGCCGGACACGGCCAGGCGCACGGGGTCGGCGCCCGGCGTGCGCTCGTCGGTCATCCAGGCGCCGCCGCCGGTGCGCGCCCACCAACGCTTGCCGAGGGCTGGGGAGCTCGCCATCCCCACCACCGGATCGCCATCGACGGCGAGGGCGATCAGAGTGCCCCAGATCGGGATGCCGCGCAGGAAACCGGCTGTGCCGTCGATCGGATCGATGATCCATTGCCGCACGCTGGTGCCCTCGGTGCCGAATTCCTCACCGAGGATGCCGTCGGCCGGGCGCCGCTCGGCCAGGGCGGTCCGGATCGCGCGCTCCACGGCCTGGTCGGCATCCGTCACCGGGGTGCGGTCGGGTTTGGTCGTCACGACGAGGTCCATCGCGGTGAACCGGTCGCGCGAGATCGCGTCGGCCAGATCGGCGAGCTCGGTCGCGAGCTGGAGGTCGTCATCGAGGGAGTACTTCTGGGGCTGGGTCACAGACCAAGACTAGTAATTTTGGCGCGACTCTCCGGTTTGTACCGCGATTGGCGCCGAAGGTAATCGTGCTGTTAGTATCTAGAGTCGGTTCGGGTCACCCTGGGTCGGAGAGTAGAGAAACACGCACCTCTAGCTCAATTGGCAGAGCAACTGACTCTTAATCAGTGGGTTCCCGGTTCAAGTCCGGGGGGGTGCACCATCAGAAAAAGGCCAGGCTCGTTCCAAACGAGGCTTGGCCTTTTCTGTACCCGGTAGCCTGATATCCAGTCAACAGCACCTTCATCGTCAGGCGGAAAAAATCAGAGCTGCACGAGCCACCAAAGACAGACCCCACGCGGTGCGAATTTGGCACGACATCATCGTTAATTGGCTCCTGGCTACACCGCTGATCGTCAATGGAGCGCATCGGTCTCGGCTGCTCCACCTCGCCGGAATGAACGTCAGAAGTTCCAGAGTGCTGAAGGGGGTCACCTTTGGCTCCAGAATGGTCGTTCTAAAACCCGGCGCGTTCGTGAATGAGGGCTGCTACTTCGACGGAAATGAGCGTGTGGTCATCGGGCGCGCGGCTGTGGCCCAGGGCGTCCGCTTCGTCACAAGTACGCATGAGATCGGACCCAGCGAGTTCCGAGTCGGCCCACTGGTAACCAAGCCGATCCATGTCGGCGACGGCGCGTGGATCGGTGCTTTCGCCACAATCCTGCCCGGTGTCACGATCGGCAACGGGGCAATCGTGGCTGCCGGCAGTGTAGTGACCAAGGACGTCGAGCCCAACACCGTCCATGGTGGCGTGCCGGCTCGTCTGATCAGGTCGCTGGAGGGCTAGCCGACCGGAAGAGGGTGGAGTGGCCGCGCAGGCCTCGAACATGACTTCTAGAAACTTCCATAGATAAGTGACAGACTCTCAACTCTGTATGTCATGTTTGCTAGTTTCGAAACATGACAACCACCGCGGATGACCTCAGGCAGGCAACGGATGCCGTCGCCCTCCTCGGTTCCGTTTTCGCCGAAAATAAGGCCCTCGCCGATGCTGAGGTGCTGGCCGGTCAGAGGCCGATCGCGGCTGCTCGCCGCCTCCTCGACACCCGTTCGGCGCGGATGGCGGCGACCATCGCCCGGCGTTCGCGGCTGGAACCGGGCCACTCCGGTCTGGCCGCGCAGCAGGGGTTCCTCTCGCCTCAGGCGTTGATCCAGAAGGTGACCGGCTCGACGAAGAACGACGCGTTCAAGCTCGTCGCGGTCGGCTCGATGATGGCCTCAACTCTGAACGCGGACCACGTCTTCAAACTCGCGAGACGAATGCGCGACCGCCTCGACGAAGCCGGCATTGCCGCTCGGGAGAAGCAGGCCTACGACGACCGGTTCCTGAAGGTGTACCGGCTGGGAAACGGCAAGGTGCGCCTGAATGGGCTCTTCGCTCCCGAAGACGGCGAATTCGTGCTCTCCGTCTTCGATTCGGTCACCGACCCTCGCCGCGGAGGCGTGCGTTTCGTCGACAAGGAGAAGGCGGCGTGGGCGAAACGCCTGCAGGATGACTCGCGCAGCACGGATCAGATCGCCGCGGATGCCTTCGTGCAGCTGCTGAAGATCGCCGGTGAGGCCGACCAGGGGCGGGTGTTCGGTGGCCGCCGCCCGTCGGTTTGAGTGATCGTGGCCGGAACGGCCCTCGAAACGGGTCAGGCGGGTCAGGCAGGGCAGATCGAGGGAAACCCGGTCCCGATCTCGCAGGACACCATCGACCGGCTCCTCTGCGACACCGGAACCCGCGGCATCCAGTTCAGTGAATCCGGCGACATCATCAACGTCGGCCGCGACGAACGCCTCTTCACCGAAGCCCAGCGGGCCGCAATGGGCGTTCGCGACGGCGGATGCCGCTGGGTCGACTGCGACAAATCACCAGCCTGGAGCGAGGCCCACCACATTAACGAATGGGTGAAAGACAACGGCTACACCGACCCCGCCGACGGGGTACTGCTCTGCCACCCGCACCACCTGCTGTTGCATAATCAGCACTGGAGCATCATCCGCACCGGTAACGACTACTGGCTCCGGCCGCCGGTCGGAGTCGACCCCGAACAAACCCTGATCGCACTCCCGAGCAAACGGGCGCAACCGTAATCCAGCTGCTGGGCGGTGGGCCTCGACAGGCTCGACCACCGCCAGGTAGCAAGCCGGGGCTACTCTGGCTCCGACGCGGGACACATCGGGGCCACCAACCGAGGCACTGACGAGGCACTCGGCGTAAGGAGAACCGATGCTGTCGAGCTACCTGATCGCCGAGGCCTACGCACGTGTCCGGAGCATCGTGCATGTCGTGCTCGTGGATGCCGACGAAGAGCTGCTGACCTTCCGGCCCGACCCGGAGGCGAACAGCATCGCGTGGTTGATCTGGCACCTGACCCGGGTGCAGGATGACCACCTGGCCGAGCTGATGAACGAGGACCAGCTCTGGGACAGCGCCGGCTGGGCCGACAGGTTCGCGTTTCCCTTCGCGCGGGCGGCCACCGGCTACGGCCAAACCGCCGAGGAGGTTGGGCAGGTGCGCGCCGGCGCATCCGTTCTGGCAGGCTATCTCGACGCGGTGCACGCCCGCACCATCGCCTGGCTGCCCACTCTCACCACGGCAGATTTCTCCCGGGTCGTCGACACCCGCTGGACCCCGCCGGTCACACTCGCGGTGCGCCTGGTCAGCGTGCTCTCCGACGACCTGCAGCACGCCGGCCAGGCCGCCTGCGTGCGCGGCCTGGCGGAGCGCGCCGGCCGCTGAGAGAGCCACGCCGGGAGTGCTCACCGCGCGGCCGTGACTGCACGTGCGCGCTACAGCCGCTTCCAGACGTATTCGTTCTCTGGCCGCCCCGGCGTGCCGTAGCGCGGCGACCGCTCGAGCGAGCCGGTGTCGGCCAGATGCTCAAGGTAGCGCCGGGCGGTCACCCGAGAAATGCCGAGCTGCTCCATCACCTCGCTGGAGGAGACCGGAACGGTTTGCAGCTTCAGGAACTCGATCACCGCGCCCAGGGTGCCCTCGGACAGACCCTTCGGCCGCGGCAGCTCGGTGGGCGTGCGCAGGCTCGCGAACGCCAGGTCCACGTCGGTCTGGCTGGTCATCGCGGACAGGCCGCCCAGCTGAAGCCGAAAGTCCCGATACTGCACCAGCTTCTGCGCGAAGGTCGAATAGGTGAACGGCTTGATCAGGTATTGAACAATGCCGGCCGCCACGGCGCCGCGCACGATGTGCAGTTCGCGCACCGCCGTGATGGCGATGATGTCCGTGGTCAGGCCGGCCGCGCGCATCCGTCGGCTCACGTCGAGGCCGTGCAGGTCGGGCAGGGTCATATCCATCAGCACCAGATCGATGGGCTGCCCCGCGGTGACGGCCGTAGCCAGGGCGCGCAGGGCGGAATGGCCGTCGCCGACGGTGCCCGCGTGCACGAAACCGGTCAAACGCCCGAGGTAGGCGGCGTGCGCCTCGGCCGCAATGGCTTCGTCTTCGACGACGAGCACCCGGATGTCCCGGTCAGTCATGCGACCCGCCCATCGTCGCCGCGAGGTCGGGTTCGATGCCCGCAGCGGGCTCCTCCGGCTGCCGGGGGAGGGTGACCGTGAACACGGCCCCCTCGCGGCGGGTGATGCTGAGGCTGCCGCCGAGCCGGTTGACCGTCTGCCGCACCAACGCCAGTCCGAGGCCGCGGCCGAAACTGCCGGGCTCCTTGGTGCTGTAACCGCGGCGGAGGATGTCGGTCACGGCGTCCGGGTCGACGCCGGGCCCGGTGTCGGCCACCTCGATCGCCACCGACGAGGGCGTGGAGCCGACCGAGAGGTGCACCCGGCGGGGTGCCTCGCCGCCGGCGGCCGCGTCGAGTGCGTTATCGACCAGGTTGCCCACGACCGTGACCAGGTCCTGCGCCGTCAGGCCGGAATCGGCGAGGGTTCCGGCCGCCTCAACCGTGAGCAGCACGCCCAGCTCGCTGGCTTGGGCGAACTTGCCCATCAGCAGGGCGCTGAGCACCGGTTCGTCCACCGAGTCGAGCATGTCATCGGTGAGTTGCTGGCTGAGCTCCAGGTCTTTGGTGGCGAAATCGAGGGCCTCGGCGCCGCGCCCGAGTTCCATCAGGGACACGATGGTGTGAAGCCGGTTGGCGTGCTCATGGGTCTGGGCGTGCAGGGCATCCGAGAGGGTGCGCATCGACCGGAGCTCGCTGCCCATTGATTGCAGGTCGGTGTGGTCGCGGATGGTCGCAACCCAGCCCATCGGCGCGGGTTTGGTGCGGCCGCTGCCCGGTTTCAGTGCCGGCAGCTGGCTGACGACCAGCACGCGCGTGTCGGTGACGTGGATCTCGTCGGTGGCGGGGCGGCCGCTCTTCAGTAGCTCGGCGAGCGCCGGGGGAAGGTCGAGATGGTCAAGGCTCTGCGTGGCGGCGGAGGATGCTCGGCCCTCAGTCGGTGAGCGCGGCGGCAGGCCCAGCAGCCGGGCAGCCTGATCGTTGTAGAGCACGACCTCGCCCGTGAGAGTCACGAGTACGAGACCCTCCCGCACCGAATGCAGCACCGAGTCGTAGTAGACGAAGAGCTGGGCGAGCTGCTCCGGTCCCCAGCCGAGCGTGACCCGGCTCAGATAGCGACCGAGCAGCCAGGCGGCGAGGGTGCCCGTGGCTAGCAGCATCAGGGCCACCCCCAGCACGGCCGGCAGCCGCGCGCTCAGCGCGATGGAGAGGTTGCTCGTCTTCACCCCCGCAGCCACCAGGCCCTGAACGGCTCCCTGCTCGTCGGTGATCGGAACGACGGCCCGCACCGAGGGTCCGAGCGTGCCCGTGGTCACCTCGGTGAACGGTTCCCCGGCCAGGGCGGGCGTGACGGTACCGATGTAGGGGCGGCCGATCTCCAACTCGGTCGGGTGGGTCCAGCGGGTGCGGTCGGGCGCCATGATCGTGATGAAGTCGAGGGTGGCGTCGGCGGTGACCCGCTCGGCGTACGGCTGGAGCACCGCGCTGGGATCGGCCGAGCGGCTGGCATCCAGTACGAGCGGGTTGTCGGCGATGGCGCTGGCGACGGACAGCATCCGTTCCTCGGCGGCGACGAAACCACGGTCGCGGGCGTCCACGAAGGCCGCGGTGCCCGCGAACACGGTTATCGCCATGATGACCAGGGCGTTCGCCAGGAACAGGCGGCGCGCAATGCTCCAGCCTTGCCCCATCGCATCCTTCTTCCATTTGCGCGACCGTGACCAATATGACCGCAACAGTGACGCGGGCGCCTCGGTCGTCCAGTCTGAAACACACCACGGATGGTCCGGGCGCACCAGCGCTTCACCCCAGCCTAGTTACTAGACAAAGGAGTCTTTTATGGCATCACTGCCTCGCGCTCGCGCTGCACAGCCCGCGAAGAAGTTTGACAAGTCCCACTACCTGTACATGGCGGTCATCGTCGCG
The DNA here is from genome assembly GCF_004402835.1 of Cryobacterium sp. Sr3. NCBI lineage: Bacteria > Bacillati > Actinomycetota > Actinomycetes > Micrococcales > Microbacteriaceae > Cryobacterium > Cryobacterium sp. Sr3. The sequence goes on along the minus strand of NZ_SOFA01000046.1, from coordinate 68,776 downwards.
GTGATCCTCGGCGTCATCGTCGGCCTGCTCTTCGGCGGCACAGGCGGATTCGCCGTCTCGCTCAAACCGCTCGGGGACATCTTCATCGCCCTGATCAAGATGATGATCTCGCCGATCATCTTCTGCACGATCATCCTCGGCATCGGTTCCATCGCGAAGGCCGCCACGGTCGGCAAGATCGGCGGACTGGCCCTCGGCTACTTCCTGACCATGTCCACCTTCGCCCTGGCGATCGGCCTCGTCGTGGGCAACGTGATCAAGCCCGGCTCAGGGCTCGATCTCACCGCGACCACCTTCGTGCCGCCGGAAGCCGCCGAATCGGACTTCTTCCTCGGCATCATCCCGACCACACTGTTCTCCGCACTGACCGCCGGCAACATCCTGCAGACCCTGCTGGTGGCCCTCATCGCCGGCTTCGCGCTGCAGAAGATGGGAGCCGCCGGCAAGCCGATCCTCGAGGGCATCGCGCACGTGCAGGCCCTGGTCTTTCGCATCCTGATCATGGTCATGTGGCTCGCGCCGATCGGCGCCTTCGGTGCGATCGCCGCCGTCGTCGGTGCCACCGGCTTCCAGGCCGTTATCAGCCTCTTCACCCTGATGGGCGCCTTCTACCTGACCTGTGTGCTCTTCATCGTCGTCATCCTCGGCGGGTTGCTCAAGATCGTCACCGGCATCAGCATCTTCAAGCTGATGCGTTATCTCGGCCGAGAGTACCTGCTGATCTTCTCGACTTCCTCTTCCGAGGCGGCGCTGCCGCGCCTGATCGCCAAGATGGAGCACCTCGGCGTCTCCAAGCCGGTCGTGGGCGTCACGGTTCCCACCGGATACTCCTTCAACCTCGACGGCACTGCGATCTACCTGACCATGGCGTCGCTCTTCATCGCCACGGCCATGGGTCAGCCGCTCGCCCTGGGCGAGCAGATCGGGCTCCTCGCCTTCATGATCATCGCCTCCAAGGGTGCCGCCGGAGTGTCCGGTGCCGGGATCGCGACCCTGGCCGCCGGCTTGCAGGCCCACGCCCCGCAGCTGCTTGAAGGAGTCGGCTTCATCGTGGGCATCGACCGCTTCATGTCCGAGGCCCGCGCGCTCACGAACTTTACCGGCAACGCCGTCGCCACCGTGCTGATCGGATCCTGGACCAAGGAGATCGATCGTGCCCAGGTCGACCGGGTGCTCGACCGTCACGAGCCGTTCGACGAGACCACGATGATCGCCCACCACGGTGCGCCCAGCGCCGCCGAAACGGCCGCCGCGACCGAGAAGTCCGCGCAGATCGCGGCGCTCAAGGCCTGAGTCCGTTCCGGGTCGTCGAACGCGACCCGGCACGGATGCTCCGCGGCGGCTGTCTCGCGGCCTGCGGTAGGGCCGGTTCTCCCCGCTACCCGAAACCGTCGAAATCGCTGCTTCTGCGACGCAAATACCCCCGTGTTAGGCTTACTGCTGGTCTTACGACCCTTCACCAGGACGCGAATGTACAGCCACGGCCCCATCGGTACGGCGCTTCGTATGGTGAGGCCATGACGGATGCGATCCCCATGATCGCCCCAGCCCACGCTTTCCATCGCGTCGAGGCCGGTCACGGCCTACCCGTCCGACACAGCGTGCATCCGTTCCGTCGGCCGTGATTCGGCCCCGCCCGGCGTGCACCGGGAGAATCCGTGACCGAAACTATTGCCGTGAAGGCAGATCGACTGTACAAAGCGTTCGGGCGTCGTCCGCACGAGCTCGTCAAGAAGCTAACCGCGGGAGCCAGCCGCGATGAGGTGTCCTCGCTGGGCACCGCCGCCGTTATCGACGCCTCATTCGAGGTTCACCGCGGCGAAATCTTCGTGGTGATGGGGTTGTCCGGTTCGGGCAAATCCACCCTGATCCGCATGCTCAACGGGCTACTGGACGCCACCTCTGGCAGCGTGACGGTGGCCGGCCAGGCCATCACCGGCATCTCCGCCGCCGCGCTGCGCGAGGTGCGCCGCACCAATATTTCCATGGTGTTCCAGCACTTTGCCCTGCTACCGCATCGCACCGTGATCGACAACGTCGCCTACGGACTCGAGGTGCAGGGCATGGGCCGCGAGGAGCGGCTCGCCAAGGCGCGCACCATCATCCGCCTCGTCGGGCTCGACGGCTGGGCCGACAGCCTGCCGTCCGAGCTTTCCGGCGGAATGCAGCAGCGAGTCGGCCTCGGCCGGGCTCTCGCCGCCGACACCGACGTCCTCCTGATGGATGAGGCGTTCTCGGCCCTTGACCCGCTGATCCGCCGCGAAATGCAGGAGCAGTTGATCGAGCTGCAGGCCGAGCTCGGCAAAACCATCATCTTCATCACCCACGATCTCAACGAGGCCATGTTCCTCGGCGACCGCATCGCGGTCATGCGCGATGGTCGCATCGTTCAGATCGGCACCCCCGAGGAGATCCTGACCGACCCGGCGAACGACTACGTCGCTCAGTTCGTGCAGGATGTCGACCGCGCCCGGGTGCTGACCGCGGCCAGCGTGATGGAGCCCGTGCGCTCCGTGGTCACGATCACCGGCGGTCCCCGAGCTGCGCTCCGCACCATGCGCGACCTGCAGACCTCCGCCACCTTCGTGCTCAACCGCGACCGCACCTTCGCCGGTGTGGTGCGCGATCGCGACGTGCTGGGGCAGGTCAAGGCCGGCGAGACCGATCTGCGCGCGATAGTGCGCACGGATGCGATCTCCGTCAACCCGGACACCCCGCTGGTCGACCTGGTCGAACCCTCGGTCGGCAGTGATCTGGCCATCGCCGTGGTCGATGAGAAGAACCGTCTGCTCGGCGTCATCCCGCGGGTGACCCTGCTGGCCGCGCTCGGCAACGTGAGCACGAATACGGGGGACGTGCCCGTGATCGAGCCCGCAGCCACGATTTCCATCAGCGTGATCACCGAAACCCTCCGCGACACCGCTCTGGAAGGAGCCGACCTGTGAACGACTTCCGACTTCCTCTGGGTACCCTCGTGGAGGGGTTCATCGACTGGATCACCGACACGTTCGGGTTCTTATTCGACTTCATCCGGGCCGTCTTCGACGGTGCCTACGAACTGGTCGACTTCCTCCTGGTGGCGCCGCCCTTCTGGGTGATCATCGTGCTCTCGGCGGGGCTGGCCCTGGCCACCCGCGGTTGGAAATTCATGGTCGGTACCGTCCTCGGTCTGATCGTCGTCGTCGGCGTCGACCAGTGGGAGAACGCCATGGACACCCTCGCACTGGTGCTGGTCGCCAGTGTGCTCGCGATCGCCCTCAGCCTGCCGCTCGGCATCCTGGCGGCGAAGTCCGCGGTGGCGTCCAACATCATCCGGCCGATTCTCGACTTCATGCAAACCATGCCGGCCTTCGTGTACCTGATTCCCGCGCTGATTCTGTTCCGCGTGGGCGTCGTGCCCGGAATCGTGGCCACCATCATCTTCGCGATGGCCCCGGGAGTCCGCCTCACCGAGCTGGGCATCCGCGGAGTCGACCGAGAAGTGGTTGAGGCCGGGCAGGCCTTCGGCGCCTCGCCCTGGCGCATCCTCCGGCAGATCCAGCTTCCGCTGGCGATGCCGACGATCATGGCGGGTATCAACCAGGTCATCATGCTCTCCCTGTCGATGGTCGTCATCGCCGGTATGGTCGGTGCCGGGGGGCTGGGAGCGGATGTCGTCGCCAGCCTGAACCGCATCGACGTCGCACTCGGTTTCGAAGCCGGCCTCGCCGTGGTGATCCTCGCCATCTTCCTTGACCGCCTGACCGCCGCACTCGGCACCGGCGACACCCCGCTCGGTCGAATCATGTCGGCCCGCAAGCGCCGCGCCCAGCAAGCCCTGGCCGCCTGAGCCAGTGCGCCGCGCACCCGACCTCCTGATTTCTGATTCTGCCCCGGTCGCCCACCAGGCGACACGAAAGGAAACAATATGAAAAACCGATCACTGTCCCTCATCGCCCTCGGAGCCGTTGGGCTCCTCGCACTCAGCGGCTGCGCCTCGGCCGAGGCCGCCGTCGTCGGCGACGGGAACAAGGACCAGAAAGACATCACCATCGCCGTGTTCAACGGCTGGGATGAAGGCGTCGCGGTCTCCGAACTGTGGAAGGCCATCCTCGACGAGAAGGGCTACAACGCGGAGTTGGAATACGCCGACGTTGCCCCCGTCTACTCGGGTCTCTCCACCGGAGACTATGACATCAACATGGATGTCTGGATGCCGGAGACCCACGCGTCCTACGTGAAGGAGTACGGCGATGACATCGTCGACCTCGGCGCATGGAACGAGGAATCCCGCCTGACCATCGCCGTCAACAAGGATGCCCCCATCGATTCCCTCGACGAGCTGGCCAGGAACGCCGACAAGTTCGGCAACCGCATCGTCGGAATCGAACCTGGAGCCGGCCTGACCAAGGCCACCACTGAGAAGGTCATCCCGGCCTACGGCCTCGACGACATGGAATACCTGACCTCATCGACCGCAGCCATGCTCACCGAGCTGACCGCGGCCACCAAGGCCGGCGAGAACATCGTCGTCACCCTGTGGGAGCCGCACTGGGCCTACGGTTCACTGCCGATCAAGACCCTCGAGGACCCCAAGGGAACCCTGAAGAACACCGAGTCGCTCCACAGCTACGCCAAGTCCGACTTCGCCGAGGACTTTCCGCAGGCCACCGAGTGGATCAAGGGCTTCGACATGGACCTCGACAAGCTGTACTCGCTTGAGAAGGCCATGTTCGTCGACTACGACGGCAAGGACTACGAGCCGATCGTGGCGAAGTGGATCTCCGAGAACCAGGAGTACGTGGACTCTCTGACCACCACGTAACACAGAACACAACACGAGAGCGGCAGGAGAGGCCCCGGTCAAGGAGACCCGGGCCTTTCTTGCACCTCAGCGGGGCAGCACGGATGTGCGCCCCCGGGTGTCGCAGGCGGCCGACCGCGCCCCGCAGGGTTCCGGGGCGACGCTGGCAGTGGTTGCCCTGGTTTTGGAGGTCGAATCGAAGATGACCAGGTGCTCACGCCGTGCTCCAACGATCGGGTTCGTCAGGTGCCGGCCGCTTCAGTGCACCGCAACCGCGGACCGGGGAAGGTTTCCGACTACGGGGTTGTCTGTGTCAGGAACTCAGTGAGCTCGCGGGTGATTTCGGCGGCAACGGCATCCGTTGACATGGTGGCAACACCGTCGCCGTTCTCGACGCCGTAGTCGCCGAACCGCGCATGGTTGGCTCCTTCGATTTCGACGAAACGAGTGTCGGGCACAAGTAGATCTGCGCTGTCGGCGATCTTCTCCGGGGTGCTGAGGCCGTCGGCGCTCCCGCTGAGGCTGAGGGCCCGCAGATCGCTGCGCTCCGGCGCGGCCGCGCAGTAGCTGCCGAACAGCACCAGCCCGGCCACCGCGGGATCGTCCGCCAGCATGCAGGCTCGCACGCCGCCGATCGAGTGGCCGCCCACGAACCAGGTGGAGACGTCGGGGACGGCGTCGGTGAAGGTGTACAACGTCCGGCGGTCGAAGATGGCGAGGTTGAGCACCGGCTTGGTGATCACAACGGTCACCCCGGTGTCTTCGACCGTGCCCGCCAGCTTGTAGAGGTAGGCATAGGGGTCAACCCGGGCACCGGGAACGAAGACCAGGCCGATGTCGCCGGCGTCGTCGGCGGGCGCGAGGACGACCGACGTGGGGGTGTCGGTGACGGTCACGTTCGGGTTGGCGAAGACCTCGTCCGCCGCGGCCCGATCGGCCACGCGCACAGTGTTCACCCAGGCAAGGAACACGATCACGACGAGTACGAACGCGGTCAGGGTCCACCAGCCACCGGCCCGGATGCCGCGCCGCAGCCGTCCTCGTCGACGTGCCTCGGTCATGCAGCCGGGCTGGATCATCGCGCTCCGCTCCTCGCCTGTCCGGTCGGGGTGAGACCGGAAACCGCTGGTGGTCTCAACCTAGCCGCAACCGACCTGCCGGGGCCGAACCGCTCCGGCCTCAGTCGTCGAGACCGCGGGCGGCCAGAGCCTCACCGATCGCATCCGCGGCATAGAGCGAGCGCACGACCACCGGCACGGCCAGGGCGAGCAGCGAACCCTGGGTGCCGCGCGCCCGACGGGCCTCGATCACCTCGGACACGATCTCGGTGACGAGCGGGATGCACCGCAGGGTGAGGGCGAGGAGGAGGCCGACCCGGTCGGCGTCGACCCAGCGACGGAACGGTCGCAGAAGCTTCTGAAAGCCCTCAAGCACGGCCGTGACCGTGGTCGTCACGGTGAACAGCGCCGCCAGCGCCACGGCGATCAGTAGCCGCCCGGCCATCAGGCCGGCCGTGGTCCAGCCGGCGAACAGCGCCTGGACTGGAACGGCGATCACCAAAATCCACAGGATCGGGCCGATCTGCTGCCACGCCGCGCCCAGCGGCACCCGCGCCACCAGGAACAGTGCGGCGACCCCGAGAAGGCAGGCGCCCAGCTGCCAGAGCTCGCCGAGCGAGCCGACGAGCAGCACGGCGAGCGAGAGAAGCACGAGCTTGAGCAGCATCGGCGCGCGGTGGATCAGCGAGTGGCCGGGGTGATAGAGCCCGATCATGCCGGCCCGATCATGCCAGCAGCTCCCGGTACGCGCCGAGCGCGGCATCCGGTGCACCGTCGGCGACCACCCGGCCGTCCTCGATCACAATCACGCGGTCGAAGGCGGCGAGCAGGTCCAGCTGGTGGGTAACCACGATGACCTGCTGGCTCAGGCCGAGCAGAAGTTCGGTGATGCGCCGGGCATTGCGTGCGTCGAGCAGCGTGGTCGGCTCGTCGGCGACCACGATCTCAGGCTCCGCCACGAGCACGGCCGCCAGCGCGAGCAACTGCTTTTGGCCGCCGGACAGCCGGTGCGCCGGATGGTCGGCGTGCTGGTCGAGCCCGAAGCGCTCGAGCGCCGCCCGCGTGCGGGTCGAGATCTCGAGCGGGGTCAGCCCGCGGCGGCGCAGGGTGAAGGCGACGTCTTCGGCCACGGTGGGCATCACGATCTGATTGTCCGGGTTGGTGAAGATGAAGCCGACCTGCCGGCGCACCGCCTTGGCGTTCCGGGCCACGTCGAGGCCGCCGACGCTCACGATTCCGGTGTCGGGCTTGATCAATCCGTTGATCAGGCGCACGAGGGTGGACTTTCCCGACCCGTTCGCACCGACGATGCCGATGCGCTGTTCGGTGAGGGTCAGACGGATGTCCCGCAGCACCATCCGTTCACCGAACGCATGCGAGACGCTGTCGAAGTCGATCCTGCTCATGATGCGGGCGTGACTGCTCCGGCGGTGACGTCGGCGGCCTCGGGCGCGGGAGCGGCGCTGCGGCGCGGCGGGATCAGACCCGGGTAGGCCCTGTGAACCTGGCGGGCCACCAGTACGGTCACGACCACCTTGATCAGGTCGCCGGGCAGAAACTTCGCGGCGTCGACAAGAGCAACCCAGAGCGGCAGGCCCAGGTTGATCGCGGTGACGGGCACGCCGATCAGGTAGACCACGACGATACCGCCGAGGGTGGTGGCGCCGAGCGCCGCCCAGAGCCGGTAGCGGGGGAGGAGCAGGCCGGTCAAGTAGCCGATGACCAGGGCGCCGAGCAGCCAGCCGTAGAGGTAGCCGGCGGAGGGTGAGGTGGTGAACCAGACGATGCCGCCGCGCCCGCCAGACAGCAGCGGGAGGCCGGCTGCGGCGAGGGCGAGCAGGAGGAGCACGGCGAAGAAGCCCTTGCGCGCCCCGAGGATCGCCCCGGCCAGCATCACCCCGAGGGTCTGGAAGGTGATCGGCACGGCCACCGCCCCAATACTCAGGGCGCCGGGCAGGCCGAGTGCGGCGATCAGGGCGGCGAAGATGGCGATCTGCGACAGGTCGCGCACGCTCATGATGCGGGGTGTCGGGGTGCGGGCGATGAGGGGGCTGGAAGTCATGATCTTCAATCTAGAATTCCGCGGCAGCGCGAGTCTGAAGAAGACCTACAAAGAATGCGGCGGAACTCTATACGGGCGCGTCCGGCAAGCTCCCGACGCAGGGGTGTCTCGGGGTTTCTGCCGGTAGAGCGTTTCCCCGCATTCGAGCATGCCGAGGTAGGTCGCAATCTTCGCGGCGCGAGCCTCGGGCTGCTTCGTACCGTCGAGGCGGAACAGGATCGCGAAACGGTTCTGGGACGTGAGCGCCGGGAAGAACCCGGCGGGACGCATCCACCCCTCCGCGATGAGGGTGAGGGCTGAGTCCCGGTTGAGCTGTGACCACACGCTGCGGGCTCGGCGGGGAGTGAAGGCCTGCGACAAGTAACCGTCGAGAGAGTTCACTTGCCCGTCGATCCAGCCGCAGCACAACGCGATCTCGAGCGCCTGGGATGGGTGGTCTCCGGTGCCGCGGGGCGTTTCTTCCGCAGCTGCAAACGGATGCGCTCGTCCGACGGAGTACTGCTGTGCCATGCTCACCCTTTGCTCCTGCACAACGAGCACTGGACGATCATCCGCACCGGAACTCAGTGCCGACTGCGGTCACCGATGCAGGTTGACCCGGAGTGGACGATAATCGCGTTGCCGAGCGAGCAAACAAGCGGGGCCGAGGGTCAGGCGACGAGGCGGGCGTTGTTCGTCGAAGCAGCGGCGGAGAAGCGCGGAAGGGTGGCCGTCGGCGCCCGCTCCGGTTCGGCCCAAACGGAGATCGGGGCGGGAATGAAGGGGAGCGCGGTGGGCTCGGCGGTGACCTCGCCGCGCAGAACGGCGGTCTCTGTGCGGAGCACGGAGGCCAGGGACGAGGCAATCTGGTTCGCCTTCAGATCGTGGAAGATCACGTCGGTGTCGTCACTGCTGCGGGGAACCAGAGTCCACTGGCCTTGGGCGCCGACGAGACGAGCGATTTGGGTGTGCAGGAGCTCGAATATCTGAGCGTCGCTGAGCTCGGGAACGGGCGGGGGGATGACCGGTGCGACCGGTGCGACGCGACGTCGTCGACCAAACATCGGGAGCCCCTTTCGGCTAACGTGCCCGTGAACTCTTCAGTTTGCCGTGCGGCGCGCTACGGCCCGCGTTGACACGCCGACAGCGGAGGACTTAGTCCTCGATTCGGCGATCGTCGGCATCCTGGATGACGGTTCCGATGGCGACGGCGGCGCTGAGCAGCCAGCCGATCCACATCAGCGCCAGGCGCCAGTCGCGCGGACCGGTGCGGGTGGCGCTCAGAATGTTCCAACCGCCGGCGAGCACGCCGATGATGGCACTGCTGAAAATGAACTTTCGCATGGTGACCTCCGCGTCTAACGCTACCCGGAAGTTGCCCGGCTGCACGTTCCCCGATAATCTGACCGATCGGACAAGCTCTGACCGATCGGTCAGGTACCGTGATCGGGTGACTCCAGAGCCCGTTGTGCCCCAGCCCCCACACAACCGCCAGAGCACCAGCGCAGAACTGCGCGCGACAGCGCTGGAGCAGTTCGCCTCGGTCGGGTTCGCCGGCACCTCGCTGCAGCAGATCGCCGACGCGGCCGGGTACTCCAAATCGAGCGTGCTCTACCACTTCGCCTCCAAGGAAGCGCTCCTCGACGAGGTGCTCACCCCGGCGGTGAACCGGCTGGAGGCCATTCTCGAACGGTTCCTCGCCACCGAGGAGAGCGCCCTGACCCGGAGCCGGTTCGTGAACGACTTCATCGACTTCATCCTTGAATTCCGCCTCGAGCTGCACACCTTCATCAACCAGTCTCAGTCGCTGCGCGGCATCCCCGTGATCGACCGGGCAGGAGTGGTGATCGTGCGCCTCTCCGACACGCTGTGCCACGGCGATGCGAGTACGGAGGACCGCATCCGCTTCGGTATCGCCCTCGGCGGCGCCGCCTACACCCTGGTGGCCGGCATGACGTTCCTCGGGGAGGAGATAGCCCCGGTGGAAGAGGTCCGACCGGCTCTCCTGACCGTCATCACCGAGTTGCTTGCCCCTGTCACCGTTCGCACCGCCCCGTCCCGGAAGTAGCACCCATGGCAACCCTGCTCTATCGAATCGGTCACTTCGCCTACCAGCGTGCGGGCCTGGTGCTCGGCATCTGGGCCATCCTGCTGGTCGGGATCCTCGGCTCCGGGGTGGCCCTCGGTGGCCAGACCCAGGAGTCGTACGCGATTCCCGGCACGGAATCACAGGACACCATCGACAAGCTCGGCGAGGTGTTCCCCCAGGCGGCCGGCGCCGCGGTACAGGTTGTCTACACGGCCCCGGACGGGGCATCCGTCACTGACGAGCCTTACCGCACGGCCATCGTCGACATGGTGGCCGAACTCGCGGACGTGCCCGGCGTCGACTCGGTGCTGACGCCCTATGACGAATATGCGTCGGGCGCGATCTCCGACGACTCGGAGAGTGCGTTCAGCCAGGTTCAGTTGTCCGGCTTATCAACCGACGTCACCGCGGAAACCCTCGACGACGTGACCGCGACGCGGGATATCGCCGAGCAGGCCGGCCTCGAGGTAGCCTTCGGCGGCCAGGTTTTCCAGGACAACACCTTCGGCATCACCATCTCCGAGGTTCTCGGCCTGATCTTCGCGGGCGTGGTGCTGGTGATCACCTTCGGTTCGCTCGTATCCGCCGGGATGCCGCTGCTGATGGCCCTGATCGGCGTCGGCGTCGCCATCGGCGGCATCACCGTGATTTCCGCATTCGTGCCGGTCTCGAGCACGGCCCCCATGCTCGCCCTGATGCTCGGGCTCGCCGTAGGCATCGACTACGTGCTCTTCATCCTGTCGCGGCATCGCACGCAGCTCGCCAATGGGGTCGAACCACACGATTCGGCCGCCTCGGCCGTGGCCACCGCCGGCAGCGCCGTCGTCTTCGCCGGGATCACCGTGATCATCGCCCTGCTCGGGCTGCTCGTGGTCGGCATCCCGTTCCTCAGCGTGATGGGGCTGGGCGCCGCCTTGGCCGTGCTGGTCTCCATCTTCGTGGCGGTCACGCTCCTCCCCGCCGTTCTCGGCCTCGCCAAGGGGCGCCTCATTCCCAAGACAGGCAGCCGCGCGCACCACCGGGCCACCCGTCCAGACACCGGCCGGCCCACCCTCGGCCACCGCTGGGTCAACCTCGTGCTCAGGGCGCCGGTCGTGGCCGTGCTCCTCGTGGTGGGCGTGCTCGGCACGCTGGCGATCCCGGCCCTCAGCCTCGACCTGAACCTGCCTGACGGGGCGTCCGAGCCGGCCGGTTCGACGCAGCGAGAGGCGTTCACCATGCTCGAGGAGGGCTTCGGTCCGGGCTACAACGGTCCGCTCATCGTCGTCGTCGACATCACCCAGACAACGGATATCTTCGGTGACCTCGACACCATCGGCGCGGCCCTGCGCACCCTGCCCGGCGTGGCCTTCGTCGGCAAGGGCACTCCGAACCCGACCGTCGACACCGCCATCATCCAGGTCATGCCGGACAGCGCGCCGAACGCGCCCGAGACCAAGGCGCTCGTGCAGGCCATCCGCGATCTGGCACCATCGATCGACGACGACTTGCGCACCCCCATCGCCGTGACCGGCGGGACCGCCGTGTCGATCGACATCTCCAACCGCCTCAGCAACGCGCTCGTGCCGTTCGCCCTGATCGTGGTGGGGCTCTCGATCATCCTGCTGACCATGGTGTTCCGGTCGATCTTCGTGCCGATCAAAGCGGCCCTCGGGTTCCTGCTCTCGGTGGCCGCATCGATCGGCGCGACCGTGGCGATTTTCCAGTGGGGCTGGTTCTCCGAGCTGCTCGGGGTGGAAACCCCCGGGCCGATCCTGAGCTTCCTGCCCATCCTGCTGATGGCCGTGCTCTTCGGTCTGGCCATGGACTACGAGGTGTTCCTCGTCTCCGGCATGCGGGAGGAGTTCGTGAAGACCGGCCTGGCCCGCGAATCCATCGTGCACGGGTTCTCCCACGCTGCCCGCGTGGTCACGGCCGCCGCCCTGATCATGTTCTTCGTCTTCTTTGCCTTCGTGCCCGAGGGCACCGGGGCGATCAAGGGCATCGCGTTCGCCCTCGCCGTCGGAGTCTTCCTCGACGCGTTCCTGGTGCGGATGACATTGGTCCCGGCCGCGATGGCCCTCGCCGGCGATGCCGCCTGGTGGCTGCCACGCTGGCTCTCCCGCATTCTGCCCAACGTCGACATCGAGGGTGAGGGTCTGCGCCGGCACCTGGCCGACAAGGAATGGGCCAGGTGCCAGCCGCACGCCATCACGGCCGAGGGAGCCGTCTTCGGGCTGCCGGAGAGCCCCTTCGGGCCGCTGGACCTCACCATCGACGCCGGCGCGGTGGTGGTACTGACCGGCTCCGCCACCCACCGCCGCGTCGTCGCCGCCACCCTGGCCGGCCGGCTCGACCCGGTGTTCGGCCGCCTCCAGGTCATGGGCTTTCCGCTGCCGTCCGAGCGCAGCCGCGCCCTCCGCGCGGTGGCGCTCGCCGACGTGGGCGACAGCCGCGACAATGGGCTCACCGTGGGGGAGTTGCTGGCCGAACGGCTGGACCTGGCGCATCCGTGGTACCGCGCCGCGTCGCGCCGTTCGCTTCTCGCGGGGTGGATCGCGCGTCTGAACGGTGCGCTCGGCACCCCGTCGAGCGGCCGGGACGCCGGCCCGATCGTGGCCGGCACGACGGTATCGTCCCTCTCCGCCCTGGGCCGTGCCGCGGTGCACGTGACCGCGGCGCTCATCGAGACCCCGGGAGTTGTCATCGTCGACCTCGGCGAGGGACTGCCCGTCGACCCGGCGGGGCGGGACCTCGTGCAGGTGCTGGCGATCCTCGCCCCGGCCTCGACCGCCCTCATCGTCGGTGCCGCCTCCTTCCCCGAGGCGATCGCGGTCTACCGCGGGGCCCGCCCGCTGCAGACCCTCGAACTCGATTCCCGTGACCGAAAGGCCCTGCAGCGATGAGCACCAGGCTTGAGAAACTGTTCAGCCGCACGCCCGGGCAGCGCCGAGGGGCCCTCGGGGCCCTGCTGGCGGGCCTGATCGTGGTGCCGCTGGCGGTTGCCGGACTCTTCGCCGGGGCCCTCGCCACCGCCGATCAGCGCGTGGACACGCTGCCGGCGATCGTCGTCAACAACGACGAGATCGTCACCACCACCCTGCCCGACGGCACCGAGCAGCCGGTGCTCGCCGGCCGCCTGCTCGTGACCGAACTCACCAAGCCTTCCGATGAGGGGTCCGAGGCCACCGGGTTCGACTGGAACATCTCCAACTCCGCGGATGCCGCGGCGGCCCTGGCCTCCGGCGACGCCTACGCGGTGCTCACGATCCCGAAGGACTTCTCGGCGTCGGTGACCTCGCTGGGCGGGGCGGCTCCCACCCAGGCCGACCTGGGCATCCGCACGGATGACGCGCACTCGTTCGTGGCCGGATCGGTGGCCCAGTCGGTGGGCACCGCCATGTCGGGCGTCTTCGGCCGCGAGATCACCTCGCAGTACCTCAACGGGCTCTACACCAGCCTGGCTGTGCTGGGCGAGTCCCTCACGCAGGCGGCGGATGGCGCCGCGCAGGTTTCGACCGGGGTCACCGGCGTGGCCACCGGACTCGATTCGCTGGCCGGCGGCACGGCCGCCGCGGCATCCGGGGCCTCGTCCGCCGCGACCGGCGCCGCCAGCTTCTCCTCCGGCGTGGCCGAGTACACCCAGGGCGTCACCGGACTGAGCGACGGCCTGACCCGGCTGAGCACGGGCGCGGCCGGGCTGGCTCCGCTCGCGACCGGCCTACCGGCCTACGCGGCCGGGGTGCAGTCAAACGCCGACGGTTTCAGGCAGCTGAACGCGGCCATGCAGAGCGACCCGCGGGTCGCCGACTACGCGCCGGCCCTGCTGCAGCTCCAGGGCGGATTCGACGCCCTCGCCGCGCAGAGCACCGGCATCGGCCAGGCCGGTCCGGGCCTCGAAGGCGTGCTCGATGGGGTGTCTCAGAGCGCCAACGGTGCGAGCCTGCTCTCCGGCGGCGGCAGCGACCTCCGCGGCGGTGCCAGCGACCTCGCCACCGGCGTTGCCGGCATCGCCACCGGCCTCTCGCAGCTGGCCACCGGAACAACGGATGCCGCGGCGGGCGCCCGCCTGCTCGAATCGGGCGCGGTCGAACTCGCCAGCGGGCTGCAGGACGGCGCGGACAGCGCGGCCCTTCTCACCGACACCGACCCGGTGACGACCGCGGCGGTCGTCTCCGAACCGGTCGGCATCACCGCGGAGCGCGACAACGCCTTCGCGTCGATCGGCCCGGTCATCGGCATGGTCTTCGTGCCGATCGGCCTGTGGATCGGTGCCCTGGCGATCTTCCTGGTGATGAAGCCGCTGTCCGCGCTCGCGCTCGCGTCGACCGCGTCGACCGGCAACCTCGTGGCCCGCAGCCTCGGCCGTGCGTTCGGAATCGCCGCAGCGCAGGCCGTGGTCGTGGTGTTGTTGCTGCACAGCACGCTCGGCGTCTCGTGGTCGATCCTGCCGTCGACCCTGGCCTTCGCGGTGTTCCTCGCCTTCGTGTTCGCGGCGGTGCACCACTTCCTCACGGCGGCGTTCGGCCGGGTCGGAATCGTGGTCTCCCTGGTACTGCTCGCGCTGCAGCTCACCGCGGTGGGTGGGCTCTACCCGATTGAGCTGGTGTCGGCGCCGTTCCAGATGATCAGCCCGTTCCTGCCGCTCACCTGGGCGGTGCGGGGCATGCAGGCCATTGTCTCCGGGGGAGGCGGCAGCGCCGGCGGGCCCGCGGCCATCCTGCTGATCTTCGCACTGGTGAGCGTTCTGGCCTCGTATTGGACCGTCGCCAGCCGGCGCGGCGCCCGCTCGTTCGGCCTGGCGCAGGCCCGCAGCTGATGCGGGGTATCTGTTCCCGGAGGGAACGTGTGCCCGCCCGCGTGAGGTTGCGCCCCGTGCGCCGCACGAATTCGCCGGAGATTTTGGCTCACCCGAGCAACCGTGGTTCAGGTTCAGGTTCAGGCTCAGGCGAGCTTGCGTGTGGGGCTGACTCAGGACATCCGTCGCCTAAATTCTCCAGTCGGCGCGGACCAGTGCGGAACAGGTGCGGATACCCGGCTCGGCCCGGCCGGATCTCCTGAGGTGGCCACACCTCCCGCCTGATGCGCCGAAGTGCCTGTGCGGTTCGGGCGTGCACCTCGCGCTTTGTTCTGCCCCGCAGCCCGAACGAATTCGACGGAGATTTTGCCAAGATCGGTCCAGGATGCCCCGGAAAGTAGCGTTTCCGCCAAAATCTCCGTCGAATTGGTTCGACGACCTGGCTCAGAGTTGGTCGACGACCAGGATCAGGGGAGAGACGGGCCCTGGCCGATACTCAACCAGGCGTCGGTTCCTCCGCGAGCGTTCGGGCCGGGGCCTCGGTTCGTGGCGCGGGCCTCCTTCATCGCTTGAAGCTGGCGGTCGACAGCCGCTCTGGTCGCCCCAGCCGAGAGCTGCCGCTCGAGGTCCGCGTCGAGCGGGGCCGTGACATCGTTCAGAGCGCCGCTGGAGAGCAGCTCGTCGGTGGCGGCGGCGCGGGCCTGCATCTGGGTGACCCGGTCCTTGGCCCGGTCGAGGTCGGCACCGACCGTGCCCAGTTGCGAGCCGATGCCGGACGCGGCCTCGTTGGCCTTGACCCGAGCCTCGGAGGCAGCGTAGGTGGCCTTGAGGGTCTCCTTCTCCATGCGGAAGGCGGCGACCCGTTCGGCGAGGCGTCGTTCGTTGTCCTGCAGTTGCGCCTGCTGCTGCGCCAAAACGAGGTACTGGTCACGGATGGCTGCCACCTGGCCCTCGAGGAGCGACCGGCGTTCCAGCGCCGTGCGGGCCAGATCTTCCCGGCCCTGGTTCAGCGCCTCCTGGGCCTGGTCGGCCAGCCGCTGGTAGCGGCCGCCCATGTCCTGCCCCTGCAACTCAATTCGCTTCTTTGCCGTTGCGACCTCGGCCAGCCCAAGGCGCACCTGCTGGAGCGACTTCACCTGCTGCTCGTAGCTGTCGTCGAGGGCCTCGCGGGGGTCTTCGATCCGGGTCAGGGCCTGGTTTGACTTGCTGCGGAGGATGACGCGCAGCCGCGAGGTGAGGCTCATGATTCAGTCCTTCTGTTGAAAGTATTCATGGGCAGGGGCCGGCGCGGATCGGAGAACCCGTCGTTGCCGTTATGGGAGTGGCCGTCGAGAGAGCAGCTGTTGAGCGAGCGGCCGTTGAGGGAGCGCAACTCATCGACCCCAGCCCGGAGCGCGGCCACCTCGCGGTCGACCTCGGAGCGAAGGGCCGTGAGGGTGTCATCGGTGAGCTCTCCGAGACCGGCAGCGACGGCCGAGCGCAGCCGGCGCACCAACCCGGCCACTTGGTCGACACGGCGGCCGGCCACCGACAGCGCCTCGGCGAGCACGACAGGATCGGCCTCGCTCGTCAGCAGCCGCAGCTGCGATTGCAGCGTGACGCTTTCGCCCTGAATGCGACGGAAAAGTCGCGGAAGCTCGCCGAGCGGGCCCTGGCTGCTCCGGGCCAGGTCGACGGCTGCCTGACCACTGTCGAGAGATTCCCTCAGCCGCAACTGCAGCTTCAGAACCTCGTGTTGCGGGCCCCGACTCAGGATGGTGCGAGAACGCAACACCGCGCCGGTCAGCCTGCGGCTACGGCGAATGCGCCGGTACAGCCTCCGCACCAGAACGAAGAATGAGACGAAGACAACGAGGCTGATGGTCGCGAGTGAGATCGACACCCAGCTCAGCAGTGAATTCAGGTCCATGGGTCCGCCTCTTTCAAACAGTCAGTCGGGGTCGCGCCAAACCCGGACACGATCCACGGGTTAAAGTACGCGCGCTACCTCAAAGTTGTCCCCATGTCGGGCGACCGTGGCCGAGTGGCCAGCCCGGCCACCGCTTTCGGCCCACTGGTAGCCTTGGGAGACCACCAAGGCGTCGCTCTGCGCCCGCCGGAACGGACGATCCCATTACCTCTGCAGCCGAACCCACGGCATCCGCCGCCCCGGACTCAACCTATTCGCTGGTCGTGGTCTCCAACCGCCTCCCGATCGAGATCGAGGTTTCCGAAGACGGAACCGAGGGCTGGCGCACCTCGCCCGGCGGCCTGGTCACCGCCCTCGAGCCCATGATGCGCAGCTCCGACGGCGCCTGGGTGGGCTGGCCCGGCATCGCCGACCGCTCGTTCGACCCGTTCGAGAACGACGGTATCTCCATCGTGCCGGTGCGGCTCAGCGAGTCGGAGTTGGAGGATTACTACGAGGGCTTCTCCAACGACACGATCTGGCCGCTTTACCACGACGTGATCGCGCCGCCGCGCTACCACCGCGAATGGTGGGAGGCCTACGTTCGGGTGAACCGCCGCTTCGCCGACGCCGCCGCATCCGCCGCTGCGCCCGGCGCCACGGTGTGGGTGCACGACTACCAGTTGCAGCTCGTGCCACGGATGCTGCGCGACGCGCGGCCCGACCTCGTGATCGGGTTCTTCAACCACATCCCTTTTCCGCCATACGGGATCTACGCCCAGCTACCCTGGCGCAAGCAGATCCTCGACGGACTGCTCGGCGCCGACCTGATCGGTTTCCAGCGTCTCGCCGACGCCGGTAACTTCTCCCGAGCCGTGCGCCGCCTCTACGGCTATCCGACCCGCGGCGTCGCCATCGATGTGCCCGCACCCGAGGGCAAGCATCGCCGGGTGATCGCCAAGCACTTCCCGATCTCCATCGACGCCGCCGCCTACGAGGAACTGGCGCGGCGCCCCGAGATCCAGGAGCGGGCGCGCCAGATCCGCGAAGACCTCGGCAACCCCCAGACGATCATGCTGGGCGTGGACCGGCTCGACTACACCAAGGGCATCGCCCACCGCATCAAGGCGTTCGGCGAGCTGCTCGCCGACGGCAGCCTGAGCGTGGAGGATGTCACCCTGGTGCAGGTCGCCAGCCCCTCCCGGGAACGCGTCGGCCCGTACATCGCCCTGCGCGACGAGATCGAACTGGCCGTCGGCCGCCTCAACGGCGACTTTTCCACCATCAGCCACACCGCCATCAGTTACCACCATCACGGCTACCCGCGCGAGGAGATGGTGGCGCTCTACCTCGCGGCCGACGTGATGCTCGTGACCGCGCTCCGCGACGGCATGAACCTCGTCGCCAAGGAATACGTGGCCGTGCGCTTCGACCGCGACGGCGTGCTCGTTCTGAGCGAGTTCGCCGGCGCCGCCGACGAGCTCAAACAGGCCGTGCTGATCAACCCGCATGACATCGACGGCGTGAAGGCCGCCATCCTCAGGGCCGTCGCGATGCCCCGCCAGGAACGGCTGCGACGCATGCGCGCGCTCCGCCGCAAGGTCTTCGACAACGACGTCGACGCTTGGTCCTCTTCCTTCCTCCGAACCTTGACCGAAGGAGCCGCCGTGCGTCCCGGGATCCCCGACACCCTCGCCAGTGCGCTGAAGGATCTCAGCCGCGCCGACAACATCCTCGTGGCCCTCGATTTCGACGGGACGCTTGCCCCGCACGTCGACAAGCCCGAAGACGCGCGCGCAGTGGCAGGCACTCGCGAGGCCGTGCAGCGCCTGCTCGACCTCGACGGGGTGCGGGTCGCGTTCGTCTCCGGCCGGGCCCTGGTCAGCCTGCGGCACGTGTCGCAGCCGCAGACCGATGTGCTCCTCGCCGGCTCGCACGGGATCGAGGTGCAGCTGGACACCCCCGAGATCGAACTCGACCTCGTCACCGAGGAACTCGAGCAGCTCGACGCCCTCGCCCGGGTGCTTGAGCGCATCTCCGGCAGCATCGACGGAACCTGGATCGAACGCAAGCCGGCCGGTCTGGCCCTGCACACCCGGCTGGCGACGCCTCGGAAAGCGGCGGCCGCCCTGAAGGCCGCACGCGAGGAGCTGGGCACGCTGCTGCCCGGCCTGACCGTGCGGGACGGCAAGGACGTGATCGAATTCGCGGTGCGTGCCAGCACCAAGGGCGACGCCCTTGAGCGGTTGCGCCGGCACGCGGGGGCCGACCGGGTCTTCTACGCCGGCGACGACACCACCGACGAAGATGCCTTCGCCGTGCTGCGACCCGGCGACGTCGGCCTCAAGATCGGGGCAGGCGACTCGCTCGCCGGCTACCGGGTGCGCGGCCCCGAAGACGTGCCGCTGGTGCTGGGCCTGATCGCCGATGCCCGCGCGGCCGTCGCCACGGAGCGTGAGGCCGCCGCCGGAGCATGACCCCCGGGCGACGTTCCGCCCTCAGTGGACGTTTAGACTCAGTGCATGACTGAGATCGATATGAAGCCTCGCAGCCGGGACGTCACCGATGGAATCGAAGCCACCACCTCGCGGGGGATGCTCCGGGCCGTCGGTATGGGCGACGCCGACTGGGAGAAACCCCAGATCGGCATCGCAAGTTCGTGGAACGAGATCACGCCCTGCAACCTCTCCCTGGATCGCCTCGCGCAGGCCGCCAAAGAAGGTGTGCACGGCGGCGGCGGCTACCCGCTGCAGTTCGGCACCATCTCCGTCTCCGATGGCATCTCGATGGGCCATGAGGGCATGCACTTCTCCCTCGTCTCCCGCGAGGTCATCGCCGACTCGGTCGAGGTTGTCATGCAGGCCGAGCGCCTCGACGGCTCCGTGCTGCTGGCGGGCTGCGACAAGTCGCTGCCCGGGATGCTGATGGCCGCGGCCCGCCTCGACCTGGCCAGCGTTTTCCTCTACGCAGGATCGATCGCTCCCGGCTGGGTCAAGCTTTCCGACGGCACCGAAAAAGACATCACCATCATCGACTCCTTCGAGGCGGTGGGCGCCGTCAAGGCCGGGCGGATGTCCGTGGCCGACGCCAAGCGCATCGAGTGCGCCTTCGCTCCCGGCGAGGGTGCCTGCGGCGGCATGTACACCGCCAACACCATGGCCAGCGTGGCCGAGGCTCTCGGCATGAGCCTGCCGGGATCGGCCTCCCCGGCCTCCGCCGACCGCCGCCGCGACTACTACGCGCACCGCTCCGGCGAGGCCGTCGTCAACCTGCTGCGTCTGGGGATCACGGCCAGGGACATCCTGACCCGCAAGGCCTTCGAGAACGCGATCGCCGTGGCGATGGCGTTCGGCGGCTCCACCAACGTGGTTCTGCACCTGCTGGCCATCGCGAACGAGGCCGAGGTCGAGCTCACCCTCGACGACTTCAACCGCATCGGCGACAAGGTTCCGCACATCGGCGACCTGAAGCCGTTCGGCAAGTACGTCATGAACGACGTCGACCGTCACGGCGGCGTGCCGGCCGTGATGCGGGCCCTGCTCGAGGCCGGCCTCATCCACGGCGACGCGCTCACCGTGACCGGCAAGACCGTGGCCGAGAACCTTGCCGAGATCGACCCGCCCGAACTGGACGGCGAGGTGCTGCGCACCCTCGACAACCCGATTCACGCCAGCGGCGGAATCACCATCCTCAAGGGCTCTATCGCCCCCGAGGGTGCCGTCGTCAAAACCGCCGGCTTTGACTCCGACATCTTCGAGGGACCCGCGCGCGTGTTTGAGCGTGAGCGCGCCGCCATGGACGCTCTCACTGCGGGGGAGATCCAGAAGGGAGACGTCGTCGTCATCCGCTACGAGGGACCCAAGGGCGGGCCCGGAATGCGGGAGATGCTCTCGATCACCGCCGCCATCAAGGGCGCCGGGCTCGGCGCCGATGTACTACTCTTAACGGACGGTCGATTCTCAGGCGGCACAACCGGACTGTGCATCGGCCATATAGCACCCGAAGCGGTGGACGAAGGTCCAATCGCCTTCGTGCGCGATGGTGATCTGATACGGGTCGATATCGCAGCTCGCACGCTCGACCTACTGGTCGACCCTGATGAGCTGACCGCCCGGAGTGTTGGCTGGGCACCTCTGCCTCCGCGCTACACCCGGGGCGTTCTCGCAAAGTACTCGAAGCTTGTCCAGTCTGCGGCCGTCGGCGCCGTCACGGGCTAGAACTCACTATTCGTCATCGAACTAGGGAACTGATCACATGACCGCGGAAACACCCGTGCCATCACCGTCGCCCTCGTCTGCCGCGGCCGCCGGGGCGCCCGACTCGGGGGCACCGGAAATCCTCACCGGTTCCGGTGCGATCATCCGCTCGCTGGAGCTGCTGGGCGTCACCGACGTCTTCGGTCTACCGGGCGGCGCCGTCATTCCGCTCTACGACGAGCTGATGAGCCAAACCGTGATCCGGCACATCCTGGTGCGGCACGAGCAGGGTGCCGGCCACGCCGCGGAGGGCTACGCCTCGGCGAGCAACCGCGTCGGGGTGGCCATCGCCACCTCCGGGCCCGGCGCCACCAACCTTGTCACCGCCATCGCCGACGCTTACATGGACTCGGTGCCGATCCTTTGCATCACCGGCCAGGTCTTCTCCACTCTGATGGGCACGGATGCCTTCCAGGAGGCCGACATCGTCGGCATCACCATGCCGATCACGAAGCACTCCTTCCTGGTCAAGCGTCCCGAGGACATCCCCGCGGCTATCGCGTCGGCTCACCTGATCGCCTCCACCGGCCGGCCCGGCCCGGTCCTGGTGGACATCACCAAGGATGCCCAGCAGAAGAGCGCCCCGTTCATCTGGCCGCCCAAGCTCGACCTGCCCGGCTACCGGCCGGTCACCAAGGCCCACGGCAAACAGGTGCAGGCTGCGGCCCAGCTGCTTGCCGAGGCCAAGAAGCCCGTCCTCTATGTGGGTGGCGGTGTCATCCGTGCCCGCGCGTCGGAAGAACTGCTCGCCTTCGCCGAACTCAGCAAGACGCCCGTCGTCACCACGTTGATGGCGCGCGGCGCGTTCCCGGACTCGCACGACCAGCACCTGGGCATGCCCGGGATGCACGGCACCGTGTCCGCGGTGCTCGCGCTGCAGGAGGCCGACCTGATCATCGCGCTCGGCTCCCGCTTCGACGACCGGGTCACCGGCAAGGTCTCCGAGTTTGCGCCGCACGCCACGATCGTGCACGTCGACATCGACCCCGCGGAGATCGGTAAGATCCGCGCCGCCGACGTTCCCATCGTCGGTGATGCCAAGGAGGTCATCACCGAACTCACCATCGCCTACGCGGCCGCCATCACCACGACGACGCCCGACGTCAGCGTTTGGTGGACCTACCTCAAGGGTCTGCGGGAGGAGTTCCCGCTGGGCTATTCCGAGCCGACCGACGGCCTCATGAGCCCGCAGTTCGTGATCCAGCGCATCGGCGAGCTGACCGGGCCGGAAGCCGTCTATGCGGCCGGTGTCGGCCAGCACCAGATGTGGGCGGCCCAGTTCATCAAGTACGAGCGGCCCAATTCCTGGCTGAACTCCGGGGGCGCCGGCACGATGGGCTACTCCATCCCCGCAGCGATGGGTGCCAAGGTGGCCGAGCCCGACCGGGTGGTCTGGTCGATCGACGGCGACGGATGCTTCCAGATGACCAACCAGGAACTGGCCACCTGCACGATCAACAACATTCCGATCAAGGTCGCCATCATCAACAACTCCTCGCTGGGCATGGTGCGCCAGTGGCAGACCCTGTTCTACGACGGACGGCACTCCTTCACCGATCTGCACACCGGGCACGGGTCCGCCATGGTGCCGGACTTCGTGAAGCTGTCGGAGGCCTACGGTGCCCTCGCCATCCGGGTCACCAGCCCCGACCAGGTCGACGACGCCATCAAGCTGGCGTTGGCGACCAACGACCGGCCCGTGGTGATCGACTTCATCGTGAGCCGGGACGCCATGGTCTGGCCGATGGTGCCGCAGGGTGTCAGCAACAGCTACGTGCAGTATGCCAAAGAGCACGCACCGACCTGGGAAGAGGAATAACCCGTGAGCACCCACGTTCTGAGCCTCCTCGTCGAGGACAAGCCCGGCCTGCTCACCCGGGTCGCCGGCCTCTTCGCCCGCCGCGGTTTCAACATCGAGAGCCTCGCCGTCGGCCACACCGAAATCCCCGGGCTCTCCCGCATCACGATCCTCGTCGACGTCGAAGACGCACCGCTGGAGCAAGTGACCAAGCAGCTGAACAAGCTGATCAACGTCATCAAGATCGTCGAACTCGACCCGGCCCAGTCGGTGCAGCGCGAACACCTGCTGGTGAAGGTGCGCGCCGACAACACGACCCGGTCGATGGTGCTCGAAGCCGTGACCCTGTTCCGGGCTCGGGTCGTCGACGTGTCCGTCGACGCGGTCGTGATCGAGGTCACCGGGGACTCCGGCAAAACGCAGGCGCTGCTGCGCGTGCTCGAGCCCTACGGGATCAAGGAAATCGCCCAGTCCGGCCTGCTCGCCATCGGCCGCGGGTCGAAATCGATCAGCGAGCGCGTCTTCAAAAACTAGAGCTCGACCACCGACTACAACAACAAGGAGAACATTTACTCGTGTCTGAGATTTACTACGACAAAGACGCCGACCTGTCGATCATCCAGGGCAAGAAGGTAGCCGTCATCGGCTATGGCTCGCAGGGTCACGCCCACGCGCAGAACCTGCGCGACTCGGGTGTCGAGGTCGTCATCGGCCTCAAGGACGGCTCGAAGTCCAAGGCCAAGGCCGAAGAGGCCGGCTTCACCGTTCTCAGCACCGCCGAGGCATCCGCCTGGGCCGACGTCATCGTCATCCTGGCGCCCGACCAGGTGCAGCGTCACCTGTTCGCCGACGACGTGCTGCCGAACCTCGCTGCGGGCAAGGCCCTTGTCTTCGGACACGGCTTCAACATCCGTTTCGGCTACATCAAGGCCCCCGAAGGCATCGACGTCACCATGGTCGCCCCCAAGGGACCGGGCCACACCGTTCGCCGCGAGTATGAGGCCGGCCGCGGCGTTCCCGTGATCGTCGCCGTCGAGAAGGATGCCTCGGGCGCGGCCTGGCCGCTCACCCTCAGCTACGCCAAGGCGATCGGTGGGCTGCGCGCCGCCGGCATCAAGACCACCTTCACCGAAGAGACCGAAACCGACCTGTTCGGCGAGCAGGCCGTGCTCTGTGGTGGCGCGTCGCAGCTGATCCAGTACGGCTTCGAGGTTCTCACCGAGGCCGGCTACCAGCCGCAGGTCGCCTACTTCGAGGTGCTGCACGAGCTCAAGCTCATCGTCGACCTGATGTGGGAGGGGGGCATCGCCAAGCAGCGTTGGAGCGTCTCCGACACCGCCGAGTACGGCGACTACGTCTCCGGCCCACGCGTCATCGACGCCCACGTCAAGGAGAATATGAAGGCCGTTCTCGCCGACATCCAGAACGGCGCCTTCGCGGCCCGCTTCATCGCGGACCAGGACGCCGGAGCACCGGAGTTCCTTGCTCTGCGCAAGAAGGGCGAAGAGCACCCCATCGAAGCCACCGGCCGTGAGCTGCGCAAGCTGTTCGCCTGGAACGCCTCCGCCGACGACGACTACACTGACGGCGAAG
Source organism: Cryobacterium sp. Sr3 (assembly GCF_004402835.1). Taxonomy (NCBI): domain Bacteria; kingdom Bacillati; phylum Actinomycetota; class Actinomycetes; order Micrococcales; family Microbacteriaceae; genus Cryobacterium; species Cryobacterium sp. Sr3. Next base: position 44,493 of record NZ_SOFA01000046.1, on the reverse strand, counting down.
CCGCGCGCTAACACCCGAGCTCGCATCGGCAGCGGGGCCAATCCACTGGATTGGCCCCGCTGCCGCGTCAACGGCGCTGATTGCCCGAGGATGCCTTCGGGGGTGCTTGCCACGTCCGGTCCGGGTGGTCACCATTGATGCCCGTGGATGAACCCGGCCTGCCGGTTCGCACAGGACACGACCCCCATTCGCAGCCGGTTCATGGCATCCCCGACGGCCCGGCGGGGGAGACGGTCACGGCCGCGAAGCTCGAGCGCGCCTCGGCCCCGGACACCGTCTTCCGGCTCGTCGCGCAGAAGAAGATCCCAGCCGACAAGCTGACCACGCATCGGTTCCGGATGGACCAGATCCTCGAGGCGTACGACACCTTCTCCCGCGCGGCGGAAACCAAGGCACTGAAAGTCGTGATCAGCCGGAAGTGTGCGCCGCCCGGGCGGCGCCTCGGTACGCTGGTCTCATGACTTCTGGACACTCCGGTGACGACAACCGGGACGACGCTCTGGGCTGGGCCGGCGACGACGACCCCACGCTCGTCTCCGGCGACGAGTCTGGCGCGACCGCACGGCCCGCCGAGCCGGATTCGGGCGCTTTCGTCACGACCGGCGACGGTTCCGGCTCCGGCTCTGAAACCGACACCGGCACCGCGGCCGGCACCGCGGCCGGTACCGAGACCGGTTCCGTCGCGCCGCCGGAGGGATGGACCGTGGCCGGTCCGGCATCCGCTGTCGCGGCGAAGGCGGCGGCCGACGCCGCCCTGACCCGCACGGCCACGAGTTCCCTGGCGCTCGTCTCGCTCGGAATCTTCGGCGGAATATATCTGCTCTACACGGTGGGCTGGTTCATCGGCGTGGGCCGCATCCAGACCCCGCCCGCCGACGAGTTGTCCGAGTTCATGTTCTCCCTCGGTCTCTGGCTGGCCGTGGCCGCTCCAGCGGTCTGGTTCGCGGTGACGTTCTGGCTGACCAGAACGCATCCCCGAGCCCGGATCGGCTGGCTACTCCTCGGAGTCGTTCTGCTCGCCCCGCTGCCGTTCATCTCCGGACCGGGGGTCATCGCATGACCGATTCACCGGTGACCACGCCCGCGACCGTCCCCTCATCCCGGCGGCGCACCCCGCGCTGGCTGTCGACGGGCATCGCGATCCTGTTCGGCCTTTGCTATGCCTACGACATCTGGGAGGGCGTCGGCAACCTGGTCGGCCTCAACATCCTGGCTCAAAGCCTCGACACCCAGCTGAGCGGACCCGGTATTTTCGTGCTCCTCGTCGGCATCCTGGGCCCGCTCCTCGTCTTCGTGCTTGCCGCATGGATCGGGCGTTCGCGCGGACCCGCCGCGCAGGCTGCCCTGTTCCTGGCCGGCCTGGGTCTGAACGCCGCGATCGCCGCCAACATCTTCACCCTCGGCGCGGGCAGCCTGCTCGCCTAGCCCTGCTTGCTCGCCTGGCCCTGCTTGCTCGCCTGGCCCTGCTTGCTCGCCTGGCCCTGCCGCTCGGTGTCCCGAACGAATTCGACGGAGATGTTGCTCTCAACAGCGCGTTTGGGTTCAAAAACGGGTGTTTGACCCAAAATCTCCGTCGAATTGGTTCGACACCGGGCAGGGCGCTCCGCCTGTGGTGCACGGCGTCGCCTAGCGCTCAGGCGATCGCGACGACGATCAGCCCCATCAGCACAAGCTGCCCGGTCAGCCGCGGCACGAGGGGGATCGCGGCCACGCCGAAGCGGTCCGGGTAGCGCGCGGCGAAGGCGTTGGCGGGGAAGATCGCCGCCAAGAACACGATCAGGCAGACGCCGGCCGTCACGATCGTGGGTGGATACAGCAGTCCGAGCCCGCCCGCGATCTCGCAGACTCCGGTGAGGATGACGAGGTTGCCGGGGCGAAGCATCCCGGTCGTTCGCAGCCGTGGCGGGATCATCGCCCTCATCGTGCGCGCCACACCCGGCACGAAATGTGCGATGCCGGCGCCGATGAAGACCACCGCCAGCACGATGCGCACGGCGAACTGGAGGTCGGGGAATGTAACGCTGCTCATGGCCCTATTCTCCAGCCGATAGAGTGATTTCATATCTGGCGCCCCACGGTCGCGGCGCAAGCCATGCTTTTCTGCTGCAATCGGAGGATCCGTTTTCGTGTCAAAACCTGTTGTCCTAATCGCTGAAGAATTATCGCCTGCCACCGTCGACGCCCTCGGGCCCGACTTCGAGGTCCGCTCCGTAGACGGCACTGACCGGGTCGCGCTACTCGCCGGACTGGCCACGGCGCATGCCGTTCTGGTGCGCTCCGCCACGAAGGTGGACGCGGAGGCAATCGCCGCCGCACCGTTACTGAAGGTCATCGCCCGCGCGGGCGTCGGCCTCGACAACGTCGACATTAAAGCGGCCACGGCTGCGGGCGTCATGGTCGTCAATGCCCCGACCTCCAACATTATTTCCGCCGCAGAACTGACCGTCGGGCACATCATCAGCCTGGCCCGTCACATCCCGGCCGCCCACGGCGCGCTGGCGCAGGGGCAGTGGAAGCGCTCCAAGTACACCGGCGTCGAGCTCTACGAAAAGACCATCGGCATCATCGGCCTCGGCCGCATCGGCGCCCTCATCGCGGCGCGGATGCAGGCCTTCGGCACGAACATCATCGCCTATGACCCCTACATCACCTCCGCCCGCGCCCAGCAGCTCGGCGTGGTTCCGGTCAGCCTCGATGAGCTCCTTGCACAGTCGGACTTCATCACCATCCACATGCCCAAGACGCCCGAAACCAACGGCATGATCGGCGCCGAACAGTTCAAGCTGATGAAGCCCACCGCGTTCGTCGTGAACGTGGCCCGCGGCGGCCTCATCAACGAGAACGACCTCTACGACGCCCTCACGGCCGGCACGATCGCCGGCGCCGGCCTCGATGTGTTCGTCAACGAGCCGCCGACCGGGTCGAAGCTGCTCGGCCTCAACAACATCATCACCACGCCTCACCTCGGCGCCTCCACGGACGAAGCCCAGGAAAAGGCAGGCGTCTCCGTCGCCAAGTCGGTTCGCCTCGCCCTGTCGGGGGAGCTCGTCCCCGACGCGGTCAACGTCGCCGGAGGCGTTATCGACCCCTACGTGCGCCCCGGCATCCCGCTGGTGGAGAAGCTCGGCCAGGTCTTCTCCGGTCTCGGCGCCCACAGCCCGCTGACCAGCGTCGACGTCGAGGTGCGCGGCGAGCTCGCCGACTATGACGTGAGCGTGCTCCGGCTCGCCGCGCTCAAGGGCATTTTCACCAATGTCGTCAGCGAGACCGTGTCCTACGTCAACGCGCCGTTGCTCGCCGAGCAGCGCGGCGTCGCGGTGCGCATGATCACAGACAAGGAGTCGCCGGAGTACCGCAACGTCATCACGCTGCGTGGCGCCCTCGCGGACGGCTCGCAGGTATCGGTGTCCGGCACCCTGACCGGCACCAAGCAAATCGAGAAGATCGTCGAGATCAACGGCTACGACGTCGAGGTTCCGTTCGACGACCACCTGATCGTGATGCTCTACACGGACCGTCCGGGAATCGTGGCCGTCTACGGCCGCGAGTTCGGCGACGCCCAGATCAACATCGCGGGCATGCAGATCGCCCGCCACGTGGCTGGCGGCAAGGCCCTGAGCGTACTGACGGTCGACTCGCCCGTTCCGGCGAGCCTGCTGGCCACGGTGCGCGACGCGATCTCGGCCGAGGCCATGATCGAAATCTCCATCACCGAATAGCAGTTCCGTCGGTCATCCGCCCGATCACCGCGAGCAACCGGTCCAACCTCGTCGTCGATGTGTCATCGACGGCAGGCTGGCCGGGGCTCGCGAGGGTGGATTCGTAGTACAGCCCGTCACTGACGAGCATGATCACCTCGGCCACGTCCGGGTCTCCCACCGCCTCCTCGATGACGCTCAGCCACTGGCGTCGAGTTGCGGCCAGGGCCGCATTGGCCAATGGATGTGCCCCCTGCGCGAGCCTGACGGCCGCACCGATCGACTGGTCGAGCACGGTCCCCTCGCTCATCGACGTGCGGATCAGGTAGTCGACCGCTCCGGCCGAGGCCGCTCGAATTTGTTCGACATCGTCGGCGACGAGCGCGTCGAGCCGGGCCAGGAGTCCCTCCACGAGCGCGTCTTTCGACCCGAAGTGGTAGAGCAGGCCGCCCTTGGAAAGGCCAGCCGCCACCGCCACCGCCTCGAGGGTGGCCGCCCGCTCGCCCTGGTCGATCAGGAGGTGCGCGAACGCGTCCAGGATGCGATCGCGCGTGGGGGAGAGGCGGGGCACGTTCCGGGCCGGGGCTGCGGTTTTAGAGCTCATGGTGCTACTATACCGTCTGGACGGTTTACTGTACCGTCTGGACGGTGCAGCATCCGTCCCTGGAGCCGAAAGAAGTCGTTCCCGTGTCGAATACCGTCCGAGAGACCACCCCCGTCATCGCCGTCAGCCGTGTGCTCAGCCCCCGCCGCCGGTGGTGGGCGCTCGTCGTGCTCATGCTGCCCGTGCTCCTGGTCTCGATCGACAACACGGTGCTCAACCTCGCCCTGCCGGCCATTTCCGAGGACCTGCGGCCGACCGGCACGCAGCTGCTCTGGGTAATCGACATCTACCCGCTCATGCTCGCCGGCCTCCTAGTGGCCATGGGCAGCCTCGGTGACCGGATCGGGCGCCGCCGGCTGCTGCTGATCGGCTCCGCCGGGTTCGGCGCCGTTTCCGTGGTGGCCGCCTTCGCCCCAAGCGTCGAGTGGTTGATCATCGACCGCGCCGTGCTGGGCTTCTTCGGCGCCATGCTGATGCCGCCGACGCTGTCGCTGCTCCGCTCCGTCTTCACCGACCGCAACCAGCGGCGGCTGGCGATCGCGATCTGGGCGAGCGGTTTCGCCGCAGGCAGCGCGCTCGGCCCCGTGGTGGGCGGCGTGCTGCTGGAGCACTTCGCCTGGGGCTCGGTCTTCCTGCTCGCGGTGCCGCTGCTCCTGCCGCTGCTGGTTCTCGGGCCCCTGCTCGTGCCGGAGTCCCGCGACCCGAACCCCGGACGCATCGACGCGCCGAGCATCGCGCTCTCGCTGGCGACCATGCTGCCGGTCGTCTACGGGATCAAGGCCCTGGCGGAGCACGGACCCACGCCCTTCTCGCTCGGCCCGATCGTGCTCGGACTCGCCGCAGGCGTGGTCTTCGTGCGCCGCCAGCCCCGGCTGACGCACCCGATGATCGACCTCGGGCTGTTCCGCCAGGGGGCCTTCAGCGGGGCGATCGGCGTCAACCTGCTGAGCGTCGTGGCTCTCGTCGGCGGCCTGTTCTTCGTCTCCCAGTACCTGCAGCTCGTACTGGCCCTCTCGCCTCTGGAGGCGGGTCTGGTGCTCGTGCCGGGACTGGCGGCGATGATCGTGTCCGGCCTCGTCATCGTGCCCATCGCCCGGCGCGTGCGGCCGTCGATCGTCGTTCCGGTGGCACTGCTGATCTCGGCCGTCGGCTACGCGGCCGCCGCCCTGGGCGGGGGAGACCTCGACGCGGTCGGCATCGCGCTCGTCTTCGTGGCCCTCGGGATCGGGATCGGCGCGGCCGAGACGGTCTCGAACGAACTGATCGTGGCGAACGCCCCGGCGGCCAAGATGGGGGCGGCATCCGCTGTCGGCGAGACGGCCTATGAACTGGGCGCCGTGCTCGGCACGACCATCCTCGGTACCATCCTGACGGCGTCGTACCGCAGTGCGGTCGTGTTGCCGGAGGCCCTCACCGCGGCGCAGAGCGCGGCGGCGGCGGAGACCCTCGGTGGTGCGGTGGCGGTGGCCGACGGGCTGCCCTCCGGCCTGGCAAACGTGCTGCTCTCGTCGGCCCGCGATGCCTTCACCAGCGGAATTGGGCCCACGGCCTGGATCGGTACCATTCTCGTGCTGGCGGCGGCGTTGGTGGCGCTGGTCACCCTGCGTAAGGCGACCTGATCACCTGGGCCGCCGCCGGCGCAGGCCGGTGCCGGGGCGCGTGTCGACATCGACCTCGACACGGGCCCCGGCACGACGGACGTCGACCTAGACGTCGTCGACGGAACGCTTCTGCGACGTGACCTGTTCCCCGCTCGCTTGGTCGACGGCGCTGCGGGTCGTGGTGATGCTGCTGCGCTTGCGGGTCAGCAAGACGATGCCGATGACCATGATGACAGCACCGGCGCCCATCAGGATGTAGCCGACCAGCTCGATGTCCATCCACTCGACGGTCACGTTCAGGGCGAACACCATGATGGCGCCGACGACAAGAAGGAAGATTCCCAATCCGAGACTCATGCGAAACTGCTTTCTATTGGTTGTCAGGAGTTGACCAGCTTAGACACTCGTTGCGTCGCAGTAGGGTTTATCTACAGCCAACTTTCAGACATACGGAGTCGAATGTCCCCTCTCATCAAGCTTGCTGTCATTCCCGGCGACGGGATCGGCCCCGAGGTCGTCGCCGAAGCGGTCAAGGTTCTCGAGGCGGCCACGTCTGCCGACGACGTCACCTTCGACGCAACCTGGTTCTCCCTCGGCGCCGCACGGTTCCTGGAAACCGGCGATGTGCTGACCGATGACGACCTCGCGGCGATCGCCGGCCACGACGCCATCCTGCTCGGCGCCGTCGGCGGCGTGCCGGGGGACCCCCGCCTCGCCAACGCGAATATCGAGCGCGGCCTGCTGCTCAAGTTACGCTTCTCGCTCGACCACTACGTGAACCTGCGCCCGAGCGTTCTCTACCACGGCGTGCCCAGCCCGCTGGCGTCTCCGGGCACCGTCGACTTCGTCGTCGTGCGCGAGGGCACAGAGGGTCCCTACGTGGGCAACGGCGGAGCGATCCGCCAGGGTACCGCGCACGAGGTGGCCAACGAGGTCTCCGTCAACACGGCCTTCGGCGTCGAACGCGTGGTGCGCTACGCCTTCGCCCAGGCCCAGGGTCGGCCCCGTCGCCACCTCACACTCGTGCACAAGACCAATGTGCTCGTCTTCGCGGGCAGTCTGTGGCAGCGGATCGTCACCGCCGTCGCAGCCGAATACCCCGAGGTGACCGTCGACTACCTGCACGTCGACGCGGCCACGATTTTCCTGGTCTCAAATCCGAGTAGATTTGACGTCATCGTCACGGACAACCTCTTCGGCGACATCCTCACCGATCTCGCGGCGGCAATCAGCGGCGGCATCGGCCTTGCGGCCTCCGGGAACATTAACCCTGAGGGCAGGTTCCCCAGCATGTTCGAGCCGGTTCACGGTTCGGCACCGGACATCGCGGGCAAACAACTGGCTGACCCCACGGCGGCCATCCTGTCGGTGGCGCTACTCCTGGAGCACTTCGGACTCACGGATGCCGCGGCCCGGGTGACTGCCGCCGTGACCGCCGACATCGTGGCCCGGGCGGCTCTCGACATACCCCGGAGCACCAGCGCCGTGGGCGACGCCATCGTGACTCGACTGACAGACAAGGGAATCCAATGAGCCAGCCAGCGCCCCCGACGACATCCGGAACCGCCACCTTCCCGCTGAAATTCAGCCTGACGCCGTCGACCGCGGCCCGCACGAAGATCGAGCGCGAAGAGATCCTCGTCGATCCCGGCTTCGGCAAGAAGTTCACCGACCACATGGTCGCCATCGACTGGACCCTCGACGCGGGCTGGCACAACGCCCGGGTCATGCCCTACGGTCCGCTGCACCTCGACCCGGCCTCCTCGGTGCTGCACTACGGCCAGGAGATTTTCGAGGGGCTGAAGGCCTACCGTCACGCCGACGGGTCGATCTGGACCTTCCGCCCGGAGAAGAATGCAGAGCGCCTGCAGCGCTCCGCACGCCGCCTGGCACTGCCGGAACTCTCCGAGGCCGACTTCATCGAATCGATCCGGCAGCTCGTGGCCGTAGACGGCGACTGGGTGCCCTCCGCTGCGGAGACCAGCCTCTACCTGCGCCCGTTCATGATCGCCAACGAGAGCTTCCTCGGCGTGCGTGCCGCGCACCAGGTCGGTTACTACGTGATCGCCAGCCCGGCCGGCGCCTACTTCGCAGACGGTGTGGCCCCGATCAAGATCTGGCTCTCGACCGAGTACTCCCGCGCCGGCCGCGGCGGCACCGGCGCGGCCAAATGCGGCGGCAACTACGCCGCCAGCCTGCTGCCTCAGATGCAGGCTTATGACAACGGCTGCGCCCAGGTGCTCTTCCTCGACGGGGAGACCAGCAGCCGCATCGACGAACTCGGCGGCATGAACGTGTTCTTCGTTCACGGCACCGACACGCTCGTCACCCCGCGCTTGACCGGCGCGATCCTCGAGGGCGTTACCCGCGACAGCATCATCCAGCTCGCCCGGGACCGAGGCCTGACCGTGGAGGAGCGCGACGTGACCCTCGGCGAATGGCAGGACGGTGTCGCATCCGGTGCCATCACCGAGGTGTTCGCCTGCGGCACGGCCGCCGTCGTCACCCCGATCTCGCAGCTCAAGGGCCCGAACCTCTCCATCGGCGACCCGGATGGTCCGGCCGGCCAGATCACGATGGCGCTCCGCCAGGAGCTGACCGACATTCAGTACGGCCGCCTGCCCGACCGCCACGGCTGGCTCACCCGGCTCGACGCCCCGGTGGGACCCGCGTGAAAATCGCACGGTTCAGTCACGAGGGACGCATCTCGTTCGGCATCGTCGACGACGACGAGATCGTCGTTTTAAAGGGCGACCCGATGTTCGCGGGCTACGACCCGTCCGGGGAGCGCGTGGCCCTGCGCGACGTGAAGCTGCTCGCCCCGGTGATCCCGCGGTCGAAGATCGTGGGCATGGCGTGGTCCTACTTCACCGACGCGGCCGAGCAGTCCACCGCGGCCCGCTCGCCCGGTGAGCCCAGGTTTTTCCTCAAACCGAACACCTGCGTCGTCGGCCCCGGCGACCCGATCACCGTGCCGGTGTCCACGGACAACGTGCACGTCGAGGGCGAGCTCGCGATCGTGATCGGCAAGATCACCCGCAACGTGTCCGTCGACGCCGCCGAGGACTCCATCTGGGGCTACACGGTAGCAAACGATGTCACCGCCCGCGATCTGCAGGAGCGCGACGGCGACCTCACACGGGCCAAAAGCTTCGACTCGTTCTGCCCGCTCGGACCGGTCATCGACACCGAATACGATTGGACCGCGTTGACCATCGAGTCCCGCATCAACGGCGAGGTCTTCCAGAAGGGCAATGCGACGCTGCTCAAGTACACCGTTGCTGAGATGATCTCCTTCGTCTCCAGCGTGTTCACCCTGCTGCCGGGCGACGTCATTCTGACGGGTGCCCCAGACCGGTCCGCCTCCGTCGTGCATGGTGACGCCGTGCAGGTGGAGATCGCCGGCATCGGCGTGCTGACGAATCCGGTGCGGCGCGCCTGATCGTCAGGCGTCGGTTGCGGCGTGCACGGGAAACCAGGACCGGATCTGCTCCGTCGCCGTATCCAGCAACGCCACCGATTCGGTCGCGTTGACCCGGGCGAGCAGCATGGCGCTCATGCCGAGCGAAGCCAGGGTGCGGGCGCGTTCCGGCGCGCGGTCCGGCGCGCTTCCTCCGGCCGCGGTCCCGGCCGCCCGGAGGGCGTCCTGAAGGGTGTCCGTCAGCTCGGACCGGTAGCCCTCCACGACCTGGCGGGCCAAGTCGTCGTGCCCGGCGAGGCCTGCGGCGCAGTTCACCAGCAGGCAGCCGCGGCGCGGGGAGTCCTCCGGCAGGGCGGAGACCGCCGACCTGAGTTCGCTGAAGTAGGCCAGCAGCGAGGCCCGGCCGATCCCCGGCCCGGTCAGGGTCCGCAATCTCGGGCGGATGACGGAGGCCTGGTAGTCCTCGACGGCGGCGTCGAACAGGCCACGCTTGCTGCCGAAGGCATGGTAGAGGCTGGATCGCCGGAGACCGGTCGCATCTTCGAGGTCGGCGAGCGAGGTAGCCTCGAAGCCCTTGTCCCAGAACAGGTCCCTGGCCGCCTGGACGACGGTCGTGCGCTCGAAACTCTGCAGCCGCCCCATGGTGTTTCCTCCGTTTTCGCTGTGAGTGGTTTTGTGTATCGCTCAGTACACAATATATTAAAACATTCGTTACAAAGAAGCAGAGGAGCCGCCATGGCCTCGTCCATCACCATCACCAGCACCCAGATCCAGCTTGTCGCCCGCCCCACCGGCTGGCCAACGGATGCCGACTTCGGCACCATCCGCATCGACCTGCCCGAGCTGACCCCCGGTCAGGTTCGCGTGGCCAACGAGTTCGTCTCGGTCGACCCCTACATGCGCGGCCGGATGAACGACGCCAAGTCCTACTCCGCCCCCTACGCTCTCAACGAGACGATGACGGGCGGGGCCGTCGGCCGCGTCGTCGCATCCGCCTCTGACGCGGTTGCCGTCGGCGACGTGGTCGTGCACCAGTTCGGCTGGCGCGACCTGGTACAGGAGGAGGCCTCCGGCTTCCGCGTCGTCCCGGAAATCCCCGGCGTGCCTCTCTCCGCCTACCTCGGCGTGCTGGGCATGACCGCACTCACCGCCTACGTGGGCCTGCTCGAGGTGGCCGGGCTCACGGAAGGCGACACCGTTTTCGTTTCCGGCGCGGCCGGGGCCGTAGGCAGCATGGTCGGCCAGATCGCCCGTCTCAAGGGCGCGAAGCGCGTGATCGGTTCCGCCGGGTCGGCCGAGAAGGTTGCCCTGCTGACCGAGAAGTACGGCTTCGACGCCGCCTTCAACTACAAGGACGGCGACATCGCCAAGCAGCTCGCCGCCGCGGCTCCGGACGGCATCGACGTCTACTTCGACAACGTCGGCGGCGAGCACCTCGAGGCGGCACTGGCCAGCTTCAACGACGGCGGACGCGCCGCCCTCTGTGGTGCGATCTCCGTCTACAACAACACCGAGGCGACCGGCGGCCCGCGCAACCTGGCGAACATGATCGGTCGCGGGCTGACCCTCAAGGGCTTCATCGTGGGCAACTACGTGCAGCATTTCCCCGCGTTCTCGGCCGACATGGCCGGCTGGCTCGCCGCGGGCGACGTCGTCTTCGACGAGACCGTGGTCGACGGGATCGACCACGCGGTCGACGCCTTCCTCGGCCTCATGCGTGGCGAGAACACCGGCAAGATGGTCGTCCGCACGAACGTCTGACTTTCCCGACAGCATCCATTTCACACGATCACACACTCTGGAGAACCCATGAATTCCGTACTTTTTGTTGTCAGCGCCGCCGATCACTGGACCCTCAACGACGGCAGCCTGCACCCCACCGGCTACTGGGCCGAAGAGCTCGCCGAACCGCACCGCCTGTTCACCGAGGCCGGCTGGCGGATCACCATCGCGACGCCCGGCGGCGTCGCCCCCACCATCGATGCGGGAAGCCTGGCACCCCAGGCGGCCGGCGGGGAAGACCGGGCCGCGGCCATCGTCGCCTACCTCGACACCATCGGCAGTGAACTCGACGAGCCCCGCTCGATCAGTGACATCACGGTCGCCGACTACGACGTCGTCTTCTACCCCGGCGGCCACGCCCCGATGGAGGACCTGGCCGTCGACGCCGACTCCGGACGTATCATGACCGAGGCCCTCGACTCCGGAACGATTCTCGGCGTGCTCTGCCACGCCCCGGCCGCCATGCTCGCCGCCCAGCGAGCCGACGGCAGCTGGCCCTTCACCGGCTACCGCATGACCGGCTTCACCGATGAGGAGGAGACTCTCGGTGGCCTCGCCCCCAAGGCGCCGTGGCTCGTGCAGAGCCGCCTGGTCGCGCTGGGCGCCGACTTCGTCGCCGGCGCAGCCTGGGCCGAGCACATGGAGATCGACCGCAACCTGTACACCGGCCAGAATCCGGCTTCCTCCGCTGCTCTCGCCGGCGCGATCATCACCGCCGTCACCGCACAGAAGTAGTCGAGTCGCCGCGAGGCCCTCTGGCCGAGCAGGCCCTGCGGTCGCGCCCGTCGTGACCCGGCTACGGACGCAGGGCGCGCAGGGCGCGCAGGGCGTCGGCGACGTCGTCCTCGTCGTTCCACAGGTGGAAGGCGACGCGGGCCCGCCCGGCCCTGCGCGACGCGGTGAGACCTGCCCGGGTGAGGCGGTCAAGGTCGGTGCCGTCGGCATCCGGCCAGGTCACGATCGACTGCCCGGCCGGGGCGAGCCCGAGCCCGGCGCAGAGCGCGTCGCCCAGCGCCACCGCGTGGTCGCGCACCGTCGACAGGTCGAGCCGCCCGAACAGCTCCAGTGCGGGTTCGGCGCCCACCCAGGCGTTCCAGGCCGGGGAGACGTCGAATCGGCGCGCATCAGCCGCAAGGTTCATGTCCGGTCCGTAACAGGAGGCCCACGGGTCCCGGCCGGCATACCAGCCCGCCTGCACCGGGTGCAGCAGTACGGCCAGCCGCTCGGCCACGGTCAGGAAGGCCACGCCGCGCGGGGCGCAGAGCCACTTGTAACTGTGGCAGATAGAGGCGTCGAAGACGGATGCGTCCACCGGCATCCACCCGGCGGCCTGCGTCGTGTCGCAGAGGGTGAAGCACCCGTGAGCACGGGCGGCGGCCACGATCCCCGCGGTGTCGGCGACGGCACCGGTGGCGGACTGCACGAGCGAGAACGCCACAAGCCAGGTGTCGGCGGTGATCCCGACGGCCAGCTCGGCCAGAGGCAGGTGCCGCACGGTGACCCCGCGGTGCGCCTGGCTGAGGAACGGGAACACCATCGAGCTGAAATCGCCATCGACGCAGAGCACCTCGGCGCCGTCGGGAACGCTCGCGGCGAGCAGGCCGGCCAGCACGGATGCCTGAGACCCGATCGCGACCCGGCTCACCGGAACAGCGACGAGTCTGGCATACGCGTGCCGGACCCGTTCGACCACGGCGGCGTACCCCGCCGCCGACGCGGTGCCCAGCGCCCAGGCGTCGGCGTCCAGGCGCAGGGCCGCTTCCGTTTCCCGGGTCGGCAGCCCGAGCGTGCAGGCCGCCAGATAGCCGCGGCCGCCCCGGAACCGCTCGCGCGCCTCGCGCACGCCGATGCGGGCCGGCAGCGTCGAGCGGGACGCGGAAGAGTCGCTCTGGATCATTTCTCCAGCATGCGACCAGCCTATTCATTTGACAATAACCAGTAGCTGAGGCAATCCATAAGCATCAGTTATGATCACTTCGTGCCCGCCATCGTCCAGCCCGAACTCGACTCCACCATGCTGCGCGTCGTGGGTGCGCTCGCCGACTGCGGCTCGATCACGGCGGCCGCGGCGGCGCTCGGCTACAGCCAGCCCGCCGTGAGCCAGCAGCTTAGACGGCTCGAGCAGCGCATCGGGATGGCCGTGATCGAACGCATCGGCCGCGGCGTGCGGCTCACCGAGACCGGACGGCTGCTCGCCCGGCACGCCGCCATCGTGAGCGGGGCCCTGGACGCCGCCGCGGGGGAGTTGTCCGAGCTGCGCGGCCTGCGCGCGGGCCGGGTGCGTCTGGCGGCGTTCCCCTCCGCCTCGGCGACCATTGTGCCGCGCCTGCTCGCTGACCTGCAGCGCCGCCATCCGGGAGTCAGCGTCACCTACCTTGAGGCCGAGCCGCCCGAAGCCGTGGCTCTGGTGCGCCAGAACCAAGCCGATCTGGCGATCACGTTCAGCTACCCCGGCGACCGGGTCGACCCTCACCGGGACAGCGCCGAGGGCCTCGTCGTGACCCGGCTCCGCCGGGACGAGATGATGCTCGTGCTGCCGGCCGGACACGCCCTGGCCAAAAACAGCGCAGTCGACCTCGGCGACCTGGCCGGGGAGAATTGGATCGGCGGATGCCCTCGGTGCCGCGGCCACCTGCTGGAGCTTTGCGGTCACAACGGTTTCACGCCCCGCATCTCTTACGAGACCGACAACGCGGCCGCCGTGCTCGGCCTCGTGGCGGCCGGCATCGGGGTGGCGATGCTGCCCGCGCTTGCCCTCGACTCCGTCGGCGCGCAGCCTCTCGTCGCCATCCGGCCCACCCGCGGCCGCGACCACCGCACCCTGCACACGGTCACGGTCACTGGGTCCGCGGGCGTGGCGGCCATTGCCGTCACCCTGCGCCGGCTCGCCGCGCTGGCCGGACCGGACGCGCCACCCGCGGCGCCACCCGTATCCCCACCCGCGCCCTCACCCGGAGGCAACTAGAATCGTGGGTGATGTCTGAGACAATTGCGCACCCGTTTTCCACTGCCACCGGCACCGACGTTCGCGTTCGGTTCTGCCCCTCGCCGACCGGAACGCCGCACGTCGGTCTGATCCGCACGGCGCTCTTCAACTGGGCTTACGCCCGGCACACCGGCGGCACGTTCATCTTCCGGATCGAAGACACCGATCCGGCCCGCGATACCGAGGAGAGCTTCGTGCAGCTCCTCGACGCGCTGCACTGGCTGCGCCTGGACTGGGACGAGGGCGTCGAGGTCGGCGGACCGCACGCTCCCTACCGCCAGTCCGAGCGCTACGATATCTATCGTGACGTGATCGAGCAGCTCAAGGCGTCCGGTCACATTTACGAGAGCTTCGCCACCGGCGAGGAGATCGAGGTGCGAAACGTCGCCCTCGGCCGCGACCCCAAGGCCGGATACGACAACTTCGAGCGCGACCTCAGCGATGAGAAGAAGGCGGCCTTCCGTGCAGAGGGCCGCTCGCCGGCGCTCCGCCTCAAGGTGCCCGACACGGACATCTCCTTCGACGACCTGGTTCGCGGCGAGATCACCTTCCCGGCCGGCTCGTTCAGCGACTTCGTCGTCGTGCGGCCCAACGGGCATCCGTTGTACCCGTTCGTGAACCCGGTCGACGACGCCATGATGGGCGTCACCCACGTGCTGCGCGGCGAAGACCTGCTCTCCTCCACGCCGCGCCAGATCGCCCTGTACCACGCGCTGATCGACATCGGACTGGCCACGTTCGTGCCGCGTTTCGGGCACATGCCCTACGTCATGGGCGAGGGCAACAAAAAGCTCTCCAAGCGCGACCCCGAGTCCAACCTGTTCCACCACCGCGCCCGCGGCTTCGTTCCCGAGGGACTGGTCAACTACCTGTCGCTGCTCGGCTGGTCCCTCTCCAGCGACCGCGACGTGTTCACGATCGATGAGATGATCGCCGCGTTCGACGTCGTCGACGTGCTGCCGAACCCGGCCCGCTTCGACCTCAAGAAGGCCGAGTCGCTCAACGGCGACCACATCCGGCTGCTCGACCCGGCCGATTTCGCCGCCCGGGTCATCCCGTACCTGGTGGCCGCCGGCGACGTGACCGAACCACTCAGCGAGGTGCAGCAGGCTATTCTCGAGGCCGCCGCACCGCTAGTGCAGGAACGCATCGCCCTGCTCGGCGAGGCACCCGGCATGCTCGGTTTCCTGTTCATCGGCGGCGACTCGCTGGCCTACCAGCCGGATGCCCTCGCCTCGCTCCCGCAGAACACGCGCGAGATCCTCGCCACGTCCACGGCAGCGCTGCTCGACATTCCCGAAGCGGAATGGACGCACGACCGCGTGCACACCACCCTGACCGAGACGCTGATCGACGGGCTCGCGCTCAAGCCGCGCGTGGCCTTCGGCCCCCTGCGGGTCGCGGTCTCCGGCCGGCGCATCTCGCCGCCGCTGTTCGAATCGATGGAGATCCTGGGCAAGGCGGAGTCCGTGCTGCGTCTTGCACGTCTGGCTGCCACCACTCTCGAGTGACTGGCCGCGCGGTGTCGGGCCCCTCGGGGTCTGCCCCGGCAATCGGCTCGAGCCGGCGATGATTTCGGCTCTGGGTTTGTCCCGGCACTCTGAGTGGGTTAGAGTTACGAGTCGGTCCGTTCTGAGGAACAGGCAGTGGGGTATGGTGTAATTGGCAACACGACTGATTCTGGTTCAGTTGTTCTTGGTTCGAGTCCAGGTACCCCAGCAGTAACAGGTGCAGGATTTCGCGGCGATATCACCCATCGCCCATCCTCTCCCCTTGGCCCGGGTCCGCCTCGGTGTTTAGAACCACTATCACAAGCGCCGTGCGGGGCTGCAGCGGCGTTTCGCCGCCCGGGTTGATTCGCTTTCGTAACGACGCAACCGGGCCGACACTCGGCGCCGTTCGGCGTTCAGCCCGCAGCGCCAAGGTGCACACTGCGATGTCTTTCCCGGCTTGTCGGGATGCGGTGGACAATCTGGTTTTCAGACGATGACTCGAACAGTTGACGGTTGGTTGCTGCGCCGTCGGTGTCAGGAATCGACGCATAACGACCGTCGGCATGCGCTTTGCGGATTGGTATGAGCCTGGCCAGCGCGTTTCATCAAACCTTCACATGCTCGGGGGCTGGAGCTTCATGCGCGGTCTGCATGCTGGTGTGTAGACACCAACTTGGTGGCTGAACGCGAAAGGTGTTGAGACTGATGAAATTCAATCGGAAGAACATGACCGCTGGTGTTGCGGGACTCGGGCTTGTCGGAGCGCTTGTCACGGGCGGTGTTGCCGCGGCGCAGGCATCTACCGGTGATGGGGCTATTTCCCAGCCACCATCGACGACCTCGTCGTCAGTTGGCGAGCACCGGTCAGGCCACTTGGCCGGCATGGCATTCGGGCAGAGTTCGCCCATGGTCGCGATCGCGAGCTACCTCGGCTTGAGTCGGACGGAGCTGCAGGACCGGGTCCAGTCGGGTGAGTCCCTCGCGGATGTCGCTGAAGCCCAGGGCAAATCGGTTTCTGGGCTCAAAGACGCAATTCTCTCGCAGCAGAGGACCACTCTCGACTCCGACAGCACTCTGTCATCTGATGACAGGCAGGCAGCCGTAGAACAGATGAGGAGCCGCATTGACCCGATGCTGAACGCGACCCACACCCCAGGTGAGGGGATGGGCATGGGTTCGGGAGTCGGTATGCACTCGGGCGCAGGGATGGGCGTAGGGATGGGCTTGGGGATGGCGCGGACCTGACCGTCTCCTGAACAGGCGGACCGGTCCACGGGCTGCCTGGATGTACGAAAATAAACACAAACTGAAGGAGCAGAAGAAATGATGTGGGGAAACGGATACAACATGACGTGGGGATGGCCGGTAGGGCTGCTCATGCTCGTCGCAGTCATCCTCCTTGTTGTCTGGGTTGTGCGGGCTTTTGCTGACGGAACTGAACGCGGAGGGTTCCGCGGGACTACTCCGCTGAGCCGCGGACAAGGCGAGCGCAGTCCAGCGCGTCAAATACTCGATGATCGCTTCGCGAAGGGTGAATTGAATGAAACGGAATACCGAGAACGGTTGCAGGTGCTCGAGAGGTAAGGCCTGAGTTGGTCCTCCCTCGCCGAGTCCCTGGGGCGCAGTGCAGAGTCCGTGCCGCCGGACGGCGATAATCAGAAGAAAAGGGGTGAGCGATGCAGAAGGTCCTGGTTGTCGACGACGAGGCGCAGATCAGGACGGTCCTGCGCGGCTACCTGGAAGCGGAAGGTTATGACGTAGCGGAGGCCGCGGACGGCGCCGAGGCGCTTGCGGTACTCCATAAGGACCCTCCCGCTCTCGTGCTGCTGGATGTAATGCTGCCGGGGATCGACGGGCTGGAGGTTCTCCGGCAGTTGCGAGGCTTCAGCGACGCGTACGTGATCCTCGTCACGGCCAGGGCGGAGGAGGTCGACAAGCTCGTGGGGCTCGGTGTGGGTGCGGATGACTATGTGACCAAGCCATTCAGCCCGCGCGAGGTGACGGCTCGAGTGAAGGCAATGCTCCGTCGTGACAATCGGGATGAGCGAACCGACAGAGACGCCCTGCTTCGCTTCGATGGCTTGTCCATCAAACCCGCCCACCGAGAGGTTGAGGCGAATGGAGTCTCCGTGGGGTTGTCGAGCCTGGAGTTTGATCTTCTCACCGCACTCGCAACCGAGCCCGGGCGGGTGTTTTCCCGGGCACAACTGCTTAAAAAAGTCTGGGGCTACGATTTCTACGGCGACGAACGGGTCGTCGATGTTCACATCCGCAGTTTGCGCGCACGACTCGGCGACGATGCCGGCGATCCACACCTGATCGCCACGGTGCGGGGCGTGGGCTACAAGTTTGTGGCCGGGCCCAGATGAAGATGCGCCTCTCGCTGCGCCTGTTCATCTCCTATGCCGCTATTGCCGTGGTCGGCGGCATGGTGGCTTATCTGACGATCTCGCTGCTCGCTCCTCGACTGTTCGAAGACCGGCTGGAGATGATGATGGACAGTGAGGGCACCGGAATGTCGATGGGGGCCATGGACGCGACCAGCGTGCGCTCCGCCTTCCTATCCGCGCTCACGACCTCGCTGATCGTCGGGGTACTGGCCAGCGTCATCGCCGCAGGTTTCGTCGCCGCGGCAGTCACGGGGCGCCTACTTCGCCCCCTCAACGCTGTGCGGGCCGCGACCAAACTGATCGCTGCCGGAAAATACGGAGGCAGGGTCCCCGTCCCCTCCGAGCCGGAACTCGCAGCGCTGGCCACAGACGTCAACACGCTGGCCCAGGCCCTGGCCGATACCGAGTCACGGCGAACCCGGCTGCTCGGGGAGGTTGCGCATGAAATGCGAACCCCACTGACCGTTCTGGACGGCTACGTCGAGGGGCTGATCGATGGCGTGTTCACCGCCAGCCCCGACACATTCGCCTCCCTCAGCGAGGAACTGCGCCGCCTGCATCGCCTCTCCGATGACCTGTCCAGCCTGTCGCGCGCTCAAGAACAGCGGCTCGACCTGCATCCAGTCGATGCCGACCTGGCCGATCTTGCTCGCCGCACGGCCAACCGGCTCGCTCCGCAATTCGAAGATTCGGGCGTGACGTTGACACTCAACGTCGCCACGCCGCTGCCCGTGCACGTGGACCCGGACCGGATCACCCAGATTCTGACCAACCTTTTCGGCAACGCCCTGCTCGCCACCCCGGCGGGCGGTGCGGTCACCATCACGACGCACGGCGCCGACGGCCGTGGTGAGGTCGTCGTGATCGACACGGGAGTGGGCCTGGCCGAGGAGGACACAGACCGTGTTTTCGAGCGGTTCTACCGTGTGCCCGGACAGGCCCGCCGCTCCGCCGGATCAGGGATCGGTCTCACGATCGCCCGGGAAATAGCGCGTGCGCACGGCGGGGACGTGACGGCCTCGTCGGGAGGGACAGGGCAGGGAGCCAGATTCGCGGTCGTGGTACCCCTGCGGGCCGGCGCCAGATCAGGCTGAAACTCCGACGTCATTCCCTGCTCCGTCAGCCGATGTGGTGGCCGTCGTGCTCTCGGGCTGTCGCGGGAGGCGCAGCCGCTTGAGCAGCAGCGCGTTGACCGCGACGATGACGCTGGAGCCGGACATGGAGATGGCGGCGATTTCCGGACTGAGCCGGATGCCGAACGTCGGAAAGAAAACGCCGGCGGCAATGGGGAGCGCGATCGCGTTGTAGCCGACCGCCCAGCCGAGGTTTTGGCGCATTTTGCGCACGGTGCCTTTCCCGATGCGCAGGGCGATGGGGACGTCGAGGGGGTCTGACCGCATCAGGACTACGTCCGCCGTGTCGATGGCGACGTCCGTCCCCGCCCCGATGGCGATGCCCAGGTCCGCCTGTGCCAAGGCCGGAGCGTCGTTGACTCCGTCGCCGACCATCGCGACTCGCTTGCCGGACGCCTGCAGCTCTTTGATTTTCGCGGCCTTGTCTTCCGGGAGCACCTCGGCGATCACAACATCGATCTGGAGCATGGATGCGATCCGCTGCGCGGTCGCCTCATTGTCGCCGGTGAGCATGACGACCTCGATTCCCGCTTCGTGAAGAGCGACAACGGCGCCCGCCGCGGTCTCTCGAACGGCGTCAGCCAAGGCGATGACCCCAGCGGCCTTCCCGTCGACGGCGACGAGGACCGCCGTCCGTCCGGTGGCGGCCAACGTCTGACGCTGGGCGGACACCGGATCAATATCGATGCCCTGGGCGACCATGAGTTTGCGGTTGCCGACGAACACCTGGCGTCCTGCGACTGTTGCGCCGGCACCATGTCCCGGAACATTGCGGAACGCAGATGCTTCCAACGCAGTCGCGCCGCGCCCGACGGCGTAACTGACGACGGCTGCGGCGAGCGGATGCTCGGACTCCCGTTCCACTGCAGCGACAAGGGCCAACAACTCGACCTCATCCATCCCAACAGCAATGAAGTCCGTCACCTCTGGTTCGCCCCGGGTCAGAGTTCCCGTCTTGTCCAGGACGACCGTGTCGATTCGAGCTGAAGTCTCCAACGCGGTCGCAGTTTTAAAGAGGACACCGCGTTTGGCGCCCAGGCCGGTGCCGACCATGATGGCGGTCGGTGTCGCCAGGCCCAACGCATCCGGGCAGGTGATGACGACGACGGTGATCGCAAAGAGGATCGCGGTAGGAAGGCTCGCGCCGGCCAAGAGCCACGCACCCAGGGTGGCGCTGCCGCCAATGAGGGCTACGAGCACAAGCCAGAAGGCCGCGCGGTCGGCTAGCCGTTGTCCGGGGGCCTTGGAGTTCTGTGCTTCCTGAACCAGGGCCACGATCTGCGCGAGTGCGGTATCGGCGCCGACTTTGGTCGCCCGCACGCGAAGGGTTCCGGTGGTGTTCACTGTGGCGCCGATCACGTTGGATCCGATGCTCTTGGCGACGGGAAGGCTCTCCCCGGTGACCATGGATTCGTCGATGTCGGACTCACCGTCTTCTACGACGGCGTCAGTTGGAACTTTTGCTCCGGGCCGAACCAGGAGGAGGTCGCCCGGGACAACCTCCGCGGTCGGGACCTCAACCGGTTCCCCGTCTCGGATGACGAATGCCATCGACGGTGCCAACTCGAGCAGCGTGCGGATGGCGTCGTTTGCGCCGCCCCTGGCACGCATTTCAAACCAGTGGCCCAGGAGGACGAAGCTGGTCAGAACGGTCGCAGCCTCGTAGAAAACTTCCCCACCACCGGTAAGGGTGACAGACAGGCTATAGAGCCAGCCCGCTCCGACACCGACGGCTACCAGAACCATCATGTCCAGGGTTCGAGCCCGCAGCGCCCGGAAGGCCCCATCGAAAAAGATCCAAGCCGAATAGAAAATGACCGGCAGAGACAGGATCAACGCGAAAACGTCATCCCGCAGCCCGAACGGGGCAGGAACCGCGAAACCGAAAACGTCGCGGCCGATCGGCGACCACAGGGTGATCGGAACCGACAGGATCACCGCCACCATGAACCGGTTGCGCATGTCCCGGATCATGCCGGCCATGGACATGTCGCCGTGCGCGCCACCATGCCCCATGGTCTCCTGCATGGTTCGAGGCGGTTGTCCGGTCTTCATTTCATGTTCGGTGTGGTCGGTGACGGATGACGCCACCGGATCGCAGATGTGATCGGGCACGGAGCGTCCAGCGCAGTGGTAACCGCATTCCCGGACCCATGCCGCCAGATCAGTGACGGAGGTCTGCCTGGGATCGAAGGTCACGCTCGCGGTTTGCGCTACCGGATTCGCATCAACGCTCAACACGCCGGGGCGGCGGGCGAGCACCGACTCGACGATCGCTCGCGAGGATGCCCATTGAACGCCCTGCACTTCGAGGACAGTAGTTTCGGCTTCCTGAGTCATGTGAATCTTCCATTCTGAAGAATCGGCCTCACAGCGACAATCTCCGTGTCGAACCCTCTCAGCCTATACCCATGGGGGGTATACGATCGGGGCGATCCACCTCGTCGGTGGGAGGCTGTCGTAGGGCCTCTGGGTCGTTAATCAGGCAACGCTACTAGGATAGATAGTATTCCGGAATGCTTCTACCGGCTCACGGCTCACTTGTCGTTCGCTGCTCGCCGTGACGGCTTGAGGCGCACTGAACGACCACCCCTTCCGGGAGGATGCACCGCCTGAAAAGGGGGAGTGGTGCACGCCGTTTGATTGTCCAAAATACCCCAAGGGGTATGCTTGCGGCAGTGTCTATTCTCGAAATATGAGTCGAAGGAGTCGGATCATGATGTGGGGCTATGGAGGAAGTATGGGGCTGTACTGGCTCTTCGGGCTGCTGACAATTGTCGGTATCTCGTTGCTGGTCGTGCTCATGGTTCGGCTGTTTTCTGGCGATCGTAGTGTTGGGCGGAAACAAGGGGGAGAGGTTGGGCTAGGCCGCGCGCGCCAGATACTGGATGAACGTTTCGCCAGGGGTGAGCTGACCGCAGAGCAGTACCGCGAACAGCGCGCAGTCTTGGGCGAGGATAAGCGGTGAAGCCTCTCAGCCGTCGAAGCGCTCTCACGCTCGGTGGCCTCGGGCTGGCGAGCACGGTTGCCGGGGGAGCGGGACTTCTCTGGAGCCAGCAGACAGCATCGCCTTCGGCCACCAGCTCAGGCTTTGGGGCGCCCTCCGGGGATCCACTGGTTCAGCCGCCCGAGCTGCGTAGCGCCGATGGCCGCCTCAAGGTACGCCTGGATGCTGCACCGGGGGACGTGAAGATTTCCGGTCGCGGTGCCACCGTGCTGAGCTATAACGGGGGCGTGCCGGGGCCTACCCTACGCGTTCAGGCGGGCGACACGCTCAATGTGAGCCTGCACAACGGCCTCAACGATCCGAGCAACCTGCACGTGCACGGATTGCATGTTTCTCCGTCGGACAACGGCGACAACATGTTCGTGACCGTGAAGGCCGGAGAGTCATTCGACTACGAATATCAGCTGCCGCCTGATCACCCGCCGGGAGTGTACTGGTATCACCCGCACCACCACGGGTTCGTCGCCGATCAGGTCTTCGGCGGCCTTTACGGGGCCATCATTGTCGAGGACCCCGCTCCCATCAGGGCAACGCGAGAGCGCGTGCTCGTCATCTCAGACATCACACTGGACAGCCTGGGCCGCATCCCTCCCGTCACGCCGTCGGAACAGATGGCGGGACGGGAAGGACAACTCGTTCTGGTCAACGGGCAGGTGAATCCGGTGATGACCGCCCGTCCGGGGGAACGCGAACGTTGGCGCATCGTCAACGCCTGTGTGTCCCGGTACCTGCGGCTGCGTCTCGACGGGCAGGAACTACAACTCCTCGGCATCGACTCGGGACGGTTCCAGACCCCCGGCGACGTCGATGAGGTAGTGCTGTTACCCGGCAACCGAGCGGACCTCCTGGTTACCGCTGTCTCAGGGACATCCATCTTCCAGACCCTGCCCTACGACCGCGGCGGCCCGAACGGAATGATGGGCGGGATGATGGGCGGCGGCGCTGGACCAAGCGGGCAGGACGCTCAGAGCAACCCTCGCGGCTTTTCAGTGGCGACACTAACGGTGTCCGGTGATGCGATGACCGCCCTGTCCGCAGTCCCCGAGCAGGCCGTGCCCCCAGATCTTCGTTCGCGGCCCGTGACGGCGCGTCGCGAGCTCACGTTCGGGATGGGAATGGGCGGGATGAGGGGCGGCTCGATGATGAGTTTCACCATTAATAAAGAGGTGTTCGATGCGGACAGAACAGACACCACGGTTCAGGCCGACAGCATCGAAGAATGGACCCTGACAAACACCAGCCAGATGGACCACCCCCTGCACCTGCACGTTTGGCCAATGCAGCTCGTTGAGGAAAATGGCAGGGCGGTCGAGTTGGTGGTTCGGCAAGACGTTGTCAATGTTCCGGCAGGGGGACGAGTGAAGGTCCGCATCGCCTTCGACGACTTCGCCGGACGGACTGTCTATCACTGCCACATCCTCGATCACGAGGACAACGGGATGATGGGCGTCATTGAAGCAAAGTAACAACGACTCCTGACAGGGGCTTTCCTGTGTGACCGCGGTTCACTGCGACGGGAGCCAACTTCGGCTACTACTATGAAAGATAGTAGACAAAGAAGGAGGCGCTCATGCGCTCACGAATCTGGATCATCTCCCTGGCCGCTGGAGCGTTGCTTGCAGCAGGCACCGTCGCTCCGGCCTACGCGGCCGAGGGCAGCAGCCCTCCGGCCCCGGCGGGTCAGGCCGAGGATAGCGCCCGCGGACACATGGCCGCGATGCACAGAGCACCTGGCCTGGTGAAAATGCACGAACAGATGATGGCCGGGATGTCCGACACGGCTGATATGACGGCCGGTGCACCCGGCATGGCGAAAATGCACGAGCAGATGATGGCCCATCACCCGGCTGGCGACGCTTCGTCGGAGGCTGGCAATAAAAGCCTGGAGGCGTCACGGTGAGTACGGCGCTCTATGGTCTGGCCCTCCTGGCCTGCCCAGCGGCTATGGGCTTGATGATGTGGTTCATGATGCGAGGGAAGACGACAGCTGATGCGCCGAAGTCGCTGTCGGCGGCCGATGAAATGGAGTTGACCACACTGCGCCCGGAGGTGGACACGCTGCATCTGCCGAATTGAGGTTCTTATTCAGCCTCAACACCTGTTCGATGGCCGTCAGTGCGGTTGCAGTGTGAGATCCGGGCTTCCGGGGGAATGCGCAGCGTCGATCACATCGTCAAGGACTGCTCGTCCTCCGGGCACGGGTCCATTGTTCCCGCTGCGGATGCGGGGGCGATGGCGAGGAACAAGGGCAAGGCGATCAACAATCCCATAGCCAAAGCAGCGACGGTTGTCTTCCCGGCGCCGAGGGGCCGAGTCGGTGAAATAAGTCTCCTGACTCGGCTGGGAGCTGATTCTCCGCCAGCACCGAGGGCCGCCGCGGGGGTCAGCCCGTGTTCAGCCAGGCGCACCAAGGCGGTGGCGACTGTGGTCCGGTCACTATGACGGGCCGCACTGTCATCGGCGAGCATCTCGACGAGCCGGCCCAGTTCTCTGCGTGCGGTTCGAAATGCTGGGACACGGGGGAATGCATGCTGTAGCGCGTCGGCCGCCGCGAGGATGAGGTCGTGACGTCCCCGCAGGTGGGCCCGTTCGTGGGCCAGAACGGCGAGGAGCTGATTGTGATCCAACGCCGACAGGGCGGCACTGGTCAAGACGACCTGACGGACCCTGCCTGGTAGGCAGTACGCGGCGGCGGCCGGATGGTCGACGACGAGAGCGTCGTATCGGAGGTGGGGTCGCGCAATGAGGGCCAGGGCGTCCAGTTGTACTTTCCTGTTACGGGCTGCGATTGCCCGGTCCGCGGCCAGGCAATAGGCGACCCGGACGAGGATGGCACTTGCGGCGGCAGCGCCGGTGGCGCTGACCACGGCACCGCCTGGCGTGGAGTATTGCGCGAGGAGGGCCATCGCGCAGGTACGGATCCAGTCGGCGAGGTTGATGGTCCAGGGAATCGCGGGGATGGCCAGGCTCGAACCGGCAAGCAGCACCGCCAAAACAATTGAGACGCTCAGCGTTTGCCACGCAGTGATCCCGATCCGGGGAGACCGCTCGAGCCACGACATCCGGCGCAATAGGGTCGGCCCCAGGACGGCCAGAATCACGGCGAGGACCGCCAAAACGGCTGGAGCAATCATGGCGTGGTGCTTGTGCGACCCTGAAGGTGCTCGTCAAGGGCAAGACGGAGGCTGGCGACTTCCTCTGGCGGAATATGGTCGAGGAAGTGCAAAAATGTCACCGAAGTGTCAGCTCCTCCGGCAAGGACTTCCCCCATGAACGCGGCAGTGTGCTGCTCACGAGTCTGCGCAGGTCGGTAAAGATACGCACGGCCGTCCTTCTCCCGAGTCAGAAAGCCTTTGCGGCGCAGGTTGTCCATAACTGTCATTACCGTTGTGTAGGCGAGTGTGCGCTCGCGTTGGAGATCCTCCAGCACCTCGCGAACGGCGACCGGGCGCCCCCAGGACCAGATGCGATCCATGACGTGCTGTTCCAGCGTGCCGAGTGGGCGCACCATGGGTTGTTCCCTTCTACGCTCTAATGGAAACGAAAACCCTAATCAACTACCTTCCATAGTAACGTACGGTCCCTGCTGCGCCCGCGGGATCCCGTGCCGATCAGCCCTGGACGCCACCAGAGCAGGGTGCGCCGGGTTCGGGTGTCTGTGGGCCCTGTAGGTAGGTCTGCAGGAACAACTGCAGGCGGGGGTCATCCACGTTGTCCAGTTGCAGTTGTTTTCCCCAGGCGCTGGCGACAATCGGGGCGGGGAGGTCAGGATACGGGCTCAAGAGTTCGTATGGGTTCGACGCCGCATCAGCCGTCAGAGTGTCGATCTGCTCTTGCGGCAGATCGGATCGGTAGGTGACCCACACCGCGCCATGCTCGAGCGAGTGCACGGCCCGCCAGGTGTCTACCGGCTTCGTGTACACGCCGCAGTTTGTCAGCTCGGCCGAATGATCTCCGCCGACGGGGGGAAGCGTCGGAAACGCAACCTCGTTGACCACGTGGTCGCGGCTCAATCCATCAGAACTCTCCACGCCACTGATTGGCTTGTCTGCTGCCGATCTCGCCGCGTCCTGGTCTTTCTGGTTGACGACGAAGATGGAGACAACGGTCGCCACGAGGGTGATTGCGACGACGGTGCCCAAGCCGTAGATCCAGAAGCTCCGACGCCGCTCGCCCCGCTTCAGCTGTGCTCGTGCGGCCGCAACGATCGCCTGCCGATGTGCTCTGTCCTCTGTGTTCGGGTGTTCCATTTGGACGGTCCTCTCTATTGCTGATGTGCAGTGTGGTGTACGGCAACGTTCTGTGAGCTGCCGTTCGAGCCCGGCTGCCCCTGGGCGGCTACGTCGGGGCGGGACAGCTGGAGCCGCAGCTTCTTCTCCGATAGCCTCCCGTAGCTGAACATGACGTCGTCGATCAGGATGCCGGGGGCAAAGATGATGCCGTTCCGAGCGGCCAGAGCCCGGCCTTCATCGGTGTCCAGGCCGATCGCCTCGACCTGAAAGGAGTAGTCCGCGGAGAGTCGGGACACTACCAGCTTGGCTTGATCGCAGGCGTGGCACGAGGCTTGCGTCAGTACGGTGATTCGCATCAGGCGTCGGTCCGGAGAGCCTGCATCTGGGTGAGGATCTCGTCTACCGGCACGTACATGGTGTAGTTAGGCGGGCCGCCGTAGTCGGCGCGCCACTCAATTTCCCCCGTCGGCCCAACCAGGATGAAGCTGTGTCCGTTGCGGGATTCACCCATCATTCCGTCCTTGTTGGTCTGGTTAGTCAGGGAGACATCCAGACGGGTGTCGGCCAAAGCGTCCGCCGTCAGTTTGTCGTCGGCCATTTTCTGGGCGATCAGGTCCACCGGCCCGCTGGTGATGGTGAGGAGCTGATCGACGCCGACAGACTGCAGCTCGGTCTGGGCGGCGTCCAGACCGCGGATTTGGTCGCAGCACGGCTGACACCCGATCCCCTCATGGAAAAAGAGCAGAACGGACTCGCCACGGTAGTCGCTGAGATTGACCGTCCCCCCGGCCGTGGAAGCGAGAGAAAAGTCGGGGGCTTCCGCGCCCGGGCCGGGAGCACCCACGGCGTAATTGATGGAGGCGGTGTTTTCCACAGCCGTGGGGGTCCCGTTCCAAGTGCTTTCCATGACTACCAGGATGGCTGCCGCAACCGCCAAGATGCCCACGACCATCGTTGCCCGGCGCAACCCGGTGCTCCTGGCGCGTGACTGCGGGCGTATGCCCGGACGGCCTTTCTTCCGTGATGCCATTACTGTGACTCCTCTGTCTGGGCGCGCGTATGCGCCTGGTCGGGTCGGTTGCCGGAGGCGGTCGGCGTGGCTGCGTGCTTTCGGCTGCGGAGCGCCGTCCAGACCAAAGCGCCGAGAGCGGCGAAGACGGCGAGCGTCGAGATTCACCCTGGAATGAAGGCCAGAAACTGCTGGATGACGGCGGCCCAGTGCCCCAGTGCTGCGGCAAGTTCAACCTGCCACCCGTCCGGTGCCATGCCCGGTCCCTGCACCGCGAGGACGACGGTGAGCACGCCAATGGCGATCATCAACCCGCTTGAGAGCACTGTTCCCACGGGCAACCGCCACCGGGCCCCGGGCCCGATCGGAATGGTCGTGGCCGCGAGCAGGCGACTTGCTCCCCAGTTTTTTCTGTCCCACGCCAACGCCAAGGCGCACAGGGGCGCGACCATCCCGAATACGTAGGCGACGCCCACTGCGGCGGCGGCCGGGAAAGACGAAGCGGCACCGGAGAGCGCCGCCACATCGGCGAGGACTGGGGCGCAGCACGCGCTGGCGGCACCGGAGAACACTCCGAGTCCGTACACCGAGCCGATGCTCGTTCCGCCGCCGCGCCCGGAGGGCATCGGTAGCATCATTTTCCAGCCCCCAGGGTGGCAACGCCCACTGCCACCATCGCGAGACCAGGCGGCCGTCGATCATGTGCTCGATGATGGCGCACACGCCGAGTCCGCTGGCGTCGGTTGCCGAGACGTCCTTCACGATGCCGTCCGCGACTGCCTGGCTGGGAGTGTTCACGCCGGGATTCATGTCCAGGCCCTTGTTGAAGCTCGAGCAGCGGTCGCAGGACGGCACGCGCGGACCGCAGTCCGTCGTGATGAAGACCCCGACTGTGAACGGCCGCTGAACTGGCGAAGTCACGTCCTTGACATAGCTGCCCGACCTTTGGTTATAGGCGCCTGGCTACGGCTTCTGCACTCGTCCCACGGTGAAAACGTCGCGCAGGACGCTGACGGTGTCTGCTTCGTTGATGGGCACGACCTGGGGCGCGTCAGCGGCCAGTTGGCTCTGTGGATTCGCCGCGGCCGGGCCGGGTTTTGCGAGCGAGAGCGGGGAGCGAGACACTGACGGCGAAAAGCGCGACGAAGGCCATCGCCACGACGCCGAACAATCGCCGCCGCACTGGTGGCGGAGCCGGTCGGTCGGACTGTTGTCGGCGCGATTTGCGTGCCAGCCTGCGGGGCTGCCGATGACGCTGGTGTTTTTCTGCCGCCCGCAGACGGCGACGGGTCTCGATAGGCTTTACCGCCGGGAAAGGTGAGGGGTCCTACGGGGTGGAGAGGATGTCCTTCATGACATCGATCTCATCGGTCTGGCTCGTGACGATGTTCGACGCCATGGCCTTGGCGTCCTCGTTTCGACCTTCATCCAGTTCCAGCTCCGCCGTCATGATCGCGCCCTGATGGTGGACGATCATCTGTTCCAGGTATAGCTCGCCGGCCTGCGGGCCCGACGCATTTTCGAGGGCCATCATGTCGTCGTCGGACATCATTCCGTCGGAACCGTCACCCATCCCCGACATCCCATCCATGCCGCCGGTGCTGGTCTCATCGGTGCCCCACTCGGCGAGCCAGTCTCTGAGTTGCTCTATTTCCGGTTCTTGGGCGGCTTTGATCTGCGTGGCGAGGTCGGTGATGCGCACGTCGACCTCGTCCTTGGCGAGGATGTCCTCGCTCATCTCGACAGCTTGCTCGTGGTGGGGGATCATCATCTGTGCGAAAGTCACATCAGCCGACCCGAAAGAAGCGGACGCAGTGGAGGTGCTGGACGACCCGGACGAACTGTCGGGGGTTGTCCCGTTGGTGCAGGCGCTGAGCGTGAGCACGGCGGCAAGGGCCGCCCCCGTCAGAAGGTACTTACGTGATTTGAGCATTGTTTTTCCATTCATTAGTCAGACTTGAGAAACCGAGGCGCCGGCGCGCTCGAGGAGGCCACGCGTCCATGAGGGCGCGTCGGCGGCGGTTCGGTCTAAATGCGACTGATGGAAAGAATGGTCAGATTCGGCCTGTGAATATCCAGGACGAGGCGGTGAGAGAGCCGAGCGATGTGCCCGCCCGCGTCGAACAGCCTGCGGTACGTTGACGGTAACCGAGCCAGCAGGATCAGCGAAGCGAGCACCAGCAGGATGGTGCAGGTCATCGCTAGGATCGCACAGTCCAACATGCAATCGGAACAATCCACGACTCCAAGACCGGTGTGTGCGATGACGGAAACCGCCGAGACAGCGCCCGCCGTGACAACGGGGGAGACACCGACCTGCGCGGTGGGGTCAGATGCAACCGCGGTCCCACCCGTCTCGTGACTGGCATGCGTGGAGTTCATGGCCAGCACACCGAACAGGAGTCCGGCCATGGCGACCAACGCCACCAAACCAGACAGGAGGACAGGCCTCGTGCGGGGAACCACGTGTGCTGTGCTATCCAGCTTCATGTCGCCTCCGGTCCCGTTCCTGTCGCGGTTGGTTCCCGCGCATACCCCTCGACAGTATCGACTTTCACACTGCTCGACCTGTGAATGCGATCTCGCAGGTCACCCGATGGTGGCAGGATGTGCGGTGAGCGTTCCGGTAGGTATCGGGGCACCCGCCACGTTGAGTCCGCGAAAGCCGCGCAGCCGGAGGCTGTTGCTCACCACGAAAACAGATGACAGTGCCATGGCCGCGCCGGCGATCAACGGGTTGAGCAAGCCCAGCATGGCCAGCGGGATCGCCGCCACGTTGTAGGCGAAGGCCCAGAACAAGTTGGCCTTGATGGTCGACAGGGTGCGCCGGGAGAGTCGGATCGCATCAGCTGCCGCGATGAGGTCGCTTCTGACCAGGGTCAGATCGCTGGCCTCGATGGCGACATCCGTTCCCGTCCCCATCGCAATGCCCAGGTCCGCGGTGGCCAGTGCCACAGCGTCGTTCACGCCGTCGCCGACCATGGCAACAACGCGACCCTCGCTCTGCAGCTCCCGGATGATCTGCGCTTTCTCGGCCGGCAGCACACCGGCACGAACGTCGCTGATACCGACCTCAGCCGCAACGAAGGCCGCGACGGCCTCGTTGTCGCCGGTGAGAAGCACCGGCTGCAGACCCAGGCGACGGAACTCCGCGATCGCGGCAGCGCTGGTGTCTTTGACGACGTCAGAGACGGCGAGGATACCCCTGGCCTGGCCGTCCCAGGCGACGGCGACCGCGGTTCGACCCTGTGCCTCGAAGGCGGCCAGCACCGTCTCGAGCTCTGACGGAAGCGGGATAGTCCACTGTTCCGTCAGCCAGCGCGGACGTCCCACGAGAACGACCCGACCGCCGACCAGGGCTTGAACGCCGAGACCGTCCGTCGACGCGAAGGACTCAGGTGACGGTAGTTCGCCGGCGCGTTCCCGGGCACCAGACACAATCGCCTGGGCGATGGGATGTTCGGAACCCGTTTCCGCGGCTCCGGCGAGGTGAAGCAGGAGCTGCTCGTCTCCACCAGCGACGGGAACGGCGGCCACGAGCGTCATCCGGCCGGTCGTGACCGTGCCGGTCTTGTCGAGCACGATGGTGTCTACCCGGTGGGTTGATTCGAGAATCTGGGGTCCCTTGATCAGGATGCCCAACTGCGCACCACGCCCGGTGCCCACGAGCAGAGCGGTCGGGGTCGCCAAGCCGAGCGCGCACGGGCACGCGATGATGAGCGTTGCCACGGCCGCGGTGAATGCTACGACGGTCCCTGCTCCGAGCAGCAGCCAGACCACAAGGGTGGCCAGCGACAACCCGATCACGATCGGGACGAAGATCGCTGAGACCCGGTCGGCGAGGCGCTGTACCTCGGCCTTACCGGTCTGCGCCTGTTCGACCAAGCGGCCTAGCTGGGCGAGCTGCGTGTCCGCGCCAACGCGGGTGGCCCGCACGACCAGGCGACCACCCGAGTTCAAGGTGGCGCCGACCACGGCTGCGCCGGGCCCGACCTCGACCGGAACGGACTCGCCGGTGAGCATGCTGACGTCGATCGCCGAGTTACCTTCTACAACGGTTCCATCCGTGGCGATCTTCTCGCCGGGACGGACGACGAACTGGTCGCCGACGACCAGCGACGCGGTGGGGACGGTGGTCTCGACACCATCCCGCAGAAGGGTCGTCTCTTTCGCCCCGAGTTCGAGCAGCGCCTTCAGTGCGGCACCAGACTGTTTCTTCGCACGGGCCTCGAAGTAACGGCCGGCCAGGATGAACACCGTGACGGCGGATGCGACCTCCAGGTAGATTTCATCGGCACCGCTTCCCGGGGTGGCGGTAAAGCTGAAGGCCATGGTCATGCCCGGGACTCCAGCCATTCCCAGGAAGAGGGCGTACAGCGACCAGCCGAGTGCGGCGAGCACTCCGATACTGATCAGGGTGTCCATAGTCGCAGCACCGTGGCGCAAATTCACCCAGGCAGCGCGATGGAACGGCCATGCTCCCCAGACGGCGACCGGGGCGGCAAGGGTGAGAGCCAGCCATTGCCAATTGGTGAATTGCAGCGGGGGGATCATTGAGAGCAGGAGCACGGGGGTGGCGAGCACGGCGGACAGGATCAGCCGCTGGCGCAGGCTGGCCACTTCGCGGTCTTGGTCCGTGGGCACATCGAGTGTCGGAGCCTCAGGCGGTTTCGGACGTGCGGCCGTGTATCCGGTCTCCTCAATCACCGCGATGGCATCCTCAACCGTCGTGCCGTCAGGGATGAGGACACTGGCCTTCTCGGTGGCGTAGTTCACCGATGCCTCGACCCCGGGCATCCGGTTGAGTTTTTTTTCAATTCGCGCCGCGCAGGAGGCGCAGGTCATGCCGCCGACGAGAAGGTCGACCTGCTCTCCACTCATCGTGTCGCCGTGACCAGTTCGTAGCCTGCTTCATCGATGGCGGCGGCCACAGCGGCGGGATCGAGGGGTCTGGAGCTGGAGACGGTGACCACGGAGACGCCGCCCGGAACAAGGTCAACGTCCACGGCTTCGGCTCCGGCGACCTTGCCCACTTCGGCCGTCACGCTCTTCACACAGTGAGAGCAGGTCATTCCCGATACCTGGAAAGTGGTGGTCATGCCGGTAGGTTCCGCGGTGCGCTCGGATTTGTGATCGTGCGACCCGCACGTGCACGAAGAGTCAGTAAGACCAAGGTCGTTTTTATTCGACGTCGACATAGTATTCGCGATTCCTTTCGTTCCCCGGCGATCGAAGCAACCGTCGGGACGTACTTCCAGGGGATACATCCACGGTATACCCCAGGGGGGTACCCGGTCAACATGAGATCGGTGCGCACAGTTGGTCACCCCGCCGCGTGTGAGGTATACCACCCGGGGGTATACTCGGAAAATTCAAAGTGCCACCACTCGCCGGCAGGCCACCAGGATCGCGCGGGGCAGACCAGATCGGATACACACACCAATGAGTGATTTCAGCGACAAGAGCGCGATGACAACCCACGCTGGCCCGCACGGCTACATATCAAGCAAAGACGCGTATGTGAAGCGCCTCCGACGAATCGAAGGACAGGCCAGGGGATTGCAGGGAATGGTTGCAGATGAGCTGTACTGCATCGACATTCTGACGCAGATATCAGCTATGACCAGCGCTCTGCAGTCCGTGGCCTTGGGCTTACTCGAGGACCACATGAGCCACTGTGTTGTTGCCGCTGTCGCTGCCGGCGGTGAAGAAGGCGACGCCAAGATCAAGGAAGCTTCAATCGCAATCGCACGATTGGTTCGCTCCTAACCTCCCCCATGCGCACTGCGCCGTCAGCGCCTGAAAGTGCCTGGTGCTTCATCGTCGAGGAGTCGCCAGAAACCACCGGAAGCTCCAACTTTGTTTCCGGGGACGGTTCGACGGTTTGCGTTGAGAAGCTGATTCCATTTGGTGTGGATCCGACCGGGATACGTGCCACAACGGTGAGCGACTTCAGATCGAGGACGGCGACCGTGTCTGCAGCCATGTTGGTGACGTACGCGTGTCGGCTGGAGGGGTCAATGACGACGCCGTGGGCGCCGTCGCCCGTCTTCACGCTCTTCACAACCTTGAATGTATCGACACTCAGGATCGAGACTGTTGTGCATGGTTCGTCGTCGGTGCCCTGGTTGATAACAATAGGTACTTGTTGTCCGGGCTCACGAACGTCTGGATCGGTCTTGAGCCGACCGCGGTCTTTCCGATCAGCTTGCGGGTGGCCACGTCTACCTTGGCAACGGCATTTTCCCCACTGAGCGCGGCGTACCCGAAGCGTCCGTCCGGCGAGAATGCCACTTGGGCGGGCGCCGCGCCGACCTCAATCTCTGCGACCTGTGAGTTAGTTGCGGTATCGACGACGCCCAGAATCGTTCCGCCGATGTTGGCGACGTAAATCCATTTTCCATCGGGGCTTGGCCGGAGCCCGTGTGGGCCTGTCCCGACGGGGATGGTGGCCACCGACTGCATCGTCGAGGCATTGACTGCCGTCACGGTGTCGTCAGCGTTATTGGTTGTGTAACTCGTCGTGAGATCCGGAGTGACGACAACGTGAGCAGGCATGGCGCCGGTGGCGACCATTCCCGTCACAGCCAACGTAGATGCGTCGAGCTTGATCGCCATAGACGTGGATCCACTGACGGCCCACACGGACTCCCCATCGGCTGTCGCCTGCACATTGTGTGGGCTCTTAAGACCGGTCAGGGTGGTTGCGACCTTGTTCGAGGCCGCGTCGATGGCTGTCAGGCTGGCGCCATCTTCGTTGGCGACCCAGACCGTTCCAGTCACGAGACCTCATGCATGGCTACCCGGGCCTCCGGGTCATCGGTTGTGGTCATCAGAATTGCCGTCGCGGCCGCCACGATGACCAGGGGGATCGCGCCCATGGCCACTGCACGTCTTCCGTTCATTGCATTCCCGTCACTCATGCCGTTGTCTCTTCGGACGGACCCTCAGCGAGACCATGATTTGTCGAATTGTATTATTTACGATAATACTGCTTTCTATACAGGCCTGAGCAAAAACGCGCCTGCGCATCGGCTGCTGATGCGGTCGCGGCGACCGGCGGTCAGAGCACATGCTCTCCGATGCCGCTGGTCCCGCAGCCCATGGCACGGTCAATGTGTTCGACGCGAGGTCTTCAGGTAGCTGCAGATCTCGTCAGGATCGCATCCTGTCCGGCGGAGGAAGCAAGCCTCGATCCTCGACATAGCGCAGCGTTTTCGCCGTCATCCCGGCCACATCAGCCGTTCCTCCTATGCGCACCCTGTGCTCCTGCCATGACCGGACTCGTGGTCCGGCTTGACCTTCCAGCCGTGAGGAAGGTCGAGACTTGAGGTCCGTGCACACCGCACTGCGCGGCGGCAGCGCGATTGCCGATTGAAAGCACTTGGAGGATTCATGTGTAAAAACACGCCGACCGACTTTGACTTGGCGATCATCGGTTCCGGTGGTGCAGCATTCGCGGCCGCGATCCTGGCGACCAGGCTTGGCAAGCAAGTGGTAGTGGTCGAGCGTGCAACTATCGGAGGCACCTGCGTCAATACGGGATGTATGCCGTCTAAGGCCTTGTTGGCGGCCGCCGAAGCTCGCCATGTTGCCTTGGATGCGAGGCGAATCCCCGGCATCGCAGCCTCTGCGGAGCCGGTGGATATGAAGAAGCTAATCGAGGGTAAGCGCGCTCTGGTCAACACGATGCGGGCCAGCAATTAGGGGGACTTGATCGCCGAATACGATTGGGCCTTCCGTCACGGCGACGCAACGTCCACGGGAACTACGGAGGAGCCGCTACTGGAGATCACCTCGGACGACGGCAGCAAGGAAACCATGCGTTCGGACCAGTACCTTGTGGCCACCGGCTCCGCCCCGTGGGCACCACCCATTGCGGGGTTGTCCGAGGTGGGCTAGCTGACCTCGGCGAACGCATGGAGCTAGACGAAGCGCCCGAGTCATCGCTGGTCCGGGGGGGGGGGGCTACGTGGCCCTCGAACAAGCACAACTGTTCTCCCCGCTCGGCTGCGAGATGACCGTCCGGGTGCGCTCCCGGCTGGTGTCGCAGGAAGAATCCGAGGGCACCCGCGACGTGATCGCCGAGGTGACAAGCGCCACCGGCAAGGAGACAATCCGGACCAGCAAGCTCCTCGTGGCCACCGTACGTAGACCCGCCACCGCGGACCTGCACCTCGACAAGGTCGGCGTCACAGTCGGGACACGAGGGCAGATCGAAGTCTCAGGCATGTTGACTCACACGAAGCCGTAGTCCTTCACCTATTGGCCTTCTGAAGCTGTGTTGACGCCGATGTCCACGACCGGACCGCCGCGAGCCCGGCGAGTCCGGCGAGTCCGGCGAGTACGGCGATAGCGGCCAGGACGAGGGCAGTCGGGGCAAGTCCGAGCGTTGCCCCGAGGATCCCGGCCAGCGGGTAGGTGATGATGAAGCAGGCGTGGGAGAGCGAAAACTGGATGGCGAAGACCCCTCGCCGGTTGGTGTCGTCGGAGTAGCGGCGGAGGAGCCGGGCCGACGGCGTGAGGATCAGTGCGGTCGCGGCGCCGAGAACGAACCAGACCGTGAGCACGCCGGGCCAGGCCGGCGCGGAGTCCTTAGCCAGGACCAGCAGCGCGACGGCGACGGGCCCGCTCGGGAGGATGGCGCATCTGGTCAGCATCACGCGTCGATCCGGATAGCGATCCAGCACCCGCGGCAGGTTGAGGGCGACGAGCATGGAGCCGAGTCCGTAGCAAGCGAGGGTGATCGCGAAATCGACCTGGGTTCGTTCGAGGCTGTTCTGCATGAGGATGACGGTGTTGACGATCACCATCGCGGTAGACGCGGCGACGACGAGGTTCATCGCGAGCAGTGCACGGAGCGGCGGGGTGCGCCAGAACACGCGCACGCGTCGAGTGAGCCGGTCGACGAACGGTGCGGCTGCGGTGGATCTCATCGCCGGGAGGGTGGTGGAGAGCACGAGTGTGGCCGAGCCGACGAAGCCGAGCGCTGTTCCCACGAACAGGGAATGGTAGCTGATCACGGTCAGGAGCGCGGCCGCCAGGATGGGACTGAGCAGGGATTCCAGGTCGTAGGCCAGACGGGACAGCGACAACGCCCGCGTGTATTCGCTTTCCTTAGGAAGAACATCCGGGATCAGCGCCTGGAACGCGGGCGTGAAGGTCGCGGAAGCGGCCTGCAGCACAAAAATGAGAAGGTAGATCTGCCAGGCCTCGGTGACGAACGGGAGCGAGATCGCGACCCCGGCCCGGAGAACATCTGAGGACACCAGCAGGACCTTGCGGGGGACGTGGCTGGTGAGCGCGGACACGACCGGGGCGACGCCCACATAGGCGAGCAGCTTGATCGTCAAGGTGCTGCCCAGGACGATGCCGGCATCCCCGCCGGCCAGATCGAAGGCGAGAACCCCAGTGCGACGGTGAGCAGGCCGGTGCCAATCAGCGCCACAACCTGGGCGCTGAACAGTTTTCGGTAGGCGGTGTTCCGCAACACGTTACGCATGCGCGTCCACCTCAAGGTCTGTGCTGGCGGTGTCGTGCGGGTGCCGGTGGTGGGCCGGAACGCCATAGAGGGCGTGTTCGGCCTGAAAGATGGCGTCGGGGACAAGCTGGCGGGCGTGCTCGTTTGCGAGGCGATAGAACACCCGGGTTCCTTCGCGCCGGGTAGTCACGATGCGGGCGAGGCGCAGCTTCGCCAAATGCTGCGATACGGCGGCCTGGGACTTGTTGACGATTTTCGCCAGTTGGTTCACCGACAGTTCGAGTCCCGCAACGCGAGTATGACCCGGATGCGCGTGGCGTCGGCGAGCATCGCGAAGACCTCCACGGCCAACTCGACATACTCACTTTCTGGGCCGAGTGTGCAACCATCCCCATGCATTCATGCGCAGTGTGTTACACACGGGCGAGCACGTTGCGGTGGCTGATACGGCCAGGCTACGAGTGTCCACCTGTCGAGCCGGTCGATGAAGTTTCTGGCGTCTCCGCTGAATCCTCGTGCCGTCCCGGCGGACGCGCGGGGGTTGTAGAGAAGCCGGATGCTGATCAACCCCAGGTCGGGGGCCACCCCGCGCGAGAGCGTGGCTTCGGCGTTCACGCTGCCGCTTCCAGTGCTGGGGCGGACTGCGCGGCTCCCAGCGCGGTTGTGCGGCTCAGCCGGCCCGCCCGGACGCCGTTGGCGATCACGACGATTTCGGCCAGTTCGTGGATCAGGACCACGGCGGCCAGGCCGAGCGTGCCGAATAGTGCCAGGGGAATGAGCACGGCGATCAGCAGCAGGGACAGGCCCACGTTCTGGAGCATGATGCTCCGGGTTCTCCGCGCGTGGTCGAGCACCTGTGGTAGGTGATTCAGATCTTCGCCCATCAGGGCGATGTCGGCTGTTTCGATGGCGACGTCGGAGCCCATGGCGCCCATGGCGACGCCGGTGTCGGCGGTTGCGAGGGCCGGCGCGTCGTTGACGCCGTCGCCGACCATGGCTGTGGGCTGGCGGGCTTTGAGGGTGCGGATGATTTCCGCTTTGTCCTCGGGGCGGAGGTCGGCGTGGACTTTGGTGATGCCCGCAGCCTTCCCCAAGGCGGTGGCGGTGACCAGGTTGTCGCCGGTGAGCATGACCGTGGTGTATCCGGATGCGCTCAGCCGGTCTATGACCTGCCGGGTTTCGGGACGCAGCTCGTCACGGACTGCGATGGCGCCGATGACCTGCCCATTGTCCTCGATGAGGACAGCGGTGGCGCCGGCCTGTTGCATCCGCTGGACGTCGGCGGCCAGGGGGCCGGCATCGATCCACCCCGGCCGGCCGAGACGTACACGTCGCCCGTCCACCCGGCCCTCCAGGCCGGCGCCGGGGACGGTATCCACGTCGGTGACAAACGCCCGGTCCGGAGCCGCGGCGAGAATGGCGTGGGCGAGGGGGTGTTCGCTGCGGGATTCCAGACCGGCCGCGAGGAAGAGGACATCGTCTTTGGAAGCGGATCCGGTGGTGGCGACATCGGTCACGGCGGGTTTGTTGCGGGTGAGGGTTCCGGTCTTGTCCAATGCGATGGTGCGGATCCGGCCGAGGGTTTCCAGGGCACCCCCGCCCTTGATGAGAACGCCCATGCGGCTGGCGGCGCCGACGGAGGCGACCACGGTGACCGGGACAGAGATGGCCAAGGCGCAGGGCGAGGCGGCGACCAGAACGACGAGCGCACGTTCGAACCACAGCAGTGGTTCGCCGACGATGAAGCCGAAGATGATGATCAGGACTGCAACGATCAGGATGCCCGGAACCAGCTTGCTGGCGATCGAGTCGGCCAGCCGCTGACCGGGCCCCTTGCGGGACTGCTCGGCCTCCACGATCTGAACGACCCTGGCCACCGAGTTGTTCTCAGCGGTGCTGGTGACCTCAACTTCGAGCGGGCCTGTGCCGTTGATGGACCCGGCATAGACCTCGGTTCCCGGTCCCGCCTCGACGGGGACGGACTCTCCGGTGAGCGCAGAGGTGTCCAAGGACGTGCGGCCGATGATGATCCTCCCGTCGGTGGCTAGACGTTCCCCGGGCCGGACGACCATGCGGTCGCCGGGGGTGAGTGCTGACAGGGCGACGGTGACCTCGGCGCCGTCGCGCAGGACGATCGCCTCAACCGGGACCAGGTCCAGCAGTGCGCGCAGACCGCGGCGGGTTTTCGCCAGGGAGTATTCCTCAAGCCCTTCCGAGATCGCGTAGAGGAATGCCAGCATCGCTGCTTCCTCGAACTGCCCGAGCGCGACCGCGCCGGCGGCGGCGATCGTCATCAGTGTACCGACCCCGATTTTACCTTTGAGCAGTCGTCGGAGGGTGGACGGAACAAATGTCCAGGCGGCAATCAGAAGCGCCATGATTTCCAGCGGTAGCAGCAGCCCCTGGGGGCCGCCGGTCAGCGAGACGATCCACGCGGCAAGGAGAAGTGCACCGGAGGCTGCCGCCGCCCGGATCTCGCTCACCTGCCAGAAACTGGCGGTCTCCTCCTCTTCGGATGCCTTGGTCCCGTTTTTCTCGTCGCTGCAACCGCAGGCAGCACTCATGGTGTGCGCTTCTTTGTCAGGGGGACGCCGGTACTGCCGGTGCCGTAGATCGGGCACAGGCTGACCGCGTTGCCGGTTGCGGCGAGTAGAACCTCGGCCTGGGCGAGCATGTCAATCAGCTCCTGACGAGACAGCGAGTAGTACACGCTGCGGCCCTGCATACGGCCTTCCACCAGGCCGCACTCACGCAGGCACGCAACGTGCGCCGAAACCGTGGACTGGGCGAGGCCCAGCTCGTCGGTAAGGTCACTGACCCGTACCTCGCCGCCGGCCATTCGCTTCACAATGCTCAACCGGGCTGGGTCACTGAGGGAGTGGAACAGCGCCGCCGCAGGATTGCGTTGCTCGCACCCATCGGACAGAACCGAAGATTTGATCGTCATTAAACGATGATAGCGCTCAAGGTGGATCCTTCTTCGCTCACCGCCGGGAGTCGGACATCGGCCCATCCGACGCGAGGGTAAGGGGGTTGTGCGTATACACGATGGCGGGACCCGTGCGGTGGATGGAGCGCCGGCGGATTGTGGACATCCGTTTTCTGGGCACCGCGATTGCCGTCGACTTCATCGTCGTTCCGGTGGTCGCGTTCGGCCCGTCACGATTCGTTGCCGGCGCCCGGGCACTGCTCCTCGGTGCCCCGCTCGTGCTGCTGACTCCGTGTGTCGACTATGTGATCGGGTTCACCGGTCTGGCCGGCGGGGCACGTGAACGACTCCTGGCGGCCACACCTCTGCTGATGCTTCTGCAGATTGTTCTACTTCCCATCTACCTGCTGCTGTTCGCCGGCCCGAACACCGTCTCGATGATCGAGACCGAGCCGTTCCTCGAGGCGTTCCTCGTCCTGATCGTGATTCCCCTGCTGGCAGCGGTCACGGTTCAATGGGTTGGCCGTCGGCACCGGTTCGGCCGGGCAATCGAAGCCGTCCTGCAGGTTATTACGGTGCCGCTGATGATGGCCACCCTGGCGGTGGTGATCGGATCCCAGATCGCGGCGGTGGACATGCGGATCGCCTCGCTTCTGCTGGTGGTGCCGCTGTACATCGCGTTCCCGGTCATCATGGTCGTCGTCGGGTTGTCAGCGAGTCGACTCGCACGCCTGGACGTGCCGGCGACCCGCGCGCTCGTCTTCAGCGGGTCCACCCGCAATTCCCTGGTGGTGCTCCCTCTGGCGCTTGCGCTAGCGGAGTCCCTGTCCGTGGCCGCACTGGCCGTGGTGACCCAGACCCTCGTGGAGCTGGTCGTCATGGTGATCCTCGTGCGTCTCGTACCTCGACTCACCGGCCAGCGTCGAGCCGCCGACAAAATCGCACATCGATGACGGATGTGGCGGCGCATCCAGTGCCGCCTTCGGTCTATGAGAGGCCTTTCACTCTGTGTACGGCACGCGCGAGGATGTGACCAGAAACGCGCCGAAGACCCCTTGGCGTGACCAGAGTTGGCCCGTATTCGTCCGTGCCAGCGCGTGCACTTGCCACATCAAAACCGCGGAAATCCGCGGCATTTTGCCCCTGTAGCGGGTGGGCCGCACGGCCGAGACTACTGTCAGTTGTTTGGGTTCGAGTCCAGGCACCTCAGCACTACCGTGAGTTTTTATGAAAACCTGAGATTTGCGTATTTCCAGTCACACTGTTCGCACCGGGGACACTCAATCGCTGTCGTCGGCATGGTGTCTGTGAACGACGTCAGGGCACTAGGGAAGACTCTTCCCATGACGAGTGGAGAGTGACATGGTGACTGCGCGCCGAGGAGTGCCGGAAGTTGATGCGATCGTGGTCGGCTCCGGGCCCAACGGCCTCGCCGCCGCGGTCACCCTCGCCCGGGCCGGATTCTCTGTGCGCGTCTACGAGAAGTCCGCCGGCGTCGGTGGCGGCGCCGCGACCGCAGAACTGACCTTGCCGGGCTTCCACCACGATGTCTGCTCCGCCGTGCACCCACTCGCGCTGGCTTCGGAGTTCTTTCAACGATTCGGGCTCGCGGATCGGATCGAACTGGCAATTCCCGAGGTTTCTTACGGCCACCCGCTGCCGGGCGGCACCGCCGGCCTCGCCTACCGCAGCTTGACGCGCACCGTCGCCGAACTGGGCAGGGACGGCGCGGCCTGGCAGCGGTTGTTTGCGCCCCTCGTGGCGCATGCCGAGCAGGTCGCTCAGTTCACCGGTGCGCAGCTCCTGCGACTGCCGAAGCATCCGGTCACCGCGCTGCGCTTCGGCTTACGCTCCCTCGAACAGGGCAGCCCGCTCTGGGGCCTGCGCTTCTCGGGCGAAGCCGCGCCTGCCCTGCTCTCCGGCGTCAGCGCCCATACGATCAGGTCGATGCCGAGCATCGTCACAGCCGGTGCGGGCCTCACCCTCGCCACGTATGCGCACGCGGGCGGCTGGCCGATACCGGTCGGCGGCAGCGGCGCGATCGTGACCGCGCTGGTCGACGATCTGCTCGCTCATGGCGGTGAGATCGTCACGTCGACCGAGGTGCGGCGGCTGAGCGAACTGCCGCCGGCCCGCGTGGTGATGCTTGACCTGACGCCGCGTGCGCTCCTGCGACTCGCCGAGGGCGAGCTTCCCGGCGCCTACGCGCGACGGTTGCGCGCCTTCCGGTACGGAAACGGCGTCGCCAAGGTCGACTTCGCGCTTTCGGGTCCGGTGCCCTGGCAGGCTGCCGGGGTGCGGGCGGCTGGCACCGTGCACGTGGGCGGCACTCGGGCTCAGATCCGGCGAGCCGAGAACACCGTTGCGCGTGGCGGACACGCCGAGGAGCCGTATGTTCTCGTGTCCCAGCCCAGCCGCACCGACCCCAGTCGCGCGCCGGCCGGTCAGCACACTCTTTGGGCGTACACCCATGTTCCGCGCGGCTCAACCATCGACCAGACCGAAGCGATCGTGCGCCAGATCGAGCGCTATGCCCCGGGTTTCCGTGACACGATCCTGGCCAGCGCCGGTCGCACCGCGACGGAGATGGAACAGCTCAATCCCAACTACGTCGGCGGTGACATCTCGGCCGGCGAGGTGAGTCTGACCCAACTCGTGCGCCGCCCGGTACTGTCCACTGACCCTTGGCGCACCCCCCTGAGCGGCGTGTACCTGTGCTCGTCATCCACACCGCCGGGCCCCGGCGTGCACGGCCTGGCCGGCTGGTACGCGGCCCTGAGCGCTCTTCGACACGACCTCGGGGTGCGCACAGCCCCCGATCTTTCCCCGACTAACCAGAAATAGGTGACACAGTGGCCGTGACCTACCGCACCATGGGCTGTCCGCCCGAGAACGTTTTCGCCGTCCTCGCTGACGTCTGGCTGTACCCGAGCTGGGTCGTCGCAGCCTCCCGCATGCGGGCTGTCGACGCGGCCTGGCCGACAGCCGGAAGCTCCATCCATCACTCGGTGGGCGTCTGGCCGGCTCTGATCGACGACTCCACCTCTGCTCTGGAGTGGGAATCACCCGGGCACGCGTTGTTCACGGCCCGTGGCTGGCCGATCGGGAAGTCCCACGTGGCCCTCGATGTGAAGGCACGAGGTGGCGGATGCGTCGTGCGCATCACCGAGGACGCCACCGCCGGCCCCGGCCGGTTCGTGCCCTCCTTCCTGCGCGACCCGGCCATCAGTATGCGAAACGTGGAGACTTTGCGCCGGCTCGCTTTCCGGGCCGAGGGCGGTGCCGAGAGGGGCCCGAGAGCGCTCACCGACGCGTGACCACCCCGGTACCGCGGCCATGATTGAGATGACCCAGTCCCAGTCCCAGCACGCTGGAGCGGACAGGAACAGCCGGGTCACGGGTGCCTCGGCCAGCAGATTACCCAGTGAGGTGTCTGCGGCATGTCCCTCGGATGGGACGGGCCAACATATTATTGACGGCACTGCCGCGGCCGCGGTGAAGAGAGTCGAGCCGTTCCATGTGCACCTGGAAGGACCACAATGTCAAACGTCATCAATCATCTGCCGGCGCAGTCCCGTATGACCGCAGGGAACCCGAAAAAGTGACCATCCCGAATCGTTTAGACGCCGATGAGTTCGACCGGCCTCGACATAAGAAGTCCGACTCCGTGTCCGATCCCGCCGCGCAATCGGGGAAGTAGATCGTGTTCCTTCTCTTCGGCACGCGTGCGCATCGTGCCGTGATAAATGTTGTCTCGTTTGTGTGCGGATATTGTGGGACTCTGGCCCAGCAGCGGGTGGTGAAAAAGTCGACGAAGTTTACGCTGTTCTTAGTGCCATTGTTTCCCCTTGCCAGGTCGTACGCCAACGAGTGCACCAACTGCGGTGGCACCACACGACTCACCGCCACCCAGGTTCGGCACTCATTGGATTGGGCGACATCACGGGCCGCAGAAGACTAGGAAAGTTCGAAACAGCGAATAGTTGTCTGCCCTGAGCCCGTGCCGCTGCGCACTGGCAGATCACACGGACGCGGTCATCGTCGACGGACAGGCCTGGTTCGGAGAGCAACGCCCGAAGTCCTTCGGGAAATGGTTCGATTGAGTCGACCGCATTGCAATGGTGGTCCGTCTATTCGCTGCTTTTGGTTCGTCGCGGATGGCACGTCGACTGTCAGGCCGAGGGGGAGAAGGCGTCGAGGGAGTGACGTGCGATCGGGTTGCAGTCGAGGGCGTTGCTGAGATCTTCTGGTGCCGCGGGCGCGTCGACATCCCTCATCGTGTTCCACGCCCCGGTCGCAGTGGCGACGTCGACCAGCTGAAGGGTGTGGTGGTCGTCGATCTCTCGCCGTTCGCCATCGCTCCATCCGAACACGTCAAGGTGGTCGAAGACGACCTCGTCGTTGATGGATCGTCCGGGCGCGGCCTTGAGGAAGGTGGCCAGCCAGACGGGGTCCTGCCGGGCGTAATATCCGGTCTTCGCGTCGGCCAGTCCGACTGAACACGAGCGCGACGG
The DNA here is from genome assembly GCF_004402835.1 of Cryobacterium sp. Sr3. NCBI lineage: Bacteria > Bacillati > Actinomycetota > Actinomycetes > Micrococcales > Microbacteriaceae > Cryobacterium > Cryobacterium sp. Sr3. The sequence goes on along the minus strand of NZ_SOFA01000046.1, from coordinate 213 downwards.
CGGTGGAGAGGCTGTTCATCATCCGCGGAGCGCCGAGTTCAGTCTCGAACCAATTCGACGGAGATTCTCGTGTGAAACTGCATTTCGGGCGGATTTTTGGCTCTCCTGCTTCATCTGTGGGTGTTTCGGAGCGCCTTAACGGCCGCACGCCGCTTCCTGTCTAGGTTTCTGACTGTCTAGGAACAGAAACTCAAGGGGCAGGAAAACGGCGTG